>JBGPJN010000254.1:0-4242 GCA_041485445.1 Dehalococcoidia bacterium
GAGGGGGAAATGAGCTGGCCAAACGCCTCTGACGCGCCGCCAAAGAGGTAGCTGACCTGGGTGGCGGCGATGTCCACGCCGCCGCAGTCCCGCAGGTGGGTCACCACGTCCATCAGGCGGTCCTTCTTGACCACCAGGCTCACGCCGTACCAGTCTTCCTCGGCGGTGTTGTACACGCGGGCCACAGTGGGGCCGCGCAGTCCTGCCAGGTCGGGGCGGGACAGGATGGTGGCGCTCACGTTTTCGGGCGACGCGCCCCGCACGTTGGCGGTGAGGCGATAGTAGGGCTCGGCCCGCAGGCGGGCCTCCACCACCTCCAGCAGCCGCCGGGCCAACTCCAGGGCGGCGGGCATATCCGCCAGCCTGGGGCGGTTGGCGATGATGCACGCCTGGGAGCTGAGGATGATCCCGCCGTCCAAGGTCTTGAGCCGGTTCTCCCGCAGGGTAGCGCCGCTGGCGGTGAGGTCGGCGATGAGGTCGGCGTAGCCGGCGGAGGGGGCGGCCTCCAGGGCGCCGCTGACCGCCACCAGGGTGAAGTAGTTGATGCCCCGCCGGAACAGGTAGCGGCGCAGCAGCTTGGGGTACTTGGTGGCGATGCGCAGCTGTTGGCCCCGGCCGTGGAACTCCAGGGCCAGGTCGGCCAGGTCGGCCACCGAGGTCACGTCCAGCCAGTCCTCGGGCACCGCCAGGACAAAGTCGCAGCGGCCGTAGCGCAGGTCCTCCATGATGGTGGCCACCGTGGAGTCGTCGCTGCGGTACTCCAGGGCGCGGTCCAGCCCGGTGATGCCCAGCTCGGCGCTGCCCTCCTCCACCTTCTGGGTGATGTCGGCGGTGCGCTGGAACAGCACCTCCACCCCCGGCAGCGCGGGGATGGCGCCGCTATAGCGGCGGGCGTTGGGGCGGCGCACCGGCAGGCCGCAGTCGCGGAGAAAGGCCAGGGTGGGCTCGTGCAGCTCGCCGTCGCTGGGCAGCGCCAGGCGCAGTCCTTCCACCGAAGGACGCAGTCCCTCCGCGGAAGGGCGTGGGGCAGCGGCGCCCCGGGCGGGGGCCGGCTGACTGGTCCTGGCAAGTGGTCTGCGTTGCATATGCGTCTAGTGCCTTGAATGATGGGGGTACCACCCCCTCTCGTCCTTCCGGCGAAAGCCGGAATCCAGCTAGCCTAGCTCTTCAAACAAGTCACGCCATTCCAGATTCGACTCTTCGATCAACGCTGGCTTCCAGGCGCGCCTCCATCCCTTGATAGCCTTCTCCCGGGTGATGGCACTCTCCATCGTGCTATGGGTTTCGTACCACACAAGTGTGTGCACTCCGTAACGCTTGGTGAACCCCTCGGCCAGATCATTCTTGTGCTGCCAGATGCGTTGGGTGAGGTTGGAGGTCACGCCCACGTACAATGTGCCGTTTCGCTTGCTCGCGAGGAGGTAGACACAGGGCTGCCACCCTGGGTTCCGGCTTCCGCCGGAACGACGAAGATGATGCAGATGATATTCCTCGCTACCAAATTTCGGGAGGACTCACGCGGGGTCGTCGGCCACCCCTACGCCACCAGCGCCACCAGGGATTCCAGGGTGTAGGCAAAGCCCAACGCGGGCACCGCCACGGCATCGGGGCCGCCCAGGGCGCGGGCCAGGCCGTCGTAGCGGCCGCCGCCGCCCAGGGCTGCGGTCCCGGTTACATTGGGGCCGGGGCGGGTGGCCTGGAACACGATTCCGTTGTAGTAGGCCAGCTCCCGCACCAGGCCAAAGTCCACCACCAATCGCCCGCGCAGCTCCGGCTCCTGGTGCAGCAGGCCCACCAGCTCGGCCAGCCGGTCCAGGCCCTCGGCGCCGGCGCCGGCTTGGGCCATGAGTCTGTGCGCCTGGTCCACCACCTGGGGCGGCGCGCCCCGCAGCGCGGCCAGCCCGGCCATCAGCTCCAGGCCCCGGGACAGCTGCTCCGGGGTGTCGCCGCCCCGCAGCTTGCGCAGCAGGCGCTCCACCACCTCGTCTGGGTGGCGCTGGCCCAGACCGCCCCTGGCCAACGACCCACCGGTAGGGGCAGACCTAGGTGTCCGCCCTGGGCCGACACGCAGGTCGGCCCCTACGGAGGGGGGAGCGGAGGCTTCCGAGCCTTGCCAGCGGAATAGGCCGCGCAACACCTGGCGGGCCTGGGTGTCGTCCAGCCCGGCGATGGCGGCGGCCAGGCCGTCGTCGTCCCGACCGCCGTCGGGACCCGCCAGGCCCAGCTCCAGGGCGCGGGCCAGGGCGCCGGGCGCCGCCGCGGGGCCGCGTCGCAAGCTCGGCACCTGCCCCATGATGAAGCTGCGGGCGCGGCCGGACAGGCCCAGGGCGTCCAGCAGGCCATGGGGCACGCTCATGTCGGCCAGCTCCAGCACCACGTCGCCGATGCCCAGATGGGCGGGCACCCGGGCGGCCAGGGCCAGCAGCTCGGCGTCGGCCCCCACCTGATCGGGGGCGCCGATGAGCTCCGCCCCCACCTGGGTGAACTGCCCCGAAGCGCGGCCTCCCTCCCCATTTCCATCACTGTAGCGGAACACCGGGCCGGCGTACTGGTATCGGGCGGGCGTGTCCGCCGGCTGGGCCGAGGCCTGCTCCAAATAGTGGCGCATGATGGGCGCGGTGAACTCGGGGCGCAGGCTCACCGGCTGGCCGCCGGGGTCGGTGAAGCTGTACATCTGGGAGGCCAGGGCGCCGCCGGACTGGCGCAGGAACAGCTCGGTGGGCTCCAGGATGGGCGTGTCCAGGAGCTGGTAGCCGTACTGGGCCAGCAGATCGGTCAGGCGGTCCTGGCACTGCCGTCGCTTCCGCCAGGCGTCGGGGGCCGGGCTGGCCTTAGCCGATTGCTGTATCTGTCGCATGGATTTCGTCAGGGGGCGCATACGTGCCGGTAATTGTAGCGCAGGCCCTTAGCGGTGTCGAGGACACGCGACGTAGAGGCGAGGCTTGCCTCGCCCTGCTGCTAATTCGCCCCGTGACAAGGGCGAGGCAAGCCTCGCCCCTACACGGGAAGGCGTGGAGGGGTCGTCCCCTCTACTGCCGGGAGGCCTTCTGCACAAAGGTGACCAAGAACAGCGCCAGCAGGAAGTAGGCGATGGCCCCTTGCACCAAGGCCACGGTGCCCGCCCAGGGCGCCACCGATACCGGCGGGTAGCCGGGCAACAGGTGCGGCTCAAAGGTGATAGTGGCGGTGCCGCTGACGTACAGCGCCGCCCACAAGGCGGCCAGGGGGACATCCGGCAGGGCCTGGCCGCCCAGCCCGCCACCCAGCCAGTACAACAGGGCAAAGCCCACCCAGGAAAACAGCGTCCAGCCCAAGACCCAGGAGGGCCGCTCTCCGTAGCCTACGGTCACGCCCAACAGCCACAAGGGGAACACCGACTGCAACTTATCCTTGAAGGGACCGCTGCGCCACAGTCCTTTGCGCCGCATGAGCATCTCCCGCTTGTGGAACTCCCCGGCGTGGTGGTACTGGCCGTTGTTGCTGTACCACTGCTTGAGACGGCGATAGACCGTTTCCGCATCACCTAGAGGCCCCTCATCCAACCGATAGCCCTGGCCCCAGTCCAAATTCTGCAGGTCCGCATCCTCAAAGTTAGCATCACACAGATTCGCCCCCTGAAGCTGAGCATGCCAAAGGTTCGCCCCCTGAAGCTGGGCACCCACGAGGTTAGCATACTGCAACTGGGCGGACGCCAGATTCGCTCTCTGAAGTTGGGCACGGCGGAGATCCGCCCCCTGGAATCGGGCATCCTGTAGGTTCGCTTCCTGAAGCTGAGCACCTTGCAGGTCGGCCTTCTGGAATTGGGCCCTCCAGAGGTTCGCCCCCTGGAGTTGGACTCTCCAGAGGTTCGCCCCCTGGAGTTGGGCGTGCAAGAGGCTCGCCCTCTGGAGTTGGGCGCCCAGGAAGCTCGTCCGCTTCCCATCGGCATCCTCCGACAGTAATGCGCCGGAAAGATTCAGCCCGGGTCTCACTCCCAGACTCAGGGTCGCTGGGCGAGCCAGCCATGGCGGGTCAGCGCCGTCGTGCTGCTGCCGGTACTCCTGGGCCTTCTGCCGAATCGTGACGTCGCTCAGGTCAATATCGAAGAGGCCGGCCCCCAGCAGCCCTGAAAAGCCCTCGAAGCGCAGAAACGGCGGTCTGCCGGGGTTGTCCTTGGCCCAATCCTCCAGCATCTGCAGAACTTCGTCGGTAGTGTATTCGCTCATGGCGCTCCCTTAACCAACAAAATCCCCCCAACCCCCC
>JBGPJN010000255.1:0-4230 GCA_041485445.1 Dehalococcoidia bacterium
ACCGGATTGAGCCGATGGCTTCTCGAAGCTGCTGGGATGTTTGGGGACCAGGGATCATAGGTCCACCTCTTCGTTCCAATCTAACATAATAATCTGGACAGGGTCTCCCGCCTTCATACTGGGGACCTCCGCCGGGCAGACGGCCAGCCCGTTGGCCAGGGACATGGAGGTCAGGATGTTGGACCCCTGGGGTCCAGTGGGCGTGGCGAAGTATGTGCCCTCCCGCCGCTCCACCACCACCCGGGCATAGACCCGGCGGCCGTCGGCGTTGTGGATGGGGCCGGCCAGCACGCCATGCACCGCAGGGCGGGCCAAGTGTCGCCGCCCCAGCATGGTAAGGATAGCAGGCCGGGCGAACATCTCGAAGGCCACCAGGGCGCTCACCGGGTTGCCGGGCAGGCCCAGCAACGGGGTGCCCGGACCGCCATCCGGCCCGCGCAGCCAGCCGAAGGCCAGCGGCTTGGCGGGGCGCATGCGCACCGACCAGAAGTTCACGTCGCCCCGCTGGGACAAGACCTCCTTCACGATGTCGTAGTCTCCCTTGGAGACCCCAGCGGAGGTGATGACCAGGTCCGACCCGGCGCTGTGGTCCAGCCGGCGGTGCAGGTCCTCCAGGTTGTCCTGGGCGATGCCCAGCAGCCGGGGTTGCCCGCCGGCCGCCACCACCGCCGCCGCCACGCTGGCGCTGTTGGCGTCATAAATCTTGCCGGGCGCCAGCGGCTGTCCCACCGGCACCAGCTCGTCGCCCGTGGAAAGGATGGACACCACCGGCCGGCGGATGACCCGCGCCTTGCTCAGCCCCAGGGACGCCAGCACCCCCACTTCCGCCGCGCGGACCACGGTGCCCGCCTCCAGCACCAGCTGGCCCCGGCGCACGTCCTCCCCGGCGGGCCGCAGGTTGCTCCCCAGGGGCAAGGCGGCCTGGATGCCGATGCGGTCCAGGGGCTGGCCCAGGGTCCGCCGCTGCACCTCGTCCGTCTCCTCAAAGGGGACCACGGTGTCGGCCCCGGCGGGAATGGGCGCCCCGGTCATGATGCGGATGGCGGTGCCGGGGGCCACGGTCTGACGGGAGACCTGCCCCGCCGCCACCACGCCGATGACGTTCAGAGTACATGGATGCTCGGCCGTGGCGCCGCGGATGTCCCCCTGGCGCACCGCGTACCCGTCCATGCCCGAGTTGGCCAGGGGCGGCAGGTCCAGGGGCGAGTGGACGTCCTGCGCCAGCACCTGGCCCAGGCACTGGGTGATGGGCTGCTCCTCGGCCCCCAGGACACTGAAACAGGCCATGATGCGGGCGAAGGCGTCTTCCACGCTGAGCAGGTCCTCGCCCACGTGCCGGTGGCCATGCTCGGGCGCCTGGCCCTCGGCGGGCTGCGGGTGCTGGCGGTGCCTTGGTGGATGATGTGGTTCTGGCATACTTGGTCCTCAGCCGGGCGTATTGGTCCGGCCTCCTGCTAGGCTTTCTCCGAATCCCTATCCAAATCAGTGCTAACCGAGACGCACCCCCATCCTGACCTTCCCCCATCAAGGACACAGGAGGGGTCGTCCCCTTCATCGTAACGGGGATTTGCGGCGGGAGGGACGACCCCTCCCTTCGACTGCGCTCAGGGCAGGCTCTAACCTCCCCTTGGTAAGGGGAGGAACCAGCCCCCTCCGCCAGCAAGTCTAGTCATCCGTCCTACTCCCCCTTACGAAGGGGGAGACACAGAGGGGGGCGTCCCCCTCCGGGTGGCGCCCACTTCCCTTCCCAGGTCGGTCAGCAGCGCCTGCAGGGCCTGGTTGGCGTCCTCGGCGGTCAGGGTGCGCTCCCGGGACTGGAGGTGCAGGTGAAAGGCCAGGGAGCGGGTGCCCGCGGGGATGCCGGCCCCCGAGTAGACGTCGAACAGCTCCACCCGCACCACTAGGGGGTGTCGCCCCAGCATCTCGAGGACCTGGCCATGCGTTACCGCAGCCGGGACCACCAGGGCCAGGTCGCGGATGGCCGCCGGGAACCGGGAGATGGGCCGGAACCGCCAGTCCTCCTCGTCGTGCAGCGCCTGCAGCACCGGGGCCAGGTTCAGCTCGAAGAAGGCCACCGGCTGGAGGCGGATGTCGAACCGCTGGCACACGGCGGGGTGAAGCTCGCCCACCAGTCCCAGCTCCAGCTCCCCGGCCATGACCCGCGCGCCGCGGCCCGGATGGAGACAGGGGTCCTCGCCGGGCTGGAAGGACGCCGCAATGCCCAGGCTCTGGAGCAGCCACTCCACCACCCCCTTAGCGTCGTAGAAGCCCAGGGAGTCGCCGCCGGCCAGCCAGGAGGTCTCCCAACGCCGGCCCGCCAGCACGCCGGCGGCCACTTCCCGCTCCTCGGGCAGCTCATGCCCCTGGGGCAGAAACACCCGCCCCGCCTCGAACAACCGGAAGGGGCCGTCGCCGCCGCCCTGGTTGGCGGCCAGGGTGTGGAGCAGGCTGGCCCGCAGGGTTGGGCGCAGGTGACGCTGCTCGGCGTTCAGCGGGTTGGCCAGGCTCAGGGGAGGCTTTGCTGGGTCGCCCAGCCGGACCTTCTCTAGATCGGCCAGGGTCACCAGAGGGTAGGTGATTACCTCTTGCATCCCAGCGGCCACCAGGGCGTCCTTGACCCGGTCCCGCAGGGCCACCATGGGCGCGGGCTGGGAATGAGGTATGGGGGTGGCCAGCATGGTGGTGGGCACCGTATCGTACCCCAGCACCCGCACCACCTCCTCCACCAGGTCCTCTTCGATAGTGATGTCGCTGCGCCAGTAAGGCACGGTGACTTGCAGGCTGGCCGAGTTAAGGCGCTTGCAACCAAACCCCAGGGAGTGGAGCACCCGCTCCACCTCGGGCAGCGGCAGCTCCATGCCCAGCACCTTCTTCAGCCGCGACGTGGTCAGCGTCAGCGACGGGGCGGGCTGGTCCTTGCCGGGGAACAGGTCAACCGTCCCCCGGCACGCCCGGCCTCCGGCCACCTGCAAGATGAGCTGGGTGGCGCGGCGCAGGGCCAGGGGGGCCAGTTCCGGGCGCAGGCCCTTCTCGAAGCGCTGGGTGGCCTCGGTGCGCAGCCGGAGGGACTGGGCGGTCTGGCGGTTGTTCTGGCTGTTGAAGGTGGCCGACTCCAGGAGCACGCTGGTGGTGCCGGGGCCGATCTCGCTGGCGGCCCCGCCGATGATGCCGCCGATGCCGATGGGGTCCTGGGCGTCGGCGATGACCAGTATGTTGGGGTTGAGCGGGCGGGCCACGCCGTCCAGGGTGGTCAGGGTCTCGCCGGGCCGGGCGCGCCGGACGACTACCCTATGCTCCTTGACGCGGTCCAGGTCGAAGGCGTGGAGCGGCTGGTTCAGCTCCAGCATCACGTAGTTGGTCACGTCCACCACGTTGTTCACCGGCCGCAGCCCGGCCCGCTCCAGCCGCTGTTGGAGCCAGCGGGGCGAAGCGCCCACCTTCAGGCCCTGCAACACGCTGGCGGTGTACCGGGGGCACAGGTCCGGGTCGGCCAGGTCGATGGACACCTGGCCGGCGATGGGCCCTCCCAGCTCCAGGTACGTCAGGTCCGGCTCGCGCACGGCCTGGCCCGTCAGTGCGGCCACCTCATGGGCCACGCCCAGCACCGAGAGGCAGTCCAGCCGGTTGGGGGTCAACTCCAGGTCTAGAATGATGTCCCCCAGGTACTGGTCCAGGGGCATGCCCAGGGGCGCGTCCTCTGGCAGCACCACAATGCCGTCGTGGTCTTGGCCCAGGCCCAGCTCCAAGGCGGAGCAGATCATGCCGTTGGAGACCACGCCGCGGATGCGGGCGGACTTGAGGGCCTCCTTCTGGCCCGAGTGGGTGTTGAAGACCACCGCGCCCACGCTGGCAAAGCAGATCTTCTGCCCGGCGGCCACGTTGGGCGCGCCGCACACCACCTCCAGTTCCTGGGCGCCGGTGGACACGCGGCACAGGCTGAGGCGATCGGCGTTGGGGTGGCGGCCCTTCTCCAGCACCTGGCCCACCACGCAGCCGGGCCAGCCGCCGATGACGGTGACTTCGCCCACCTCCACGCCGGCCATGGTGAGGCGGTGGGCCAGCTCGGCAGGCGGCAGCGCCAAGTCAACGTACTCCTTAAGCCAGGACAGGGGGATTTTCATGGGGCTCTCTTAAAACTGCCGCAGGAACCGCAGGTCGTTGGCGTAGAACAGGCGGATGTCCTCGATGCCGTAGCGGAGCATGGCCACGCGCTCGGGGCCCATGCCGAAG
>JBGPJN010000256.1:0-4230 GCA_041485445.1 Dehalococcoidia bacterium
CGCGAGCTGTCGACTGCGCGGCGCGTGCGCATGCACGGCCGCGTCGCGGAGATGCTCGAGCGGCTGTGGGCAGGCGACCTCGGCGCGCACGCCGCCGAGCTGGCCCGCCACTTTGCCGAGGCCGAGTCGGTGCTGGGCAACGAGAAGCTCGTGCGTTACTCCCTGCTGGCAGGGGAGAAGGCCCTGGCGTCCTTCGCGTGGGAAGAGGGGGAGGCCCACTTCCAGCGTGGGCTGGTGGCCAAGGAGCTTCCGCCGGAAGGAACCGCACCCGCGACGGACGCTGAGGCGGCGGCGCTGCTGTTCGGACTGGGCCGCGCCCGTGCTGCTACGGCAGACCGGAGCCAGATCCAGCGCGGGGTTGACATCATCGGCCGGGCTTTCGCTTACTTCGAAGCCGTAGGCGATGTGGCCCAAGCTGTGGCAGTCGCTGAGTACCCCTTGCCGCCCAACCCCCAGGGGCGCACCGAGGTCGCCCGGTTCGTCTCACGGGCACTTAAGCTGGTCCCTCCAGATTCCCTAGCGGCGGGCCGCCTGCTGTGCAACTATGGCGCTGAACTGGGTCGCCTGGAAAACGACAACAAAAGTGCGCAGGAAGCCTTCCGACAAGCCCAGGCCATCGCCCGCGATAGCAAGGACCTGTCCCTGGAAGTCCGTACCCTGGCAGAGTCGGCCGCCATTGAATTCTTTCATCTCCACCTTCAAGAAGCCGTCGCAAAGGCTACACAGGCCATCGAGTTGGCCCGCAGCCTCAACGACCCGCAGGCAGTGTGGTTGGCCCATCTGACCGCCGCCCGTGCGATGTCGCTCACCGGCGAGAGTGGGGCCGCACAGCGGCACGGCTTTGCTGCCATGGAGTTGCGCAACCGCTACCGGCTGCCTCCGGTATTATCGCCTGCCCACAGGGTGTATCGCCAGATGGGCGACTGGACCCGGGCCCGGGCTCTCAGCGACCGGAGCCTGGCGGCGCTCCCTCAGGATGGCAACCTCCTGTCCGACAGGGTCCTGATGGAGTATGAGCTGGGTAACTTTGCCGGCGGTAAGGCCATGCTGGAACGCCTCCTGGAGGTCATACCCCGGGAGGTGGCTAACCGGCCAGGCTCACAATATGCCTTTCCTGCCCAGGTCATACCCTGGGTCGCACGGACCACCGGCGTGTTGGACAGGCTGGATGTGGCTGAGTCAGCAGCTCGGATAATGTTATTGTCTCCCTTCGCCAATCCGGTGTTTGTACTCTTGTCCAGGGCGGGCCTGGGGCTGCTGGCGGTGCTGCGGGGCGACGTGGCAGCAGCCGAGAGGCAGTATGAAGCCCTGGAGTCTCGGCGGGGGATGATGCTTGTGGCAATCTCCACTGATCACTTGTTGGGCCTTCTGGCCCACACCATGGGCAACCCAGACAAAGCCGAGGAGCACTTTGAGGACGCCCTAGGCTTCTGCCGCAAGGCCGGGTACCGGCCGGAGCTGGCCTGGAGCCTCTGCGACTACGCGGATATGTTGCTGGCCCGCAACCAGCCAGGTGACCGCCCAAAGGCCATGGCCCTGCTGGATCAGGCGCTGGCCATCTCCAGCGAGCTGGGGATGAAGCCGCTGATGCAGCGGGTGCTGTCCCGGCGGGAGATACTCAAGGCGTAGCAGGCCCCTGAGGACTTGACTGAGACTGGAGGATTGAAATGGTCGTCGTAGATACCCACTGTCACGCCTCACCTTACTGGTACGAGCCGGTGGAAACCCTCTTGGACCAGATGAACCGGCATGGGGTTGACAAGGCCACTCTCATCCAGATCGGCGGGGAGTTTGACAACGCCTACCTCATGGAATGCGTGCGCCGCTTCCCCGGCCGCTTTTCCGCGGTGGCGCTGGTGGACACCAGCAGGCCCGACGCAACGGAGCGGTTGAAGGAGTGGGTGAGCCAGGGGGTGGAGGGCATCCGGCTGCGGCCCACCGAGCGCTCCCCAGGCCGAGATCCCCTGGCCATCTGGCGGGTGGCTGCAGAACTGGGGATGGTGGTCAGCGCCCAGGGGTCCAACGCGGACGAGTTCTCCTCACCGCAGTTTGAGGATGTGATCAAGGATCTGCCCAATCTGAACATCATCATCGAACATCTTGGGGGCGGGGGACAGGACACCAAGCCGCCGCACAATCGGTACAGGAAAGTCCTGGCGCTGGCCAAGTATCCCAACACCTTCATGAAGGTACCGGGGTTCGGTGAGCTGTGCCCACGGCCCATGCCCCTCCGCAAGCCCTTCCCCTTCGAGAACGTGCCGCCGCTGATTGAGATGGCCATGGAAGCCTTTGGGCCACGGCGTTTGATGTGGGGCAGCAACTTCCCCCCGGTGGCGGGGCGCGGCGAAGGATATCGCAACTCCCTGCGATTCCCCATGGAGCGCCTGCAGTTCAAGAGCCAAGAGGATAAGGAGTGGCTTTTCGGGAAGACCGCAACCACTTTGTTCCGGTTCGGTGCATAGATGGTCGTCATTGACGCTCACTGCCATGCAGCGCCCTTCTACTACGAGCCCATCGAACTCGCTCTGGATTCGATGATCAGGAACGGCGTGGACCAGGCCTTGCTCATCCCACTGGCCATAGTCGACTCCCTCAATCCATATCTCATTGAGTGTAAGCGGCGTTTCCCCGGACGTTTTTCAGTGGTGGCCACAGTGGACCCCCACCGGCCGGGTGCGGCAGCACAGCTAGAAGAGTGGGCAAACCAAGGAGCGGAGGGCGTCCGGCTTAGTCCCGCCGATCCCCTGACCCTCTGGCGCAAGGCCGCCGAGCTGGGCCTGGTGGTCAGCCTGCGCCGGAGGGTGGAAGATACCGTTTCCGATGACTTCCGGAGGAAGGTGGAGTCCCTACCCGAGCTGAAAATCATTATCGAACATCTGGGATTCAGAAGAGAGGATGCCACCCCGCCGTTTAATACATTCAGGAAAGTCCTGGCGCTGGCCCAATATCCCAACACCTTTATGAAAGTCCCTGGACTGGGAGAAATCTGCCAGCGGCCCGCCCTTTTCCCACAGCCTCACGCCCCCTTCCAGCACATACCCCCGGTGATCGAGATGGCTATGGACGCCTTCGGGGCCAGGCGGCTGATGTGGGGCAGCGACTATCCCCACGTCGCCGAGCGGGAGGGCTACGGCAATTGCCTGCGGCTGCTCATGGAGCATGTGGTCAAGCGCGCTGAGGACCGGGAGTGGATCTTCGGCAAGACCGCTGCCACGCTGTTCCGCTTTGGTGAAAAGTAACTTAACATTCCGCAAGAGCGACCTAAAGTTCCACAATATGAAGGTCGGAAAATAGAGCTGCAGGAATGACAGGAAAGAAATCTGGGAAATCCGAGTTAAAAGCCTTCGTGAGCCTGAAACTTTAGACCTCCATAGTTACGTTGAATCTTAAGGGTCGCGAGTTAACCCCAGGAGCAGAGGCTGCGTGGTGCGCGATTCCGCCCTTCGCAAAGAAGCGGCTCCTAACCAACGTCTGGTGTCCACATTGTTGCAGAGGAACGACTATGGTGGACTTTGGTGCAGGGTTGAAAATGATGACCTAGTTCTAAGTGGGCGCTGCGGCAGTTGCGGGGGTGAGGTAGCCAGGGTGGTTGAAGGAGGATGAGCGGTACTGAGGCAGAGAGATACCGGTGCCATCACCATGGGTATTTATGCGTCCGATATGAAAGAAGTCTGGCTGTCAGTTCTGCGGGACCGGCATACCAACGTGGCAGAATTCCGCCGCAACTCCGACCAGTTGGCGCGTTGCCTAGCAGCTGAAACCCTAGTCAAGCTGCCAACCGGCCGCAGGGATATCGAAACTCCCCTCGGTCATGCTGCCGGCCCCGTCCCACCCGACGATGTTATGGTGGTAGTGATCTTGCGTGCTGCTCTGGCCCTCCTGGGTCCTTTCATGGAGGCCATTCCAGGTTTACCGGTGGGATTCATCGGCATAGAGCGCGATGAGCTAACCGCCCGACCCCACTCCTATTACCAGAAATTCCCTCGGGAACTGCCCGGCCGCGCCATCCTCCTGGACCCGATGCTGGCAACTGGAGGCAGCGCCGGTCTGGCAGTGGCAGCCTTGCGCCAGTTGGGCTACGCTCCGGAGTCCATCTACTTCACTGGCGTGATTGCCGCCCAGGAGGGTTTTAGGGAGTTGTCCCAGTTGATACCACCGGCCCACATCACGGTGACGGCCATCGATCCGGCCTTGGATCATCGGAAGTACATCGTCCCGGGCCTGGGGGAC
>JBGPJN010000257.1:0-4173 GCA_041485445.1 Dehalococcoidia bacterium
CCCAGCTTGATGTTCTTGGTCAGGTGGGACAGGTGCACGTTGAGCATGAGGATGTTGGGGATGCACTCATACCCCTCCGGCTGGAAGTGGTGCTCCGCCAGCCAGAGGGCGTCGTAGCCGCAGCGGTCCATGAGCTGGGCAATGGCCACGGTTTTGTCAAAGGCCGTGGCCAGGTGCTCATCGGAGAACCGGCGGTCGTTGACGGCGGTGCCGCCATAGCCCACGTCTTCCATGTCCACGTGGCCGGCAAACAGGCTGTCGAACTTGGTGATCATGGGCTGCCTCCTGTGCATATCCGTACCTCCTTCTGGAGGTGGATGCCAAGCAAAAGAGCGGATGGCGCGCTCAGGACGCAGAGGGCCTGAGGATTAGCAGCTTACATTCTCCGCGATCTCTGCGTCCTCCGCGGTGAGACTTTGGATATGCCTACACCGGCAGCAGCGGCTCCTTGCGGTCGGCCAGCAGGTCGGTGTCAAAGGCGTTGCACATGAAGGCCAGCAGGGTGTAGTTGCCCAACAATGCCGTCAGCTCCACCAGCCCCTGGCGGCCAAACACCTCCAGGGCCGACTGGAAGGCGCCCCGGCTGGCCCGATGGGTGCGGATGATCTCCCGCCCATAGCTCACCACCGCCGCCTCGTCGGCGGCCATCCGGGGCAGCTCCTTGCCGTCCCGCAGGGAGTCCACCACCGCGTTGGGCACGCCGGCTTCCCGGGCCGAGGCGGCGTGGGCGTTCCAGATGTGCTGGCAGTCGTTCTCCCGGGCAGCCACCAGCATGGCCAGCTCCTGCACCTTCTTGGACAGGGTGGAGCTGTCCCGCAGGTAATGGTTCAGCTCGGTCAGGGTGTGGTGCATCTTGGGGACGTGGACCAGCACCGATCCTGGGCCGGTGCGGGGCACCGACTTGAGCTCCTTAAGCATTGCATCGAAGGCATCGCGCTGGGTGGCGGGGACGCTGTCTCGGGTCGCCAAAGGTATGCGGGCCATATGTTCCTCCTCGCGTATCTAATTCGGAACCACTAATAGAATCCTTGCTCCCCTTCCCCCGATGAGGGAGGGTTGGGGTGAGGGTGAAGCTACCCCTCCCTCTAACTCCCTCCCACAAGGGGAGGGAGGACTCATTTTTGATGCGCTATTGGCGAAGCATTAGGATTATCTCAGCGATCTCTGCGCGCTCTGCGGTGATTCAGCGGTCAACTGGTCACGCCGGCAGATACTTCTGTCCGAACCGCTCCCGGTGGGCCAGCTCCGACAGCGGCTTGCGGCGCTTGCCTCCGCTGACGGCCGCCTCGGTGGGGTAGCCAAAGGGCATGACCGTGATTAGCTGCAGGTCGCCGGGGATGCCCAGCAGCTCCTTAACCTTGCGGTTCTCTTCGCCGCCCAGGCCCACAAAGCACCCGCCCACGCCCTGGGACCAGGCGGCCAGCTCCATCTGCTGCAGCGCGCGCCCGGCGTCCAGGTCGGCGCGGTTGACGCTGGCCATGACCACGGCGATGGCCAGGGGCGCCTTGGCGATGTAGGCCCCCGACGACGCCAGGGCGCCGATGCGGGCCAGAGTCTCGCGGTCCTGGATGACGATGAACTGCCACGGTTGCCGGTTGCGGGCGCTGGGCGCCCAGCGGGCGGCCCGCAGCATCTGGTTGATGACGCGGGATGGCACCGGGTCGGGCTTGAACTCCCGCACCGTCACGCGGGAGCGGATGCACTGGTAAACTTCCATGCTGGTCCCTCGCTAAAATCTTCGGAGGCAGGCTCACCACATGCCAGGCAGGGTATCAGTCAGGTCCTCGTCATTCCGGCGCAAAGCCTGCCCCGGCGAAAGCCGTGGGCCGGAATCCATCATCCTTCCGCGGAAGGATCAGCCACGCTTGTATCTGGACACCGGCCTTCGCCGGTGCGACGGCCGGAGCCCCAATTCCCCCATTCCATCGGGGTCAACCCTGCCTCAGCAAACTGAGACACTACCGGGGGCCGGCGCGGTCGTGGGCCGAGACGAAACGGGGCGGCGGCGCCCGAAGGGTGGCGGTCACCCACCGCTCCAGCAGCGCCTCCAGCTCCTCCCGGCGTTCCTCCAAGCGGTGCTCCGCGCCCTCGTAGAGCACGATCTCCTTGGGCTGCCGCGCCCAGCGGTAGATCTGCGTGCCGCAGGAGTAGGGCAGGCGGGTGTCGGCCTTGCCGTGCACCACCAGCAGCGACCGCGGGGAAAGTTCCCCCGCCATGCTAGCGCCGTAGGTCTGGGGCGACAGGGAGACCACGCCGCGCACGTGGGTGCTGGCCGCCCCCGCCGCGATGACCACCGCCCCGCCGAAGGAATGGCCCACCAGCACCACCGGCGCGTAGCCCGTGCCCTTGAGCAGCGCCACACCCGCCAGCAGGTCCAGCAGGCACTCGGGAAAGACGTTGGGCTGGCGGTAGCTGAGCCGCAGGGAGGTGATGCCCTGGAGGCGAAGGGTCTCCGCCACCCGGGCGTAGGCGCCGCTGGCGGGGCCGCCAAACCCGCCCCGGGCGCCGCAGACCCACACCACCCCCAGGCGGGAGCCCTCCGCCGGGTGCAGGATGGCCGGGATGTCCCCCCGGCTGGTGCGGACCGCCAGGCCCTGACCCGTGTCTCCATCCTGGAGCGGGGCGCTCATCACCCCCTCCACGCTCATGGCCGGAGCGGCGGTTGAGGCGCGGTCCGGGCCGGGCGCGGCGCCGGTGGTCATGGCCGGTCCTCCACGGGGCTAGCGCTCCCAGCGAACCGGGTTGCGCAGCACGCCGATGCCGCCAATCTCGATCTCACACACGTCCCCGTCCTTCATGTTCTCCGTGGCGCCGTCGGTGCCCATCCACAGCACGTCGCCGGGGTAGAGGGTCATGTACTTGCTCATCTCGCTGATGTAGTGGCGCACCCCAAAGATGGCCGACTTGACGTCGTACTCGCCCACCACCCGTCCGCTGAGGGTGATCTTCACGTGCAGATCGTCGGGCTCCAGCCCAGTGACGATCCACGGCCCCATGGGCTTGAAGGTATCGGTGTTCTTGGCCCGCCACAGGGTGCGGTCGCCCCGCTGCCAGGTGCGCTCGCTGACGTCGTTGCCAATGGTGTAGCCCAGCACGTAGTCCAGGGCCTGGGCTTCCGACACGTTCTTGCAGGTCTTTCCGATGACCACCACCAGCTCCCCTTCGTACTGCACCTGCTCGGTGGCGTCCTTGGGGACGATGATGGGCTCGCCGTGGGCGACGAGGGCGTTGTTGGCCCGGTAGCCCACGTCGGCCTTCTTGGGCAGGTTGGGCTCCTGGCCCCGCATTTTCGCGGCCCAGGTGACGTGCTCCGGGTAGTTGATGCCGGCGGCATAAAAGGTGGGCGGAATCACCGGCACCAGCAGCTTGACCTCGCTGAGCCGAAGGAGCCGCCCGGTGCGCCGGTAGCGGGTCAAGGGACTGCCGGAGACCTCCACCACGTTGTTGCCTTCGACGATGCCATAGCTGGGCTTGTCTTCCTTCTGGAACCTGCACCACTTCATAGCTGTCCCGCACTCCTGACCAGATTGGCCCCAATTCTTACATCAATGGGGCCGCCGGTCAAGCGGCGGTTGGCGGGGAGCGGCAGACTCACGTCCCCCGCTGCCACACCAGGCAGGCGGCCCCCACCAGCCCGGCGGCATCGCCCAGCTGGGCCATCACCAGCGGACACTGCCGGTAGCCGTCGCTCATGGCCCGCTGCCGCATCAAAGCTTGAATCTCCGGCAGCCGGTCCAGCGCCGCCAGCCCCTGGGTCACGCCGCCGCCCAGCACCAGCAGGCCGGGGTCGAAGAGGTGCAGGATATTAACCAGGCCCGCCGCCAGCGCCTGCACCACCTCGTCCACAATCTGGCCGGCCAGGGCGTCGCCCGCACGAGCGGCGTTGAACACCGCCTCGGAAGTGATGGCATCTTCGGGCAGGTCTGCCAGGGAGGAGCGGCCTTGCCACTCTGGATTCAGGCGAGCCTGCCGGGCGCGGCGGGCCACCGCGCTGCCCGAGGCCACGGCCTCCAGACATCCCCGGCCGCCGCAGAAGCAGAGCGGGGCGTCGTGCCGCCAGTCAATGACCATGTGGCCCGTCTCGGCGTCCACCACCAGCCCGGCGATGGCGATGCCCACGCCGGCAATACTTCGTGACCCGCACCAGCCCACGGCCTGGCGCAGCAACTCCAG
>JBGPJN010000258.1:0-4123 GCA_041485445.1 Dehalococcoidia bacterium
CGGCTCCTAGCCAATTCTTGGCAATGGCAGGAGCCCCGCAGTCGCCCTACCGGCGCGTCATGCGCCGGCGCAGCAGCAGCGCCAGCACGAACAGCAGGGCCGCCACCGCCGCCACTCCCTCCAGGGCGCGCCAGAACCAGGGCGTGGCGCCGGGCGGGCTCCCATCGGTGGCGACCGACAGGCCCTCCTCATTGTAGGTGGCCGTCAACTCAGAGTAACCCCTAGTGCCTTTCGCCACTGGCTCCGCGTCAGTCGCCGGACCGGCCGGGCCTGCCGAGCCAGCTGACCCAGCAAGGCCCGTTGGACCAGCGGATGGGGCTGCCGCCACGCCGGGGCCGGGCTCCAGCGTCGCGCCAGTAAGGGTGACCGCAGCGGCTGGAGGCGGCACGGTCTGGCCCGCATCGGGACTGACGCTTACCGGCTCGGCGGACTTCATGGTCCGGGCCTGGTCGGTTTCCGGGCCAGGCGTGGCTTCAGGCGCGGGAGCCGCCATGAACCGCTCTATCGCAGGGGCCGATTCTCTCGGGGCCAGCAGTCCCGCCGCGTCGGCGGAGACCAGCACCGCCAGGAACAGCCCGGTCAAAGATGCAGCCCCGGCGTAGGTCCAGTTGGGCAGCCGCAGCACCACCGGGGCCTGCACCACTACCTGCCGGGGCGGCGCGGCCAGGGTGAAGCTGCGGCGCACCGGCAGCTGGGGGAGCTGCTTCAGCGCCGCCACCGCCGCGGTGAGACCGGCCAGCGCCTGGCGGCAGCCTGCGCAGGCGGCCAGCTCCCCGTCAGCCTGCCGACGCGATGCGGCAGGCAGCAGGTTGTCCAGGTACTCGTTGAGTACCCGCTGGCTCAGGTGGCGCTGGCGTCTAAACAGGGAGATCATCCTACTTGTCCTGACGGAACTGGGAAGGCAAAAGTTCCCCGGTGCTACGGAGGAAGCTCCGCATGCTGCCGCGTCCCCGGCTGACCCGGGACTTCACCGTGCCCAGGGAGCAACTCATCACCAGTGCCGCCTCTTCATAGCTGAACCCCTGTACGTCCACCAGCAAGAGGGCCAGCTTCTGCTCCTGGGGCAGGGAGTTCAGCCCGGTTTCGATGGCCCGCCGCAGCTCGCTGCGCTGAGCGGTGTCCTCCGGCGACTCCTCTCTGGAGGGGATATCGGCCGCGGAAAGGGTCGGGGCGTCGGGATCGTCGGAGGCGATGGGGTCCAGAGACACCGTAGGGCGGGCGCGCCGGGCCCGCATCATGTCCCGGCAGGCGTTGGCCACAATGCGCATCACCCAGGCCTTCAGGTTGTCCCCCCGAAACTGGGCAAAGGCCCGGTACCCGGAAACGAAGCTCTCCTGCACCGCGTCCTCCGCCAGGGACCAGTCGCCCAGCAGCCGGCGGGCCAGGTTGTAGGCCGGCGACTGGAGGCTTTCGATGATGCAGTTGTAGCAGAAGCTGTCGCCGGCCCGGTTCTGCACCGGCAGCGGGGTGTGGTTGGCGCAGCTGAAGGTCTGGGGTGTGGCGGTCATGGAGCGGCGTGAGCTATGTGGCGAGTCAACGGCGCGTTACCCCGATCTAACCCTGAAACGACACTTTGCCGTCCAGGAGCGCCCGGGCCATCACAAACTTGTGAACCTCCGAGGTGCCGCCCCCGATGCGGGCATGGCGCAGCAGGTGGTACCAGTGGGCGATGGGCAGGTCCAGGCTCTCGCCCAGGCCGCCGAACACCTGCATGATCTTGTCGATGCTGCGCCAGCCCCACTCGCCGGCGCAGTACTTGACCATGGAGGCCTCCACCCGCACGTCCTCCCCCTGGTCCGCCCGGGCGGCGGTCTCCCGGGTCAATGCCCGCAGGCTCATTATGTCAATGTAAACGTCGGTGAGCATCCACTGGATGGCCTGCCGGTCGGCGATGGGGCGGCCGTAGGTGACCCGCTGCTTGGACCACTCGATGGCCATCTCCAGGGCGCGGCTGAGGATGCCCAGGGCCATGCCGCCCCGCAGCAGCCGGTCGTGGTGCACCAGCCACTTCTGGCCCAGGGTGAACCCCTGGCCTACCTCGCCCAGCACCTGGGTCTGGGGCACCCGCAGGTTGTCCATGTGCACAAACCACTGCATGGCGCGGGTGGGCGTGATCCAGATGCGGATAGGCTCGAAGCTGAGGCCCGGCGATGGGTTGTCTACGATGAACATGGTGATGCCCCCGTGCTGCCGCTTCTGGAGGTCGGTGACCGCCTGCACCAGCAGGAAGTCCGCGGTGGCGGCGCCGGAGATGAACATCTTGGTGCCGTTGAGCACCCAGTCGTCGCCATCCTTCACCGCGCGGGCCTGCATCATGCCGCCGGGGTCCGAGCCGGCCTGGGGCTCCGTCTGGCCAAAGGCGTAGTTCAGGTCGCCCCGGATGGACGGGTACAGGTACTTCTGCTCCTGCTCCGGGGTGCATGCGCCCACCATCATCAGGGGCACCGGCGAGGTGGGCAGCTGCACGATGCTCTTGTGGACCTCTTCGTCCAGCACCACGTGGCCCAGGGCCCCCATGCCGCCGCCGCCGTACTCCTGGGGCACGAAGGAGGTGTAGATCCCGGTCTGTTTGGAGACCTGGGTGAGCCGCCGCCACTTCTCAGGGGACAGAGTGCCGACGACGCCCTGCACCGCCTCGGCGATGCCCCTAGGGCCGCCGTCGTCCAGCCCCTCCTGGGGCGGGTGGGCCAGATACTCCGCCTCCAGGGGCAGGCACTCGTCGCGGACGATCTGGCGGATGGTCTGCTTCAGGGCATCCAGCTCAGGGGGCAGGCCCGTGGACATGGGGAGCCTCCGGGGCGAGTCTAAAACCGATTCGCTGAGTTCCACCAAGTTCGTTCAATGAAACTTATCGCTGCAAAAATGGCCCCCTCTCCCTCTGGGAGAGGGCTGGGGTGAGGGCGAGCAGGCGCCGCAGCCTGCGCATTATAGCCCGTGGGGGATGAACGTGTCGAACCGGCGCCAGGGCCGGTTTATTGTCCCCGAATGTAGGGGCAGACCTGCGTGTCTGCCCTTCGGGTGGAAGGTCTGTCCCGGGGGCGCACCCCGACGCGTCGGGACGCCCCTACGGGCCGAGAATGAAACGGCCCTCAACCGGCACACCCTCCAGTTGCCACCACCTCATTGGTCTGCTAACCTTAGCCCGGCAACTCCAGCAGCCGAGGTCACGTTGGCCCCCTCCGGGCAAGTCACCGCCTCTCTGTTTGCCACCTGCATGGTGGACCAGCTCTACCCCCAGGTGGGGGTCAGCGTGGTGCGGGTGCTGCGGCGCCTGGGGGTCAGGGTCGAGCTCCCCCAGGCCCCAAGCTGCTGCGGCCAGCCCCTCTACAACGCCGGCTTCACCAAGCCCGCCCGCCGCTTGGCGCAGGACGTCCTCCGCAGCCTGGCCGGCCGCCGGTACGTGGTGGCGCCCTCGGGCTCCTGCGCCGCCATGCTGAAGGTGTTCTACCTGGACCTCTTTGCCCACGACCCGGCGTTGCTTCCCCAGGCCCAGGACCTGGCCTCCCGCGTCTACGAGTTCTCCCAGTTCCTTACCGACGTGCTGAAAGTGGAGGACGTGGGCGCCAGCTACTCGGGCAAGGCGGCCTACCACCCCAGCTGCCATCTGTTGCGGGAGCTGGGCGTGCGGGAAGGCCCGCGCCGGCTGCTGGACAAGGTGCGCGACCTGCAGGTGGCGGAGCTGCCCCAGGCGGAGACCTGCTGCGGCTTTGGCGGCGGGTTCTCGGTGAAGTTCCCCCACATCTCCCAGGGGATGCTGGAGGACAAGCTGGCGAACCTCAAGGCCTCCGGCGCCGATACCCTGGTGGCCTGCGACATGGGGTGTCTGATGCACCTGGGCGGCGCCATCGACCGGCAGAGCCTGGGCGTGCGAACGCGGCACCTGGCCCAGGTGCTGGATGGGGAGGCCCGCTAGTGGCCGAGGTCAAGACCAGGGAGTTCCAGGCCGCCTCCCGGATCTCCATCCAGGACCCCCAGCTGCGCCGCGCCCTGCAGCGGGTCGGCAGCGGCTTCGATGGCGCCCGCCGCGAGAACATCGCCGAGGTGACGCCCCAGGTCTGGGAGGAGTGGCGGGAGCAGGCCCGCCGCATCAAAGTCCACACCATTGAGCACCTGGACTACTACC
>JBGPJN010000259.1:0-4122 GCA_041485445.1 Dehalococcoidia bacterium
GAGTACGTCAAGGCCTTCTACGCCGCCCACGGCTACCGGGAGCACGGCCAGGTGTTCCTGGACGCCGGCATCCGCCACATCGAGATGCGGAAGGAGCTGTAGAACCTTGGGCGGCGTCCCCGGCCTAGGGGTGCTGCTATAGCGGATTCACATCCTGCAAGGACCGCGAGTGGCCTCTTGTCCCACCCCTATCGGCAGACGCCTGGGAAATGTTTCTGCGCTTCTTTGGATGCCTAGTACGAACAGGCGGCGCACGCGGCAGCTTAACAGGGCGAGGGAGATAGATACAATGCCACGCATTGAGTTGTTGCCTTTAGATATCATTCTTGTTGGTAACATGTTAGACCTATACGTGCTTGAAGCTCGTAAGGTGCCCAAGCATGCACCTAAATTCAAGCTAGCTATTGACATGATTCCTTCGCCGCTGTGGGGGGTGAACCCACGGACATCTATGGGCCCGGCAGACTGGGATCGTATGCGGCTGCAATCCCTCGAAGAATACGAACATAAGTGCGCAGTTTGTGGTGTTACGGGAAGGTTGGATGTGGATGAAAAATATGAATACGATGACCTAAAACGTGTAGCACGATTTGTTGGAATTTGGCCTTTATGCAAGATGTGTCACGGAGTTAAACACTGGGGGCGGACATCGGCATTGGCGGCAGAGGGCAAAATAGATATCAAGGATTATCTTGCCCATTTCATTAAAGTGAACTCTGAGCCGATGGCTGAGATGGCATGTTTCCCAGGTGAGGGCGCAGAAGAGGCATTCCAATCTCATTTGAGCCGATGCGTCGAAAGATTTGAAAAGCGATCTGCATGGCAGGACTGGACAGTGGATTGGGACGAAAAATGAGTGGGCCAGTGGTGCCGCTGCCAACCAAGCTCGGCCACCGACGAGGGACTAGTCACGAGTCTACCAGAGAATGGTTAGAGGCGGCCCGTGACTACACAGGGTGAGCGGGCACCTTAACCCCCCTCCTGGCGCGGGTGGTGAACCACCAAGGGAGAAGCTGTTGGACAGACCTACCTGACCCTGGCCGGCGCTGGCACTTCCTGGATCACCCGCACCTCCATCTTGGCGATGTGGCTCTGGGGCCGCTCACCCAGGGCTTGGCGCTCCGGCGAGGTGCGGAACTCCGCCTCCTTGGCGGGTATCTCCTCCAGGCTGTTGAAGCGGCGCACCCAGATGAACTCGGTGCGGTCGGCGTTGGTCCAGGCCGACACCACCGGAATGCCCAGCCGGTCGTGCAGCGGCCGGATGTGCTCGTTGAACAGTTTGAGGAAGGAGTCCATCATGCCCCGGTTGATGGTGTAGATGCGTAGTTGAGCGACCATTATGTGTCCTCCTGTTAAAGTAAAGCTGTCAGCCTGTCAGCCGTCAGGCCCACCTCTCCCACGGGGTGTGGGGAAGCTGATAGCTGACTGCTGTTAACTAATTTGATACTGCCGGAAGGTGTCCTGGCTGAACTGGAGGCCCAGCCCCGGCTTCTGGGGCACCAGGATCTGCCCGTCCCGGATTTCGGGGGTCTCCTCGTACAACCGCAGGGTCCAGGGCATGTACTCCACCGTCAGCCCGTTGGGGATGGCGGAGATGGTGTGCACCTGGATCTCCGGCACCAGGTGGCTGACCACCGGCAGGTTGAACGCCTCCGCCATGCCCGCCACCTTGCGGAACTGGGTGATGCCGCCCACCCGCAGCAGGTCAATCATCACGATGTCGATGGACCGGTGCTCCACCATGTGCCGGAAGGGGACGATGCCGTAGTGGTACTCGCCGGCGCAGATGGGCGTGGTGAGGGCGTCGGCCACCCGCGCCAGGCCCTGGTAGTCGTCGTGGGCCACCACGTCCTCCAGCCAGAACAGGTGGAATTGCTCCAGCCGGCTGCCGATGTCGATGGCCTGGTTGACGCTCCAGAGCTGGTTGATGTCGCACATCAGGTCAATGTCGTCGCCGATGGCCTCCCGCAGCACCCGGATGCGCTCCACCGCCTTGGCCGCCGAGGGCTCCGCCCCCAGCTGGGTCTTCATCTGCCGGAAGCCCATCTCCACCAGGCGGGGGCCGGCCTCCGCCAGGTACTCGATGTTGAAGGGGCGCATCAACGCGCCGCTGGCGTAGGTGGGCGCCCGGTCCCGGTAGCCGCCCAGCAGCGCGCTGACCGGCTGGTTCAGGGCCTTGCCCTTGATGTCCCACAGGGCGATGTCAATGGCCGACAGGGCCAGGGTGAAGATGCCCCCCGGACCGGCGCTGGCGGCGGCCCGGCGCAGCTTGGCGGCGATGGCCTCCACCGGCGCGGGGTCCTCGCCGATGATCAACGCGGCCAGGTCATCCACCGCCTGCTTCAGCGCCGGGGTCAGCGCCCCGCCGAAGAAGGTCAGGCCGATACCCTGGATGCCCTCGTCGGTGTCCAGCTCCAGGGTGACGAACTCCCGGGTGCCCGGCTGGGGGACTCCCACCACCAGGGGGTTGTCCGCCGGGGTTCGAATCACCCGGGTGCGGGCGCGGGTAATCTTCATGTCAGTAGCCCTCGCAACTTTATGTCCGCTGGGTCGGGCGGCGCCGATGGCGCCCCATTCTACCACAGGAGGCCCGCGGTGAACCCTGGCAGTTGACAATCCGTCACTGCAATGGCTATACTAAAGCCAGTTTAGTAAAGAGGGTATAGTACTTGCCTGAAGCGGTCTCCATGCGCGACCAGTCCTACTGGGAAAATCTGGTCAAACGCAGCCTGTGCCGGTTCCTGCTGCTGGCCGAGCTTGACCGGGGGCCGGTGCATGGCTACGGGCTTAATCAGGCCATCAAAGCGGCCTGCCGGGGGTGCTGCGAGCCCACCGAGGCCATGGTCTACTCCACCATCAAAGAGCTGGAGGAGGGCGGCTACGTGGCGTGCCGCACCGAGGAGCACGGGGGCCGCCGCCGGCGGGTGTGCTGGCTGACCCCCTCGGGGCAGGAGGCGCTGCGCGCGGCGGCTTGGGTCTGGGAGAGGATGCTGCCCAGGGTGACGGAGACGGTGGCCCAGGTGTTGGCCACGTCTCGAGACAGACTGGAGACAACCGGAGAGGTACAGGACAGGAGGAACGATATGACCGCCAATACGCCAGCCAACCCCGACGAGGTCAAGGAACTGGTGCGAAACCGGTACGGCGCCCGCGCCCAGCGGGTGATTGACCTCACGCCGGCGCCCAGCGACCACCAGTGCGGCCAACCGGGCTGCGGCAGCCCCGCTTCCGGCGGCAGCTGCGGCGACGCGGGCT
This sequence comes from Dehalococcoidia bacterium, assembly GCA_041485445.1. Classification (GTDB taxonomy): domain Bacteria; phylum Chloroflexota; class Dehalococcoidia; order Lucifugimonadales; family UBA3495; genus SHYG01. Next base: position 3,256 of record JBGPJN010000259.1, read on the forward strand.
GCTGCGGCCCGGCGGATCTGGACCGGGCGCTGCGGCTCTACAGCGAGGGCCAGGTGACCGGGCTGCCGGCAGAAGCGGTGGCTGCCTCAGCAGGCTGCGGCAACCCCACAGCCCTGGCCGGCCTGCGGCCTGGAGAGCGGGTGCTGGACCTGGGCTCCGGCGGCGGCATCGACTGCTTCCTGGCCGCCCAGCAGGTGGGGGCCACGGGCCACGTCATCGGCCTGGACATGACTCCAGAGATGCTGGAGCTGGCGCGGCGCAACCAGGCCAAGCTGGGGGCCACCAACGTGGAGTTCATCCGCGGCGAGCTGGAGAACATCCCCCTGCCCGATGCCTGCGTGGACGTGGTGATCTCCAACTGCGTGGTGGTCCTCTCCCCCGACAAAGACGCAGTGTTCCGGGGGGCCTTCCGCGTGCTGGCGCCCGGCGGGCGGATGCACATTTCGGACATGATGGCCCTGACCGACCAGGGGCCGGTGCGCACCGACGCGGAGGCCTGGGCCTCGTGCGTCGCCGGGGCTGAGACCCGGGAGGTGTACCTGGACCGGCTGCGCCGGGCCGGGTTCAAGGACATCCAGGTCACGGAGGAGAACGTGCGCTTCGAGGACGAGGGCATGCCCCAGAACGTGGCCGGCGTCAAGGTGGTGGCCCGCAAGCCCAAGCAGCCTGCGAAGACGCCAACTTCTCCCCCTTCGTAAGGGGGGACGGGGACCCGGGCGTCCTTCTCCCCCTTACGAAGGGGGAGATACAGAGGGGGTCGTCTCTACCACCCTACGCCTTGCGGCAGTTAAAGGGGAGGAACTTCGCTCCCACACGCCCTCTAGCCCAGCCGCACCCGCTTGAAGGCCTCGGCGTACTTGAAGCCCA
>JBGPJN010000260.1:0-4101 GCA_041485445.1 Dehalococcoidia bacterium
ATGGGCCCTGGCCGCAGGCCCTCCGGCGCACGAGTTGACTCTGGAGGGCCTCAGCCTTTCCCGGGGATGACTTTTCCTCCCCTTACCAAGGGGAGGTTAGGAGGGGTCGTTCCCCGTTGCTGGGCAGACGCCAACCCCTCGCTAATCTCTCCCTTCGTAAGGGGAGGATAGCGGACTGACATCCGCCCGTTGACTCAACCCCGGCTCCGCCATAAACTGGCGCCGGACCAAGCCAAGTTGCTGATCAGGAGGCTCCCCATGGCCAAGAACGCCATCACCTGGTTCTCCATTCCCACCGCCAACTTTGACCGGGCCGTTAAGTTCTACTCCACCATCCTGGGCGACACGATTCAGATCCACGAGTTCATGGGCCGGAAGCTGGGCTTCTTCCCCATGGATGGCGAAGGCAGCGTTGGCGGCGACCTGGTGCCTCCCGGCCCCGGAGTGAAGGTCAGCGCCGAGGGGACTCGCGTGTTCCTCAACTGCCAGGGGAAGCTGGACCAGGTGGCGGGCCGCGTGGCGAAGGCCGGCGGCAAGATCGTTCAGCCCAAGTTCGCCATCGGCGAGCACGGGTTCATCGTGATGATCCAGGACAGCGAGGGCAACACGGTGGGCCTGCACAGCGGGAGCTAGGCTCTAACCCACTCCCACTTCAACTCGGAGGCGGTGAGTAGGCCCCTGACCGCGGCTGACGCATCCCCCCGCCTGCCGCCGTGGCCCTGAGGCGGCGCCCCGGTGGTGGTGCAGTCAGGCCTCCGTCATTCCGGCGCAGGCCGGAATCCATCGGTGCATCTCACCGGCGCTAGTATCTGGACACCGGCCTTCGCCGGTGTGACGGGAAAGCACCCCACTCTCTGACATCGCAAACTGACCCACTACCCGGCGCTCCGGCGTGCAGCGCCAAGGGCGCAGGGTTTAGAATAAGGGCCAGGAGTATCGCGACCGCCACGCCGGTGGGAGGAGCATGTCCCGCAAGTTTCGTTTGGCCTTGGCCCAGATCAACTCTACCGTGGGGGACCTGCCGGGCAACACCGCCAAGATGCTAAATTACCTGGAGCAGGCCCGGGAGGCCCAGGCCGACCTGGTGGCCTTCCCGGAGCTGGCCATCACCGGCTACCCGCCGGAGGACCTGCTCTTCATGCCCGCCTTTCTGCGGGACAACGTGGCCGCCATGCAGCAGGTGGTGGCGGCCTCCCGGGGCATGGCCGTGGTAGTAGGTTATGTCCAGATGGAGCCCGACGTGTCCAACGCCGCCGCGGTGGGCTTTGACGGTCAACTGGTGGACACCTATCGCAAGATGTACCTGCCCAACTACGGCGTGTTTGACGAGGACCGCTACTTCCGCCGCGGCGTGGTCTGTCCAGTGTACGTCATCAACGGCGTGGCCGTGGGGGTCAACATCTGCGAGGACATCTGGTACCCGGTGGGGCCCATTGCGGTGCAGCGGGCGGCGGGCGCGGAGGTCATCGTCAACATCAGCGCCTCACCCTTCTACGCCGGGAAACGGGCCTTCCGGGAGAAGATGGTGGCCACTCGGGCGGCGGATAACGAGCTGTTTGTGGCCTACCTGAACACCGTGGGCGGCCAGGACGAGCTGGTCTTCGACGGGGCGAGCCTGGTCTACGACATGAACGCCGAGCTGGTGGCCCGCGGCCCCGCCTTTGCCGAGGAGCTGATGGTGGTGGACCTGGACGTGGAGGAGCTGTTCCGCGCCCGCCTGCGCGACCCCAGGCCCCGTAAGGAGAACCCCACCATTCTCCGGGAGATTGGCGCCAACAAGGTGGTGCATGTCTCCGGCCCGCGCCCCGGCCTGAAACATCCCCTGGCCAACCACCACCTGGCGCCCCGCGTGGATGGCGTGGAAGAGGTCTACCAGGCCCTGGTGCTGGGCACCCGCGACTACGTGCGCAAAAGCGGGTTCAGCAGGGTGCTCATCGGGCTCTCCGGGGGCATTGACTCGGCCCTCACCGCGGCCATCGCCAGGGATGCCCTGGGACCGGACAACGTGGTGGGCGTGACCATGCCTTCCCGGTTCTCCTCGGAAGGCAGCGTCAGCGACTCCCAGGAGCTGGCCGGCCTGCTGGGCATTCAGATGTGGCGGGTGCCCATTGAGCCGGCCCACCTGGCCTTCGCCGATATGCTAGAGCCCCGCTTCCGAGGGACTCAGCCCAACGTGGCCGAGGAGAACGTGCAAGCCCGCATCCGGGGCAACGTGCTCATGTCCCTGTCCAACAAGTTCGGCTGGATGGTGCTGACCACCGGCAACAAGAGCGAGATGGCCATGGGTTACGCCACCCTGTACGGGGACATGGCGGGCGGCTTTGCGGTCATCAAGGACGTGCCCAAGACCCTGGTCTACGCGCTGGCCCGCTGGCGCAACCAGCACGGCGACCCCCACCCGGTGATTCCCCAGGCCAGCATTGACAAGCCGCCCAGCGCCGAGCTGAAGCCCGGCCAGTTGGACCAGGACACCCTGCCGCCCTACGAGGTGCTGGACCAGGTGGTGAAAGCCTACGTGGAGGAGGACTGGGGCTACCAGGACCTGGTGGACCGGGGGTTCGACCCCCAGGTGGTGCGCCAGGTCATCTCGGCGGTGGACCGCAATGAGTACAAGCGGCGCCAGGCCCCGCCGGGGGTGAAGATCACGCCCCGGGCCTTCGGCAAGGACCGGCGGCTGCCCATCGTGAACCGCTACCGCCAGTTCTGAGGATAACGAATTCACCGCAGAGGGCGCAGAGAGCACGGAGAAATTCGCAATTAACGACTCTTGCATAAGTATCTAAACCGGTTGGAAGGCGCTTGCGGCGGAACTCCACCCTTGCCCCCCTTTCGCAAAGGGGGGTTGGGGGGATTTCGTCCGATACGGTTCAAGAATTTATGCAGGGGTCAATAAGTCTCAGCGGTCTCTGTGTCCTCCGCGGTTAATCTAGTCCGCCACCTCCACAATCATCTCCACCTCCACGCAACTGCCCCTGGGCAGGCCCCCCATGCCCACGGCGGAGCGGGCGTGGCGGCCTTGCTCGCCGTACAGCTCCACCAGCAGGTCCGAGGCGCCGTTGGCCACCACAAAGTGCTGGTCAAACTCCGGGTCGGCGTTGACCATCACCAGCAGCTTCACCACCCGGCTCACCCGGTCCAGGTCGCCCAGCGCCGCCTTGATGCTGGCCAGGCAGTTCACCGCCGCCTGGCGGGCCGCGGCGTAGCCCTCCTGGACCGTCACCTCGCGGCCCACCTTGCCCCGGTGCAGCACCGAGCCGTCGGCCATGCGGGGCAGGTGCCCGGCCACGAAGAGCAGGCTGCCAGTGCGCACCGTGGCGACGAAGTTGGCCATCGGCGCGGCGGGCGCCGCCAGGGTGATGCCCATCTGGGCCAGCCTCTGCTCAATCTTCATGGTCATCCGCCTCCAAACACGTGCCTGAACCAATCCCGGTTTAAGCGGTCATCGGCAATACCAGGGAGCCGGGATTGGGGGATTCTCCCTTTGTCTATCCTTCCACCCCCCTGCTTCATAGACCCCGGCTATCTTCATCGGCCAACTCCGCCTCCGTGTCCGCCAGGTTCTTGCGGGTGGCCTGGGTGCTGGCGTGGTCTGACCCCAGCACACGCTCCCGGTCGCCCAGCAACTTTCGGTGACGCTGCAGCGCCTCCTGGGGCCGCCCGGCCGCCCGGTAGCTGTTGGCCAGACTTCCCCGGCTACGCAGGGTCTCCGGGTGGTCCGGCCCCAGCACCCGTTCCCGGTCCGCCAGCACCTGGGCAAACTGCTGGATGGCCTCATCGTAGCGGCCGGCGGCGTAGTAGCAGTTGGCCAGGCTGCTGCGGGCCCGCAAAGCCTCAGCGCAGTCCGGCCCCAGGGCGCGGCTCCATCCCGCCACGTTGGCCTGAAACAGCTGAACCGCCCGCGGGAAGTCTCCCTGGGCGCGATGCCGGTGGGCCAGCCGGTGCCGGGCATGGAGGGCGTCAGGGTGGTCAGACCCCAAATCCTGCTCCAGGGCGGCTATGCCTTCTTCAGACACCAAAGGGATTCCTCGCCTGGGTCGCGCTCTTCTGACCAATTATCCGAGCAGGTGGCCCCAGCCCACTCCAGCGCCTCGGACTCCCGCG
>JBGPJN010000261.1:0-4054 GCA_041485445.1 Dehalococcoidia bacterium
GGGGACAAAACGATGTCTTCTCAGCGCGCTCTGTGGTCTCTGCGGTTATCGGACAGGCTTTTAGCGGCAGGCGGCGCGCACTGCCTGGGAGATGGCGGCCAGCCGCGGGGTGTTGCTCCGGTTGGCCCGGAAGCCGTTGGTGATGTAGGCCACCGCCAGTCCCAGCTCCGGGTCGGCCCAGCCCACGGAGGTGCCGGCGCCGGCGTGGCCGAAGGTGCCTCCTCCCGATGCGCCGCCGGCGCCGGTGCGCGGGTCCTCCAGGCTCAGCCCCAGGGAGCGGCGGACGTGGTGCTCCAGTGTCTGGTCGGTGCCCTCCACCTGAGGCCGCACCACCTCGGCCACCGTGGCCCGTCGCAGGATCCGGACGCCGTCCAGGCTCCCGCCGCCCGCCAGCATGGCGTAAAACCGGGCCAGGTCCCGGGCGGTGGAGATGCCTCCCCCCGAGGGTTGCACCATCCGGTGCACCTGGGGCCGGTTGTAGTTATGCACCATCCCAGGACGGTCGCAGTCCTCCATGGCGTGCAGGCGCGAGACCCGCGCCTCCAGCTCCGCCGGCAGGCCCAGGTAGGTATCCCGCATCCCCAGAGGGGCGGTCACCTCCTCCCGCAGAAACTGGTCGATGGGGCGTCCGTCAATGCGGCGCACCAACTCCGCCACCACCCAACCAAAGTTGCGGGGATGGTAGGCGATGACCGTGCCCGGCGGGTAAACCGGGGTGGCCTCCTCCAGCGCACGGACAATGGAGTCCCGATCGCTCCACTTGTCCCAGGTCAACTCCTCCGGCGTATCGGGAAAGCCGCCCTGGTGGGTCAGCACGTGGCGCACCGTCACCCCGGCCTTGCCGTTGCGGCCAAACGCCGGCCAGTGCTGGGCCACGGGGTCGTCCCAATGCAGGCGGCCGCGCTCCCACAGCAGGTAGAGGCAGATGGCCGCCAGGGGCTTGGTGGAGGAGTACAGCACGAACAGAGTGTCCGGGTTCACGGGCTTATCGGAGCGCCCGTCGGCCATCCCGCCCCCCAGGTCCAGCACCAGCCGCCCGTGGCGGTACACCGCCAGGGCCGCGCCGGGGTGCAGCCCCGCCTGAATCTGCTGGTGGAACAAGACCCGCACCCGCTCCAGCGCCTGAGGGTCCATCACGCCAGGGTCCGCCGGTACCATCATGCCACGACTGTCCCAATGGAACTCTTGGGGGGTTTCCGGCTATTTTAACAGACCGGAGGGGAGCGGTGGACTGGGTACCCTCTCTGCGTTCTCAGTGTTCTCGGTGGTTATCAAACAGGCTGTTAAAGCCCCTCCAGCTCCTTGAGCACCGATTCGTCCATGCTGAAGCTCTCCTTGTCGGTGGGGAACGCCCCCTCCCGCACCTCTCGGGCGTAGGCGGCCAGACCCTCCTGGGCGGCCAGGGCCAGGTGGGCGAACCGCTTGGCGTGCTTGGGCACAAAGTCGGTGAACAGGCCCAGCATGTCGTGGAGCACCTGCACCTGCCCGTCGCACTCCGGCCCCGCGCCGATGCCGATGGTGGGTATGGACAGCCGGCGGGACACCAGGCCAGCCAGCGCAGTGGGCACCAGCTCCAGCACCACGGCAAAGGCGCCGGCGGCTTGCAGCGCCCGGGCGTCCCGCAGGAGCTGCGCGGCCTCCTGCAGCCCTCGGCCCTGCACCCGGTAGCCGCCAAAGGCGTTCACCGACTGGGGCGTCAGCCCAATGTGGCCCATTACCGGGATCCCGCAGGCCACAATACGCCCCACGGTCTCCGCCACACACTCGCCTCCCTCCAGCTTCACCGCCTGGGCGCCGCCATCCTGCACCATGCGTCCAGCGTTGGCCAGGGCCTGGGCAACATCGATGTGATAGGTCATGAAGGGCAGGTCGGCCACCACCAGCGCCTTCTTGGCCCCCCGGGCCACCGCCTTCACGTGGTGGAGCATGTCCGCCATGGTCACCGGAATGGTGGACTCGTAGCCCAGCACCACCATGCCCAGACTGTCGCCCACCAGCAGCATGGGGATGTCCGCCGCCTCGGCCAGCCGCGCGGTGGGATAGTCGTAGGCCGTGACCATGGGGATCTTCTCTCCCTTGGCCTTCATCTCCGCGATGTCGCGAACCGTTATCCGCCGCATGGCTTCACCCTCGTATCGTAGAAATCCAGGGCCGCCCGCAGGAACGCCAGCTGCTCCGGGCTGACTCCCCGCCCCTGGGCGATGGAAAGGGATGCCCGAGTAAGCACCGAGTAGAGGGGGACCAGCTCCGGCAGGCGCTGGGACAGGGCCTCCAGATGGGCCTGCACCGTGGCCACGTCGCCCCGCACCACCGGGCCGGTGACGCTGGCCACCACGCCGTGCCGGGCGACGTTGTTCAGGGTCGCCTGGGCCAGCGGCTGGAGGGCGTCCATCGCCTCGGTTGCCGGGAAACCCATCTCGTGCCAGAGGCTGGCCGCACATTGCAGCAGGGCCGCCAAAAAGCCGCAGGCCAGGATGGCCGAGGCGTGGTACAGGGGGCGGTCGGCGTCGGCGATGCTGATGGTCCGGCCTCCCAGCCCGGCGGCCATCCGGGCGAGGTGTTCCGGCACCCAGCCTTGGCCGGCCACCGCAAAGCTGACTCCCCGCAGACGCGCCGCGGCCTCCGCGAGGTCGTCCAGTCCGGCCAAGGTCTGAAACGGGTGGAAGCCGCCCACCGATGCGCCTTGCTCCGCCGCTGGGCGCAGCACCTCCAGCGACAACGCGCCGCTGCAGTGGACCACCCCCTGACCGGGGCGCCACGTCACCGATGCGGCCACCGGGCCGATGGCGTCGTCGGGGGTGGTGATGAACACCAGATCGGCGTGGCGGGCCAGCTCCTGGGCCGACCCGAAGACCCGGCAGCGGGGCAGCCGGCGGGCCAGCCCCTGGGCTGAGGCGGGATTCCGGCTAAAAGCCCCGGTCACCGGGTATCCCAGCTGCGCCAGCGCCAGGGCCAGGCCCTTGGCCAGGACCCCGACTCCGATAAACCCGATGGTCCGGCCGCCGTTAGCCACGGTCCAGCTCCTCGCTACGGTCCATCTCTTGTATTGAGGGCACGCCGCCCAGCCCGGTGGCGTAGCGCACCGCCTGGAGCACCGCCAGGGCGGTGACCTCCACCGCGGCGGCGCCCAGGGCGGTGATGTCGCCCCGCTGGGAGTCTTGGCCCGTGGCCAAGGCGAACATGGTGTCGCCATCCCGGATGGTGTGGCAGGGGCGGATGGTCAGGGCCAGTCCGTCGTGGCTGGCCTGGGCCAGGAAGTTGGCCTCTTCTCGGGTCAGCGTGGCGTTGGTGGCCACCACCCCGATGGTGGTGTTGGTCAGGGACGGCCCTTCCGGCAGGCTGCCATCTTCCACTAATAGCTGCACCGAGTCATGGAACCCGCCGCCATGCTCCCGCCGGGGCCCAGCGATGACCCGGCCGCTGTGGTGGTCCACCACGCCGCCGTAGGCGTTCACCGCCACGGCAGCGGCCACCATCAGGCCGTTGGGTAGGGACAAGCTGGCCGAGCCAATGCCCCCCTTAGTGGCCCAGGCCATCCCCCGCGCCTTGCCCACCGTGGCGCCGGTGCCGGCGCCCACACTGCCCTGGGTCATGGGCGCCGCGCTGGCCGCCAGGCACGCGGCCAGTCCCTCCTTGGGACCCGGCCGCACCGAGGCGCTGACCAGTCCCAGGTCAAACAGAATGGCCGCGGACACAATGGGCACCACCGCCGGACCGGCCCGCAGCCCGATGCCTCGCTCCTCCAGGTAGCCAACCACTCCCGAGGCCGTGTCCAGGCCGAAGGCGCTGCCGCCGCTGAGCACCACGGCATGGATCCGGTCCACCCGGTGCATGGGGCGCAGCAGGTCGGTCTCCCGGGTGCCCGGAGACCCGCCGCGCACGTCCACGCCGCCCACCGCGCCCTGGCGGCACAGGAACACGGTGCAGCCGGTGGCGTTGGCCCGGTCGGTGTAGTGGGCGGCCTCCAGGCCGGCCCCCCCGGGGTTGGTGGTGTTAAAACTGTTTATTAGCTTCTCCCCTCGGGTTAGCGCGCCCAGCGCAGGCCAACAAAAAA
>JBGPJN010000262.1:0-4043 GCA_041485445.1 Dehalococcoidia bacterium
ATGCCCACCACCAGGAAGATTGGGAATACGATGCCCCAAACCGGCGCTTCAGTCACGGGGAACGGCTCCTAGATGCCAAGGATGCCAAGCCCCGGGTGGTAGTGGCGGCGAGGCGACTGGGGGAGTCTACGGGCGCACCGCGTGGTCGCGGCGGTCGGGCGCCAGCCCGGCGACCAAGCGCTGGGGGCTGAAGGGCTGGACCAGTGCCGGCGTCTGGTGTCCGGTCAGCCGAGGGCCGTTAGTCCAGGCCCCATCGCCTGCTCCGGTCCCGAACAACGCCAGCCAGGTCAGGGCCACGCCAACCAGGGCCGCCGCCAGCCAGAGGCTGCCCCAGAGCCGGGTCCCATGGGAGAGTTGAGCACAGCGCATGGTCCACCTCGGGAAGCCGTGACCGGATACAGAATGCCCGCACCCAGCCGATACTTCCACTGTATCCAGGGCCACGTCTAAGTTCAAAGCCAAGCATCTGGATGGGGTGGGCCGAGGGTGTGGCTTCGGATGGGGACCCGCCCAGGGTTGTTTCATTGTCCCAGAATGTAGGGGCAGACCTGCGTGTCTGCCCCTAGGGTGGAAGGTCTGTCCCGGGGGCGCACACGCAGGTGCGCACCTGCGGGCGGGCCGGGCGGTAGCTTAGGTTGCCGGGCGGTGCTATACTGCCAGGGAGTTACGCTCCTTTGTACTAGAATCGTAGTTGGCCTGGGCGGGATTCGCCGCCCAAGGCCGGAGGCTGAGGAGGTTTACCGTGCTGCAGCAGTTCCGGGTGAATCTGGACGAGGCGATCCTGGTTTCGGGGGACAACCTGAAGGCCACGGTGGCCGGCATCTTTGAGAAGTTGGGGGTGCCCCGCCAGGACGCCGAGCTGGGCGCCGACGTGCTGGTGCTGGCGGACCTGCGGGGCGTGGACACCCACGGGGTGTCCAACATGCTGAAAAGCTATCTGCAGGGGTACCAGAGCGGGCAGATCAACCCGCGGCCCAGCATGAGGATCGTCCGCCAGACCCCCAGCACAGCCAACGTGGACTCGGACCGGGGCCTGGGCATCATCATGGCCCCCAAGGCCATGGACATCGCCATCCAGAAGGCCAAGAACGTGGGCGTGGGCATGGTGACCGTGGGCAACGCCCGGCACCTGGGCATGGCCTCGTACCATGCCATGATGGCCCTGAAGCACGACATGATCGGCGTGTGCATGACCAGCTGCCCGCCATCGGTGGTGCCCACCTTCGGCGCGGTGCCGCGCCTGGGCACCAACCCCATCGCCGTGGCCGCGCCGGCCAAGCACCATCCGCCCTTCGTGTTTGACGCGGCCACCAGCAGCGTGGCGGCCAACAAGATATACATCGCCAAGCGCCTGGGCATCAAGCTGGAGCCGGGCTGGCTGGCCGACGAGCATGGCACCCCCATCATGGAGGCCATTGACCCGCCGGAGAAGCATGTGCTTCTGCCCCTGGGCAGCACCCGGGAGCTGGGGTCGCACAAGGGCTACGGCCTTTCCTGCGTGGTGGACATTCTGGGGGGAGTGCTCACCGGCTTTGGCTACGGCGCGGTGCCCGGACGGCCCAACTTTGGCCACTACGTGGCCGCTTACAGCATTGAGGCTTTCACCGACACTGAGCAGTTCAAAGAGATGATGGACGAGTGGATGACCATGCTGAAGAGCACGCCGCCGGCCCCAGGCCACGACCGGGTGATGGTGGCGGGCCAGCCCGAGGCCGAGGTGGAGGAGGAGCGGCGGCGGGACGGGATTCCGCTGCACGACGAGGTGGTGGAGTGGATCCGCGACACCTGCGCCGAGCTGGGGGTGAACTGCCAGGTGTAGGGGGAGAATATGCCCCGCAGGTACACGGCAAGGGAGGTGGTCCGCGTGCTCATGCGTGCGGGCTGGGTGGTAGACCGGCAGCACGGGTCGCACCTGGTGATGCTCAAGGCGGGCTATCCAGGCCACGTAACCGTCCCCGACCACGGAAGCGCGGTTATAATTCAGAAGACCTTCAACAGTATACTGAAACAAGCTGCCCTTACTCGGCAGCGCTTCGAGGCAATGGCTGAGGAGGTACTGTGATGGCGCAAAGGAAGTTTACCGTCATTCTGCTGCCCAGCGAAGGCTGCTATCACGTGCTCTTCCCCGACTACCCCGGCTGCATCACCTTCGGCGAAACGGTGGCCGAAGCACTGGTGCACGCCAAGGAGGCCATGGAGCTGTACCTGGAGGTGGAGGCGGAGCGCGGCGGCGACCCGGTGCCCGACGACGTGCACTCGCCCCACGTGGTAGTAGGTGAGGTGGACGTGGAAGTCCCCGACAGCCTCATTGAAGCTAAGCAAGAACCGAAGAAGAAGCCCAGACAAAAGGCCGGGCAGACAGCCCCGTAGGGGCAAGGCATACCTTGCCCCTACAGTTTCAGCAGGCGGGCGGCGTTATCCCCCATGATGGCCGCCACGTCGGCATCGCTGAAGCTGATGCCGTGGTCGCGGGCCACCGGGGGCGGCTCGGTGATGGCCTTGACCCACGCCGCTTCAGACATCAGCAGCCGCAACGCCGGGTAGTCGCTGCCCCACAGGATGCGGCGGGCGCCCACGGTGCCGATGAGGGTGTGCAGGATGGTGTAGAACTCCAGGGGCCGCAGTCGGGCCATGACCTGCCAGCCCGAGATGTCCAGGTAGACGTTGGGGCACACCGATGCGATGCCCGCGGCCTCCTGCCACCAGGCGCTGAGGCCAGCGTGGGCCAGGATGATGGTCAGGTTGGGGAAGTCGGCGGCCACGTCGTCCACATGCACCGGCTGGCAGTGGCGGCTGTACAGGGGCTTGGGCTCGGGACCGGTGTGCACCATCACCGGAATCCCCAGCTCCTGGGCCTTCTGGTACATGGGGTAGGCCAGCGGGTCGTTGGGGAAGAAGCCCGCGGCGGGATGAATCTTCAGCCCCACCATGCCTAACTCGCCCACCGCCCGCTCCAGCAGCGCCAAGGCATCGGGCCGGCGCGGGTCAAAGCAGGCGAAGGCCACCAGGCGGTCCGGGTGACGCCGCACCGCGTCGGCGTGGAGCAGGTGCTGCTGCCAGATGTCCATGGTGCCGTCGCGGAAGGCGGGCACCAGGCCCCAGTCCACCGGCATGACCATGGCCCGCTCCACCCCGGCCTCATCCATGTCCCGCAGCAGCCGCTCGCCGGTCAGGTCCCAGATGTCCTCCAGGCGCTGGCGCACCCGCTCCTCGGTACGGCCAGTCTGCACCACCGCCAGGCGGGTGAACCCGTCCCAGAAGGCGCGGCCGGGCACCTCCGGCCCCATCAGGTGGGCGTGGATGTCAAAGAGCATGGGGGGGCTTCTAGCGCCGCTGCATCCTCTTCCCGGCCAAGCGCGCGGTACCCGGCGGCCAGGTTGTTGCGGCTGGTTATGGTGTCCGGGTGCTCCAGCCCCAGCACCCGCTGCCTTAGCTCCAGGGTTTCCTCGTCCAGCTTCATCGCCTCGGCGTTGCGCCCCAGGGCGCGGTAGCCGACGGCCAGGTTACAGCGGCTTTGCAGCGTGTCCGGGTGCTCCGGCCCCAGCACCCGCTCCCGGACTTTCAGGGTCTCTTCATCCAGCCTGGCAGCCTCCTGGTTGCGCCCCAAACCCAAATAGGCCTCGGCCAGGTTGGTAAGGCTGCACAGGGTGTCCGGGTGCTCTGGACCCAGCACCCGCTCCCGGATTCTCAGGGTCGCTTCCTCCAGCCCAGCGGCCTCCTGGTTGCGCCCTAGGTGAATGTAGTCGTCGGCCAAGTTACTGCGGCTAAACAGGGTATTTGGGTGCTCCGGCCCCAGCACCCGCTCTTGGATTTTCAGGGTCGCTTCCTCCAGCCCGGCGGCCTCCTCGTAGCGCCCGAGGCAGGTGAAGCTGGAGGCCAGGCTGATGCGGCTGGTCAGGGTGTCCGGGTGCTCCAGCCCCAGCACCCGCTCCCGGATTTTCAGGATTTCTTCCTCCAACCCGGCGGCCTCCTGGTAGCGCCCCAAGTACCAGTAGCCGGTGGCCAGGCTGCTGCGGCTGGTCAGGGTGTCCGGGTGCTCCGGC
>JBGPJN010000263.1:0-4043 GCA_041485445.1 Dehalococcoidia bacterium
AAGCCGCTGGCCTTCGGCCTGCTGCGTCCTTCGGGGGAAGGACTGCGCGGCACGGAGGGCGGTCCGGGCACTCCCTTGCTGGGCCTGCCGGGCAACCCGGTGAGCGCCCTGGTGGCCTTTGAAATGTTCGCCCGGCCCGCCATTCTCACCATGCTGGGACGGCGGCGTCTGACCCGCCCTGCGGTGGAGGGAGTGCTGGCCGGCTCCATCCACAACACCGACGGCCGGCGGGTTTACGCACGAGTGGTGGTGGACCGGCGGGAGGGCACCTACTTTGCCACGCCTACAGGACCCCAGGGGTCCAACATCCTGACCTCCATGTCCCAGGCCAACGGACTGGCCGTCTGCCCGGCGGAGGTCCCGGTTATGAAGGCCGGAGAACCGGTCCGGATTATTATGTTAGATTGGAACGAAGAGGTGGACCTATGATTTTACCCGGCCCCCAAACATTCCAGGAGCTTCAAGAAGCCGTGGGCTCAACCCGGTACCGCATTGACTTCCACCGGCTGGTGGAGCTAAAGCGGTCGGCCACCTACCTGCTGGCTTCACGCCTGGACCCTCAGGCGGTGGCCAATTACGGCCCCGAGCAGGGAAACAAGGACCCGGAGGCGTTGGTGGGGGAGATTGCGGACCGCTACGGTGACGAGCGGGAGTTCATTCAGGCGGAGCTGCCGATCCAGGAGATTATCTTCCGGTTGTTGCTGTTGCGGCACAATGAGCCCTTAACTTTGCAGGAGCTGCAGCAGGAGCTGAACGACCGCTGGGCCACGCCGGTGCGTCCCATCAACATCACGCAGACCGGCCTGAAGCGGATTCTGGACGCCGACACCTACTACGGCTTTGCCCCGGTGAGGATGGGCGAGTAGAGGCATTCGCGATAAAAGCAGCAGGGTGCGTCCCGATGTATCGGGACGCACCCTGCTTCGCGTTCCGGTTTAGGCCGGTCTAGGCGGCCACTTGTTGCGAGGCCACAGACACCAGCTTCTTGAAAGCCTCGGCGTCGTTCACCGCCAGGTCGGCCAGCATCTTGCGGTCCACCTGGATACCCGCCAGCTTCAAGCCGTGCATGAACTGGCTGTAAGTGACGCCCGACTGCCGGCACGCCGCCCCGATGCGGACGATCCACAGACTTCGGAACTGGCCCTTGCGGTCCTTGCGGTCCCGGTAGGCGTGGGTCCAGGCATGGATGAGCGCCTCTTTGGCCCACTTGTAGTTGCGGTGGGAGGAGGCCTGGAAGCCACGGGCTTCCAGCAGCACTTTCTTGTGTCGGTGGCGCTTGGTTACGCCGCGCTTGACTCTAGGCAACTGCGAACTCCAATCAGCGGTGGGGGCTGCTACCCGTAGGGCAGCAGCTTCTTGAGCCGGATTATGTCGGCGTTGTCCACCATCAGCTTTTGGGCGTACTTGCGGGTGACCTTGTGGGGCTTGTGGCTCCGCAGGTGGCTGCTATTCCGCTTGCGGCGCATGAGCTTGCCGGTCCCCGTAATGTGGAGGCGCGCCTTGGCGCCCTTGTGGGTCTTAAGTTTTGGCATCAGCTAGGTCTTCTTCTTCCGATTTCTTGTCGGTCTTTTCAACTACGCGCCCACCCTGTTTGGGCACTGGGAGCAGGGTCATCGCCAGGGACCGGCCCTCCATGGCCGGGGCCTTTTCCAGACGGACCTCGTCCTTCAACTCGTCGGCCACCTTCTTGAGAACGGACAGTCCCAACTGCTGGTGGACTGCCTCCCGGCCCCGGAAGCGCACCGTGATCTTGACCTTGGCGCCGTCCTCGACGATGAGCTCACGGACTTTGCGAATCTTGGCTTCCAGGTCGTGGACCCCAATGTTGGGCCGGAAGCGCACTTCCCGCAGCTCGGAGCTCTTCTGGCCTTTCTTGGATTCCTTTTCTCGCTTGGCGTACAGGTACCGCAGCTTGCCATAGTCCAAGAGGCGGCACACCGGAGGATCGGCATTGGGAGCAACCTCAACCAGGTCCACGTCGGCCTGACGCGCCATCTGGAGGGCCTGGTCGCGGGTCACCACTCCCAACTGTTCGCCGTTGTCACCAATGAGACGCACCCGGGGAGACTGGATCCGCTCGTTTACCCTATACTGCCTGGCGATACTCTTCGACCTCGCAACACCTAGAGGAATTCGGAGGATATTTCGAGTCAATTTACCACAGGCCCGTGGTACAGTCAACGGCCTTGGGACACCGTAACTGTTCAGAGTCGGGTGTTGGGCTCTCCGCCAGCGTGCCAAAACTATTGAGGAGCGGCTCCTGAGCAGCCTTTCGACCATCCCCCTTGCCCCCTTCCTGGCCAGGAAGGGGGAAGAGAAGAAATGTATCTGGGGGGCACCCCCAGACCCCCGGCGAGGGGTTTCACCCCTCTGCACACCCGTTGGTCGCCAAACCCGCCACGTCCGGTACAAGCTGTGCGAGTGTCAGCAACCCTGCGCGTCCCCCCAGTCTGAACAGTTACGGGACACCGGTGGCAGCCGCCTTATGGAGTGGCCGCTCCCCCCAGTCTGGAGCGTCGTAGGGGACGGCCCAGCGCCACAAGGAACATAACGCTCTTACCGGCGGCGTGGGGCGAGAAGAACTGGGTGACGTCATCGTCGTAGAAGGTCAGTCCGGTGGCGCCCAGCCGCTGGGCGTAGGCGGCCAGGTAGGCCCAGCCGCCGCGGATGGCGGCCTCCGTCTGCGCCATGCGGTACCCCCGGTTGCCGTAACGGGCCAGCGCCGCGGTCAGGTCGGCGAGGAAGTACAGGTTGGCGCCGGCGTCGGCGGGCAGCTCCTGCTCCAGCCCCAGGTAGCCCGCCCGCTCCCGTCCTTCGGCGGAAGGACCGGCCTCCAGCAACTCCAGGGACTGGCCGCCCGGGTGGTAGACGTAGCTCCCTGGCGCCAGTCCGTCCACCGCGTTGGCAATGATGTACATCTGGACCAGGGTGGCGCCCGGCTCTCCGAGAAAGTCGGCGGGCAGGCGGCGCCCGGCGGCGGCCAGGATGGCGGCAAGCTGCTGCTGACCGATGCCGGCGCGCCGGAAGCGGCGGCTGGAGCCGCGGCGCTGGATCACCGCCTCAATGGTGTCCCGGGGCAGCTCCCCCTCCAGCAGTTTTCCCAAGGGGATTACCTCCCCCTCGGGGACGAGGTCCGCCGGCGCGGGCGGGCCGGCCCGCAGGGCAACGGCCTCGGCGGGCTGGGTTAGGGACGAAGCCTGGTGCATCTCCCGCATGGCCGGGTAGTCCACCTCCCGCCGGGAGTAGGGGGCTACCTCCAGAGACAACGGCGGCATCGGCGGGGCGGTCGTCGCGGGTTGTTCCGGAGTCCAGCCCACGGGCACAAGGTGCAGCGCCACCTCCTTATCGGGGTCCAGTCCAAGAAGCTGGTTCACCGGCGCATCCACAAAGGCAGTGACCAGGTTGAGCGGAAGCTGGCAGGCGTCGCCCACCGCCAGCAGGTTGGCCAGGATGGTGCCGCTGTCCCAGTAGCAGTGGCGGTAGGCCCGGGCCTGGTACTTCCAGGCATTGCGCCAGAACACAGCAGAAGTGACGATGACCGCCGGGGCCTGGGCTACGGCAGGCTCTCCGCCGCTGGCCTGCGCAAGTACGCCCCGGAAGTCGCCCTGGCGCAGAGGTCGCAGGGAGAAGTCATGAGGGCCGAAGTGGTAGACGCCGGCGGGCAGGTCCGGCAGGTCGCCACACACCAGATAAAGCTCGATGTGGTAGAGGGCGCCGGTGCAGGCGGCGGCGCGGAAGTACATTTGGCCGCCGGGAACCACGCCCCGCTTGGTAATGCCCGCCGAGAAGTAGAGCAGCCCGGCAAGCTGTTGCAGGCTGGGGAGCTGCGGGCCGGCGGGGGCTGGTGCGGTGCGGCCCAGCAGCACGTCCAGGGCAACCACGCCGCTGGAGGTGAGGTCCCTTGGCAAGCGCTGGCCTTCCAAGCCGGGGTACAGCTTGAAGGGCCGCGGCTGGTTGTTCCAGTCCATGTAGTGGCCGCCGCTGTGCACGCTGCGCCAGGTGTGCTTGGTGCCGTTGTGGTAGTCCCAGGCGGCCTGGGTGTC
>JBGPJN010000264.1:0-4033 GCA_041485445.1 Dehalococcoidia bacterium
ATGACCTGGCGGGAGCCCGCCGCCACCGACGCCAGGGTGTCGTTCAGCGTCTGGGAGTTGGCATCCAGCTGGCCGCCGGCCAGGGCGTTGATCGAGTCGATGTAGCCCTCAAACCACACCAGCTCTACGTTGACGCCGGCTTTCTTGAAGATGCCCGCCTCCTCTGCCACCTGCCAGGGAAACCAGCCGGGCCACGCGCTGAAGCCCAGCTTGATGGGTTTGGTGGTTGCGCCCGCGTTGGGCGGCGCGGTCCCGGCGGCTGGGCTGGCCGCCGGCGCAGCCCCGCAGGCCACCGCCAGGGCCCCGGCCAGGACCAGCGCCGCCACGGCGATGCTCCGCAGTATGTGCCCTGAGGGGGTGGGGGTCCTGGCGCCTCGTTTCAGCATTCCTGTCACTTTCGGGGGACTGGCTCCCCCTTGCCGGCCCACACCGGCCATCCCACTGCGCCACTGGGATATGGCGCTCTGGCGATGGTACAGGAAAAGAGGCCTGCGCTCGTTTCAGTTCTGTTAACAGTTTGTTACGTTAGTGTGAACCACCGTGGCCGCCGGCGCGGCTAGCCCGCCATCTCAAACCGCTCCGACTCCGGCGGCTTGGCCCACAGCTGGTCCGCGCCGGACATGGCCTTGGCCCGCTCCGGGCTGGCCCGCCAGGCGTCGTAGATCTCGTTGCTCTGCCAGGTGACCAGGGTGGTGATCTTGCCGGGGTCGGTGAGGGAGTAGAGGGTGTGGCGGGCGCCGAAGCCCCGGTGCTTGCTCTGGGCCATGCCGTTGCCCTCCAGCAGCTTGCGGGCCGCCGCCACTTGGTCCGGTTTGGCCCAGTGGTGTGTCAGAACTCCGATCATGCCGGTACATACCTCCCCACGGGATTTGGCTCAGGGGAGATTCTAACCCTGCCCGGCATCTCCCGCCAGGGGGAGGCGCCATGCTGGGCAACGACGTTTCACTGCCTACCGAGCCTCGCACAAATATCTCAATCGGTGGGAAGGCATTGGCGGCGGAAATCCCCCCGTGCCCCCCTTTCGCAAAGGGGGGTTGGGGGGGATTTCGTCGGCCTCCCTTATCGAGCCTTGCACTGATAGCTAAACATTCCCGTGATGAGCCATTTCCACCATCCCCCTAGCCCCCTTCCTTACGCTTCGCTAAGACAAGCTTGGCCAGGAAAGGGGAAGAAAGTTCGGTTTGGGGGATACCCTCAAACCCCCAGCAGCAGGGGCTTCGCCCCCTCTGCACTCCCCCGTTCCGCCCAACGGCAAGTATTGGGCCAAGTTTAGAATCCTATGCAAGGCGCGTTAATGCGGTTTAGCGCCTCAATGTGCTCCAGGGTGCTCCAGGGCGCTCCAGGTCCGCCCACAAACAGGCAGGGGCGGGTTTCAAACCCGCCCCTGCCTGATGGATGCTATCTCGGGATATCAGTCCAGGCCCGGCCACCCGGCCTACACGGCCACCGCCGTTGCCTGGTTCACGGCCTCAGCCAACTCCTTCAGGCTGAAGGGCTTCTTCACCACGCCCCTGACCACGGCGCCGCGCTCCTTCACGTCCTCCATGCTCACGTCCCAGCCCGTGGCCACCAGGATGGGGAAGCCCGGGCGCTGGAGGTTCAGCCGGCGAGCCAGCTCATAGCCGTCCATCACCGGCATCCCCAGGTCCACCACCGCCAGGTCGAACCGCTGCGCCTGGAAGGTGTCCAGCGCCGAGGGGCCATCCTGGCGTACCACCACCTGGTGGCCCAGGGCCGTGAGGAACTTCTCCAGGACTCCGGCCACCTGGGGCTCGTCGTCCACCACCAGCACCGTGAGCGCGGTCCGCGGCGGCGGAGCGGACCGGGCGGGCGGAGGTTCGGCTACGGCGACGGGCACCGGCAGGCGCACCGTCAGGGTCGCGCCGTGGCCCGGCTGGCTGGCGACCTGAATGGTGCCGCCCTGCTGGACAATCAGATTGTAGGCGATGCTCAATCCCAGCCCGGAGCGGGACGGGCCCTTGGTGGTGAAGAACGGCTCAAAGATGCGGCCGAGATCGCTGGCGGCGATGCCCACGCCCTCGTCGGTGACGGCCACCGCCACCGAGTCACCGTCCCGCCAGGTCCGCAGGGTGACCACCCCGCCCGCAGGCATGGCGTCCATCCCATTGTTGATGATGCTGAGCAGGGCCTCCCGCAGGCTGGACCGATGGCCCTGCACCTGGGGCACCGACTCCAGCATGGCCTCCACGCGGACCGCCGGGTGGGAATGGTCACCTTCCGGGCTCCGGGCGCCCTGGGCCACCTCCAGGACCACCTCGTTCACGTCCACCAGGGAGAAGTGGCGCCGGGCCACCGGCCGGACCGAGAGCTGGATGCGCCGCACCGTATCGGCGCACTCCAGAGACTGCGTCTGAATTGCGGACAAGGCCTCTTGGACCTCCTCGTCAGGATTCTCCAGCTTGGTCATCAGGTACTCGGAGTACCCCAGGATCACCGCCAGATTGTTGTTGATGTCGTGGGCCACCCCTGAGGCCAACTGGCTGATGGCTTGGAGCTTTTCCGCCCGGCGCGCCTCCAGGTCCAGCCGCCTGCGCCGCGTGGTGTCCCAGGCAACCAGCAGCACACACTGGGCGCGCCCGTCCTCAGCCCGCAGCAGGGAGAGGGTCAGCCACAGCGGCTTGGTCTCCCCCTGGGGGGTGCGGCAGGCCACCTCAAACTCCAGCGGCACGCCGTTGTTCCGGCTTAGCTGGGAGTAGGGCCAGGCGGTGATTTCCGCCTGATTGCGACCCGGACCCGCCTCGGAGAGATCCATCCAGGCATAGGGCCAAGCCTTGCCCACCAGGTCAGACGCCGCGTACCCGGAGATCTGGCTGGCCGCGCGGTTGACCGACTCTACGGCACCATCCAGCCGGCACACCTGGACCCACATGGGCATGTCTTCCATGATCTGCCACAGCTGGGCCTGGGGCAACCGAAACCCGACGACCTCACCCGCTCCGGGAAAGACGGTACTCAGTCTGTTGACGGCCACTGACCTCACCTCCATACGAGCGAACCGCTGGGCCGCCCGAGGGGAGCGGCCTGCGATGGATTACTTTTCCAGTGTATTGGCGCCGGGTAAAGGAAAACGGCAGCCCGGCATTGAGTAAAGTGAAGATAAGTGATGAACAAACGACTCTACAGTATCCTTATGGTGACTAAATCGTTAGTGCCTATGGAGGCCACCCAGGCGGGCGACGGGGGTTGGCGGCGGGCCCCGGCAGGTAGGCCCTGGATATGATTGCTCCGCCACCGGACGCAGGACCCCACGGGGAGGACGACCGAGGGTGGAAGAAGCTCTCAATTATGTTATGTATGGAAGACGGCGGCGTGATGGTGGCCCCCCAACCCCGGGAAACGCGCTGCCAGGGACACCGGTCCAGGGCTTTCAGCGTATCCCGCGGGGGCAATCTTGCCCTGGGGGTGGGCTAGGTAGTGCCTTGGGGCACGCCCCTCATTCTCCGGGGGCCGGTTCCAGCGTCCAAGGGGGACGGGGGTACGACTCCCGGTGGTCCCTCATTGGGACAGGGGCATGGCCGGGGCCGTCCTTCCGCCCCTTACCCAGGGGGAGATACAGAAGGGGTGGCCTCCGCCCCGCGGCGGAGCCACCGGCCCGGGCGTAACTGTTCAGACTCGAAGGGACGGTCAGTGGTTCCTCACCTTCGCCCAGCTTGTGCCGGACTTAGCAGGTTTGGCGACTAGGGGGTGTGCAGAGGGGCGAAACCCCTCGCCGGGGGCCTGGGGGTGTCCCCCAGATACATTTCCTTTCTTCCCCCTTCCTGGCCAGGAAGGGGGCAAGGGGGATGGTCGAAAGGCTACTCAGCAGCCGCTGCCCCATAGATTTGGAACGCTGGTGGGGAGGCCAACACCCGACCCTGAACAGTTACGCCCAGGCTCCGGGACTGGCGCCGGGATTAGCGGCGGGTATATAGTAGCCCAGTCCAATTACCGGTACCAAGGGGACCTCCTATGATGCTCACCCCCAGGGAATCGGAGAAGCTGCTGGTCTACGTGGCCGCGGAGCTGGCCCGCA
>JBGPJN010000265.1:0-4027 GCA_041485445.1 Dehalococcoidia bacterium
CAGGGACAGCGCCAGCAGCAGCAGGGCCATGGGGCCAGGCTCCACCCCGGCAGGGGCCGAAAGGGGGAGGGCGCCGGGGCCACCGGCCAGCCCCCCGGCCAGCACCACCCCGGCCAGCACGTTGGTCCAGACGGTGGGCAGGTTGGACACCCGCCCCAGGCGCAGCGCCACCCGCCAGCTCAAGGGGTCTGCCTAAGACCCACGGCCCTCACCCCCTGACCCCCTCTCCCGCTGGGAGAGGGGGATAGTTGGCGTCGCTCCCTCTCCCCCTGGGAGAGGGCCGGGGTGAGGGCGCTGCTCCTCCCTCTAACTCTTTTCCACCGAGGGGGAGGGACTGGTCTCACACCTTTATCTAACCCTCCCCCGGCAATCTGCGGGGCATGGCCTCCAGGATGCTGCCGGGGTTCATGGGCAGGCTGCCCGTGCGCACGCCCACCGCGTGGTAGATGGCGTTGGCAATGGCCGCCATGGGCGGCACCAGGGACACCTCGCCCACGCCGCGCACCCCCAGGGGATGGCCGGGGTTGGCCACCTCCACAATCACCGTGTCGATCATGGGCACGTCCAGGCTGGTGGGCATGCGGTAGTCCAGGAAGCTGTTGTTCATCATCTGGCCCTCGCGGTCCAGGTAGTACTCCTCGTTGAGCGCCCAGCCGATGCCCTGCACCGCCCCGCCTTGGATCTGCCCCTCCACGTAGCTGGGGTGGATGGCCTTGCCCGCGTCCTGGATGGCGGTGAAGCGCAGGATGGTCACCTTGCCCGTTTCCGGGTCCACCTCCACGTCCACCACGTTCAGGGCAAAGGCGTTGCCCACCCCGGCCGGGTTGGCGGTGGCCCGCCCCACGATGGGCCCGCCGGTGTGGTTCAGCTTGTGGGCAAGCTGCGCCAGCGTGGTGTGCAGCTCCGGGTCTTGCTTATGCCGCAGCACGCCCGCCTCGTACTGCACGTCCTCGGGCTTGACCTCCCACAGGCGCGCCGCCCGCTCGATGAGCTGCCGCCGCACGTCCTGGGCGGCCTGATAGACCGCGGTGCCCATCTTGAAGGTCACTCCGCTGCCGCCGGCGCCGGAGCTGTAGCCGATGGAGTCGGTGTCGGCCACGGAGGGCTTCACGTCCTCCGCGGCGATGCCCAGCACCTCGGCCACCTGCATGGCCATGGCCGCTCGGCTGCCCCCAATGTCGGGGGAGCCTTCCACCAGGTTGATGGTGCCGTCGGCGTTGACGCTGGCCACGGCGCTGGCCGGGCCGGTGCCGTTGAACCAGGCCCCCGCGGCGATGCCCCGACCCCGGTTGGGGCCCACCAGCGGCGTGTTCAGGTGGGGGTGGGCCTGCGCCGCCTGCAGCACCTCCACGAACCCGATGCGCCGGAACACCGGCCCGGTGGGCTGCCGGGTGCCTTCTTTAGCGGCGTTCATCAGCCGGAACTCAATGGGGTCCATGCCCAGGCGGTCGCACAGCTCGTCAATAACCTGCTCCGCGGCGAAGGCGGCGGCAGGCGATCCCGGCGCCCGGTAGGCGGCGGCCTTTTGGGTGTTGACTACCACGTCCAGCCCTTCGATGTAGGCGTTGGGGATCTGGTACGGGGCAAACATGGTGCGGCAGCCTGAGGGCACCGGGGAGCCTGGGAAGGCGCCCGCCTCGTAAGTCAGGTGGGCCTCCGCTGCGGTGATGCGTCCCTGGTTGGTGGCCCCCATTTTCACCTTGATGTGGGTGCCCGAGGTGGGCCCGGTGCCCTGAAACACCTCCGGGCGGGTCATGGTGATCTTCACGGGCCGCCCGCTCTTGCGGGCCAGGGCCGCCGCCACCGGCTCCAGGTAGCACCCGCCCTGCCCCTTGCCGCCAAACCCGCCGCCGATCTCCATGGGCACGATCTTCACCTTGGAGACGGGCAGGCCCAGGATGGTGGAGGTGTGGTCGCGCAGGGCGAAGTGGCCCTGGCTGCTGGCCCAGATGGTCACCGACCCGTTGGTGTTCCACTGGGCGGTGGCCGAGTGAGGCTCGATGTATCCCTGGTGCACCGGCTTGGTGTGAAACTCCCGCTCCACGATCACGTCGGCCTCCTCGAACCCCTGGGCCACGTTGCCCTGGCGGAACTCGAAGCGGTTGGATAGGTTGGTGCCCTGGGGGTTGTCCGAGCCGCCCCAGCCGCCCGCCCGCTGGGCGGGGTTGGCCAGGGTGACCAGGCGCTCGTGGAGGATGGGGGCGCCGGGCTTCATGGCCTCGGCGGCGGTGAACACCGGCTTCAAGACCTCGTACTCCACGTCGATGAGGGACAGGGCCTGCTCGGCCAAGTGGGGGCTGACGGCGGCCACCGCGGCCACCGCGTGGCCCCGGTACAGCGCCTTCTCCCGGGCCATCACGTTGCGACTGTAGAAGCCGTAGTTCAAGTTGCCGCCCTCCGCCTGGTCCGTAACCTGGGCGGAGACGGCGGGCAGGTCAGCGGCGGTGACCACCACCTCCACGCCGGGCAGCGCCAGGGCGCGGCTGGGGTCAATGCGCTTGATGCGGGCGTGGGGGTGGGGGCTGCGCAGGATCCGGCCGTGCAGCATGCCCGGCAGGTGGATATCAGCGGCGTACCGGGCGCGGCCCATCACCTTATCGGCGCCGTCGTGCCGGATGGGCCGGGTCCCCACTACGTTGAACTCCTGGGTGGAAAGCACCATGTTCGGCTTGTAGTCCAGCATCTGCCCCTCCCATGTCGTATGAAGTCGGATGCGCGTGGTCCGCGTATGCCCCTAATTTACCACAGGTTGAGGGTAGACCGGAACCGGGGGCGGGCAGGTCCAGGGCGCATCCTTCAGGGGAGGGAAGCCCCTCGGGGCAGCCCGAAACCGGCCAGGCCCTGGTCAGGCCCGGCGCCGCATTGCAGTCCCGGGCAACGGGCACTAGAATGGCTGCCAATCGTCCAAGGTGCCGGCGCTTGGTGGACAGAATGGGATGCCGGACCAGGAAGGGAGGGAGCGACATGAAGCTAGCCAGATTTGCCGTTGACCAGTGGGAGAGCTATGGACTGGTGGAGGGGGACCGGGTGCGGGTGATCCAGGGCAGCATCTTTGGGGAGCACCGGGTCACCGGGGCGTCCTACCCGCTGGGGCGGGTGAAGCTGCTGCCGCCCACGGCGCCCACCGCTTTCTGGGCCATCGGCCTCAACTACGCCGCCCACGTGGCCCACCAGGAGGGCGCCCTGGACGCGGCGCGAATCCGGCGGGACGCCGCCGCGTTCCGGCCCTGGCAGAAGGGCGTCAACTGCCTCATCGGCCATGAGGACCCCATTGTGCTGCCCCCGGAGGCGGACTATGTCCACTACGAGGGCGAGCTAGTCATCGTCATCGGCCGGCCCACCCGCCGGGTGACGCCCCAGGAGGCGCCCAACTTCATCCTGGGCTACACCTGCGCCAACGACGTCAGCAGCGAGGGCGCCTGGTCCAAGGACCTGTCCAACTGGCGTCGCAAGAGCTGCGACACCTTTGGCCCAGTGGGGCCGTGGATCGAGACCGGCGTGGCCCCCCACGAGTTGGAGATCATCACCCGGCTGAATGGGCGGGAGCACGACCGGGGCAGCACCGGGGGGATGACCTACGACTGCAACGCCATCGTCAGCGGCATCAGCCAGTTCGTCACCCTGCGGCCCGGCGACCTGATCCTCACCGGCGCGCCGGGGGCGGTGGAGCAGCTGCACCCCGGCGACGTGGTGGAGGTGGAGATCCCGGGCATCGGCACGCTGCGCAACCCGGTGCGGGCGGAGGACTAGCACGAGGAAGTTAAGGTGTTGTGGGGCAACGCCCTCACCCCAGCCCACTCCCAGGGGGAGAGGGAGCAACGGCATCAGGCTCCCCATCTCCCACCGGGAGAAGGGGAGCCTGATGCCGTCGCTCCCTCTCCCCCTGGGAGAGGGCTGGGGTGAGGGCGTTGCCCCACAACACCTTAACTTCCTCGTGCTAGTCCTCCGCCCGCACCGGGTTGCGCAGCGTGCCGATGCCCGGGATCTCCACCTCCACCACGTCGCCGGGGTGCAGCTGCTCCACCGC
>JBGPJN010000266.1:0-4021 GCA_041485445.1 Dehalococcoidia bacterium
AGGTGCACCACCGCAAGGACGCCAGCCAGGACCCCAAGCTAGCCCTGGTCAACGGCACCGGGGGCGCGTTGTCGTCCACCGGCACCGTGGTGCTGGCCACAGACTGAGCATGGACTACCAAGCCTTGCATGGATAACTAAATCGGTTGCTCAACAAGCACTTCGACCATCCCCCTAGCCCCCTTCCTTGCCAGGAAGGGGGAAGAAAGCTCGGTTTGGGGGATACCCCCAAACCCCCAGCAGAAGGGGCTTCGCCCCCTCTGCACTCCTCCGTTCCGCAGAATGACCATAGTCAGGCTAAGTTTAGAATCCTATGCAAGGGTCGTTAAATATGGATATCGCGATTATTGGCCTGCCCCAGTCGGGCAAGACCACCCTGTTCAACGCCCTGACCAAGGGCAAGGCCGAGACGACCGGCGGCGCAGCCACGGAGATGCACGTGGGCGTGGTGAAGGTGCCGGACCCCCGCCTTCCGGTGCTGGCCGGCATCTACCACCCCAAGAAGGTGACCCCCGCGGAGATCAAGTACTGGGACGTACCGGGCCCCGAGTCGCTGGCCAAGTCCCAGGGCATTGGGGGCCGGTTCCGCAACACCCTGCAGGCCGCCGACGCCTTCCTGCTGGTGGTGCGGGCCTTCACCAACCCGGCGGTGCCCCATCCCCAGGACACCGTGGACCCCAAGCGCGACCTGCTGGCCATGCTGGGGGAGTTGACCTTCGCCGACCTGGAGGTGCTGGAGCGGGTCGTCACACGGCAGGAGGAAGGCCTCAAGAAGTCCAAAGTCGCGGAACGCCCGACGCTGGTGCGCCAGCAGGAGGCGGTGCAGAAGGTGCGCCGGGACCTGGAGGCCGAGGTGCCCCTGCGCCGCCAGACCCTTACCGACTCGGAGGCCGGGGTGATGGTCAACTACGGGCTCCTCACCGGCAAGCCGGTCATCGTGGTGTTCAACACCGACGAGTCGGGGCCGGAGCTGTCCTTCAGCGGGTTGGGAATAGACCCGGCGGTGACCGCCGGGCTGGGGCAGGTCAACGCCTGCGCCCGGCTGGAGGCGGAGCTGGCGCTGATGTCCGAGGCCGAGGAGCGGGAGTTCCGCCAGGCGCTGGGCCAGGGGGAGCCGGCCCGGGACCGGGTGATCCAGGCCAGCTACCAGACCCTGGGCCTGATCTCTTTTCTCACCGTGGGAGAGGACGAGGTGCGGGCCTGGAGCATCCCGGCGGGAATCCCTGCCCAGAAGGCGGCGGGCACCATCCACACCGACTTCACCCGCGGGTTCATCCGCGCCGAGGTGATCCCCTACGCCGACCTGGTGCGCTGCGGCAGCACCGCCCAGGGGCGCAAGGAGGGGGTGCTGCGGTCCGAGGGCAAGACCTACCCGGTGCAGGACGGAGACGTGATCAACTTTTTGATTAACGTGTGACATGGTGTGGCAACGCCCTGCGCCCGGCGGCAGTGGAGCTGAGACGACCCCCCTGTAGTCCCCCCTTGGTAAGGGGGGACGGGCCGTCCCTCTCCCCCTTACGAAGGGGGAGATACAGAGGGGGTGGTACGACCCTTCTTGACCTCCCCGTGGCAAGGGGAAGAAATTGTCACACACGCTCTCGCACACGACACTTGACCCCGCCATGCTGACCATCCGCACCTTCAAGCCCGCAGACACAGAAGCGGTGCATGACCTCTTCGCCCGCTCCCTCATGGACTTTGCCGGGGGCCTAGAGGAGGCGGTGGAGGCTTACGTGCAGCACTCCCTGTCCGACGACCTGGCGGACATCCCCCGTCACTACCTCAGCGAGGCCGCCAGCCACTTCTGGGTGGCAGAGTCCGATGGGAACATCGTTGGGATTCTGGGTGTCCAGCGCCGGGGAGCGGAGGAGGCGGAGCTGCGCCGCATGAGCGTGGCCGGCGGCCACCGCCGCCAGGGCATCGGCAGCAAGCTGCTGGACGTGGCCGAGGCCTTCTGCCGAGAGCAGGGCTACCAGCGGGTGCGGCTGACCACCGTCACCCTGCTGCAGCCGGCCATCGCCATGTACCGCAAGCACGGCTACCGGCTGGTGGGGGAGGAAGAGTACGGGCAGGTCACCGGCCAGCACTTTGTCAAGGAACTGGAGGGCTAGGGCCGTTTCGTTTGCCATGAAGGTAGGGGCAGACCTATGTGTCTGCCCTTCGGCTGAAGGATTTTGCCAGGGCGCACACGCAGGTGCGCCCCTATGGGCAGGCCCAGATTGATACAGCCCTAGGTGGCTAGGGCTTCAGCCGACGGGCAAAGCTCAACTCGTGGCCGTCGGGGTCAGCGACGTGGAAGTACCGCTCACCCCAGGAGGCGTCCTCCGGCGGGGCTTCAACGCCGGGCACTTGGGCCTCTAGCAGCCTCTGGTACAGGGCATCCACGTCGTCCACGTAGAAGATGATCCGTCCCCACCAGGACCAGCCGCCCCCCGGCGTAAGCACCAGGTTCAGGTGGCCCTCACCGACCCGGAAGGAGGTGAACTCTTCCTCCTCCCCGCCGTAGCGCAGCGGCAGGCCCACCTGGTCGCGGTAGAACACCACCGATCGGGCCATGTCCTGCACCGCCAGGGTGACAGCGTTGATGCTCTGGACGGTCACCGGCGCTTCCTCATAGCGGCGGCCTCCCAGCCGATGGGCCATATAGTACAATAGGGCGCGGCGGTGGTCGTCACCGTTCCATCTTATCATCAAGACAGGGGGAATCCGATGCCGAGGGACCAGCAAGCGCCAGGGGATTCCAACGGGCTGGGCCAGCTAGCCACTCTGGAGGCCATACTCCGGGACATGGGGTCGGTGGTGATCGCCTACTCCGGCGGGGTGGACAGCGCCCTGCTGGCGGTGGCGGCCCATCGCGTGCTGGGGACCAAGGCGCTGGCGGTCACCGCCGTATCGCCCGCCCTGGCGGCGCGGGAACTGGCCGAGGCGACCCGCTTGGCCGGGCAGTTTGGCCTGCACCACCGCGCCATCCACACCCAGGAGATGGAACGGGAAGGCTACGTCGCCAACTCGGCCCGTCGCTGCTACTTTTGCAAGACCGAGCTGTACGCCCAGCTCTGCGACCTGGCCCAGGCCGAGGGCTACGCCTGGGTGGCCAACGGCACCAACACCGACGACCTGGGAGACTACCGGCCCGGCCTGGAGGCCGCCGCCGAGCGCCAGGTACGCTCCCCGCTGGTGGAGGCCGGACTGAACAAGGCGTCGGTGCGCCGGCTGGCCCAAGCCCTGGACCTTCCCATCTGGGACAAGCCGGCCCAGCCCTGCCTCTCCTCCCGCATCCCCTACGGCACGCCGGTGACGGTGGAAACCCTGTCAAAGATTGAGCGGGCGGAGGATTACCTGCGGGGCCTGGGCCTGCGCGAGGTGCGGGCCCGGCACCACGACCGCCTGTGCCGCCTGGAGGTGGGCGAGGGCGAGCTGGAGTTGGCGCTGGCCCATCGCCGGGAGATCGTGGCGAATCTGAAAAAAATCGGGTACCTGTGGGTGTCCCTGGACCTGGCGGGCCTGCGCTCCGGCAGCCTCAACGACCAGCTGAAGGTGCGCCGTGATTGAACCGGCGGTAGTCACGCCCCGGAAATCCCCCCAGTCTCCCCTTTGCAAAGGGGGGTTAGGGGGGATTTTCACTCCAGGTAGTAAACGCCCCACGAGAACAGTCTCATGCAGGTAGCCTACATCCAGTCTATCGGCGGGGCCAGCGGCGACATGCTGCTGGGCGCCCTGCTGGACCTGGGCCTGCGCCTGGACACGCTGCGGCAAGAGCTGGGCAAACTGGGGCTGGCGGGGTACACCCTGTCCGCCAGCCCGGAGACCCGGCAGGAAATGCGGGGCACCCACCTGAAGGTGGCCCTGGCCGATACCACCCGCCACTCGCCCCGCGCCCTGCTGGAGATGGTGGCGAGCAGCGCCCTGCCCCAGGGGGTCAAGGACCGGGCGACGAAGGTGCTCACCGCCCTGTGGCAGGCGGAGAGCCGCGTCCACGGCCAGCCAGCCGAGGCCCTGGAGCTGGAGGAGCTGGGCAGTAT
>JBGPJN010000267.1:0-4020 GCA_041485445.1 Dehalococcoidia bacterium
CACCCTTCGCTTCGCTCAGGGCGACATTGGTTACCCCAGGAAATGAGGCTGGTCCTAACACCTTACATACCCCTGTCAGCCTTGGGAAGGGGGAGATACAGAGAGGGTGGTCCGCATCCTCCGACTGGAAGGAGAAGAACCATGTCCCCAGCCCAGCGTCTCACTGACGACCAGATCGCCCGGCGGGTGGCCCGGGAGCTGTCCCCCGGCCAGGTGGTGGCCCTGGGCTCCGGCCTGCCCGGCCTGGTGGCCGGCGTGCTGCCCGCCCGGGCCGGCGTGTTCTGCCTGTCGGAAAGCGGCGGCCTGGGCTACGTTGACTCGGGCCAGACCGTGACCCTCCGGCCCGGCGGCGCGGCGCTGGGCCTGGCCGAGGCGGCGGGGATGCTGCGGGGCGGGCGGGTGGACTGCGCGGTGGTGCAGCCGGCTCAGGTCAACGCCGCCGGGGACTTCAGCCACTGGACCACCGCAGCCACGCCGGGTGTTTTCGCCCCCGGCGCTGGGCTGGACCTGGCCAGCGGGCCTAAAAAGGTCATCGCCATGCTGCACCACACTGCGGGGGACGGCGCGCCCAACGTCGTGCCGGAGCTGACCTTCCCGGTGGACGGCTTGGGCGCCATCCACCTGATTGTTACCGACGTGGCGGTGCTCAGCGTCATCCCCCGGGGACTGGAGCTGATGGAGGTGGCGCCGGGTTGGCGCGCCGACGACGTGGCGGCCCTCACCGGCGTGCCCTTGCGCCGCAACCCGGACATGGGGGAGATGACCTTTGACCTGGAGCCCTCCCGCGCCCCCAGCAAGCTCTTCTCCGACGCCCGGGACGCCCTGCACGACCTGACCGATGGCGCCACTGTACTGATTGACGGCTTTGCCGGGCCGGGCGGCATGCCCCACTACCTGCTGGTCTCCCTGCGCGACCACGGCGCCCGGGAGCTGACCATGATCAGCAACACCGCTGGCATCGCCCGCATCACCAACTTTGGCACGCCTCCCGGCAAGCTGGCCATTGACCACAGTATCCTCATTGATAGCAAGCAGATCAAGAGAGTCATCGCCTCCTACCCGGTGTCGCCCTCGGCGTCCCGGCCCAGCGCCTTTGAGCTGGCCTACCGCCGCGGCGAGGTGGACCTGGAGCTGGTGCCCCAGGGCACCCTGGCGGAGCGGCTGCGGGCCGGCGGGGCGGGCATCGCGGCCTTCTACACCCCCACCGGCGTGGGCACCCTCATCGCCCAGGGCAAGGAGTGCCGGACCATCAACGGCAAGGAGTACCTGCTGGAGCAGGGCCTGCGGGCCGACTTCTGCTTGATCCGGGGCCACAAGGCCGATACCCTGGGCAACGTGGTGTACAAAGGCACCTCCCGCAACTTCAACGCGGTGATGGCCCCCGCGGCGCGGGTCACCGTGGTGGAGGTGGACGAGGTGGTGGAGCCGGGCGCCCTGGACCCCGAGGAGATTGTCACCCCCGGGGTTTACGTTAACCGCATCGTGGTGCGGCCCCCCGGCTTCTCGCCCTATGAGTAGGTTGGCGGGCGGGTGAAGCCCAGCTTGAACTCAACGGCGCCGTTGGAGTGGCCTTGCGTGTCTTCTTAGTGGTCCTGCTGGTGGTATTGGTGCTGGTCGTCTTCGGGGCAGTGGTAGTCTTCTCGTGGGCCGTCGGCCAGGGCCGGCCCGCCAGCACAGTGGCTGGCGCCCAACTGCTGAAGCCGACGGTGTCGCCCGCCGGGACGCCCGCCGGCCTGCCGCTGGGGACAGCCCCAACCGGGGAGCAGGGCTTCACCATCTACTTCATTGACGTGGCCCAGGGCGACGCCACCCTGGTGGTGGACCGCAGCGGCGCCAGCCTGCTGGTGGACGGAGGCCGCAGCCAGCGGCGCATCCGGGACCGGCTGCGGCGGCTGGGAGTCAAGGACCTGGACGCCGTAGCAATGACCCACCCAGACTCGGACCACATTGGTGGCATGCCCGAAGTTCTGGACCTGTATCCCATAGAGCACATTTACCTGAACGGCGGCCTGAGCGACAGTCAGATCTTCGGCGAAATGAAGGCTGGCGTGGCGGCCGAGGGCGCCGTGGTCAAGACCGTGTCCCGAGGCGACGTGATCCCCCTGGGCGGGCTGCAGCTCCGGGTACTGAATCCCGGCGCCCTCACCGGAGACTCCAACGTGGACTCCATGGTGCTGCTGGTCAGCTGCGGCGGCGTGTCGGTGCTGCTGACGGGGGATGCAGAAGTGCCGTCGGAGCAAGCAATGCTGGCAGCTGGAGTCTTGAGCGACGTGGACGTGCTGAAGGTGGGACACCACGGCTCCCGCAGCTCCACCTCGCCCGAGTTCTTGGCCAAGGTCCAGCCGGAGGTGGCAGTAATCAGCGCGGGGCAGGACAACGCCTACGGGCATCCCCACCCGGAGGTGGTGGCGCGGCTGAACGCCGCCAATGTGCGGCTGTGGATGACCGACACCACCAATGCCGATGACACCGTAGCCTTGACCTCCGACTGCCAGGGCTATCAGCTCCAGCCGGCGGCGGCCTTGAGGAAGTGAGCGGTGGAGAGATAGGGGGGAGAAATTGAACTCCCACACACCCCAATAGCCGAGGGAGGTAACGGAACAAACATGGCGGAGCAGAAGCAGCGCCTGGACCGGGAGGTCATCGCCATGCGGGTGGCACGGGAGCTGCCCGATGGCGGCTACGTCAACCTGGGCATCGGCATCCCCACCCTGGTCTCCGGCCTGGTGCCCGAGGGCCGCACTGTGTTCTTCCACAGCGAGAGCGGCGTACTGAACTGCGGCCCCTTGGCCGAGGAGGGCGACGAGGACGTGGACCTGATCAACGCCGGCGGACAGTTCCTGCAGCCCGTGCCCGGCATGGCGTTCTTCAACTCGGCGGAGGGGTTCGCCATGATCCGGGGGGGACACGTAGACGTGACGGTGCTGGGCGCCCACCAGGTTTCGGCCCAGGGGGACCTGGCCAACTGGATGCTGCCGGGCCGGGGCGTGGGCAATATCGGCGGGGCCATGGACCTGGCCGCCGGGGCCAAGCAGGTGATCGTGGCCATGGAACACACCGACCGGGAGAACCAGCCCAAGATTGTGGCGGAGTGCACCTACCCCATCACCGGACGGGGATGCGTGACCCTGATCGTCACCGACCTGGCGGTGATCCGCTGCACGGCCCAGGGCCTGGTGCTGGAAGAGGTGGCGCCGGGGTGGACGCCCCAGGAGGTTCAGGCCCTCACCGGGGCCCGGCTCACCGTCCCCGCCGAGGTAAGGGAGTACCAGCTCTAAACCAAAGCCAAGATGAAATCTACATGCCCCCTATTTCCCCATCTAGCGGGCGGGGCGAAGGCCATCGTAGGGGCGCCCCAACGATGCAGGGGCGCCCTTACCTGGGACGGACCAGACCTGTGCCGCCCTATCTCGCCTTGATGCGCCCTAGCGGCGGGCGCGGCCCGCGGCGACCGGGGCGGGCGCCGGGTCCAGCATCCAGTTGTTGAAGCCGGTGGTGTCGACGGCGCCCTCTTCAAAGCGCAGCCAGTACAGGCTGCCGGCGATGTACCGCACCTCGCCGCGGCGTCCCTTGTTGGCGGGGTTCCTTTCGTTGATCACTACCTTGGTGCCGACCTTCAGTTCTTCGGGTTGCATATTGTTTCTCCTCCCAATCCCAGAGTGTTGCCGGCGCGCCCGGTGCGGCCCCCTTCACCCCCGGTGTCCCATGTTGAGGGTGAAGCTGGGAGTTGGATTTTACTCCAACTCCCCTGGGCGGCGCAATCGGTCAGGGCGGCGCTTTGGGCAAATGGGGCCATAGCCTTGGCCGCACCTGCAGGGCCTTTGCATTGTCGCCGGGCCCGTAGGGGCGTCCCGACTGTGTCGGGATGCGCCCTGGTCTGCTCCTCCAGCCGCAGGGCAGATACACAGGTCTGCCCCTACCTTTGGGGAGAATGAAAAGGCCCATCCGCACCTGCAGGGCTGTTTCATTTTCCTCCACTCACTGGTCGAGTAGTCCCGATAAAATCGGGACGTATCGAGA
>JBGPJN010000268.1:0-4002 GCA_041485445.1 Dehalococcoidia bacterium
AACCTCCACAAGACCTTCAGCACGCCCCACGGCGGCGGCGGTCCCGGCGCCGGGCCGGTGTGCTGCAGCCAGGCCCTGCTGCCCTACCTGGCGGCGCCAGTGGTGGCCAGGGATGGCGATGGACCAGACTCCACCTACCGACTGGCGACGCCGGAGGCCAGCATCGGCAAGGTCAGCGCCTTCCACGGCAACTTCGGCGTGCTGGTGCGGGCCTACACGTACATACGCACCCTGGGCGAAGCGGGCATCAGGTCCATCAGCGCCAACTACATCCTGCAGGCGCTGAAGGACACCTACCACCTGCCCTACGACCGCCGCTGCATGCACGAGGTGGTGTTCTCCGCCGATCGGCAGAAGGCCCGCGGGGTGAGCGGGCTGGAGATCGCCAAGCGGCTGCTGGACTACGGCTTCTACGCCCCGACGATGTACTTCCCCCTCATCGTGCCCGAGGCGCTGATGATTGAGCCCACCGAGTCAGAGACGCGGGAGACCCTGGACGCCTTCATCCAGGCGCTAAGGGATATTGACCGGGAGATTGGGGAAGACCCGGACAAGGTGCGCCAGGCGCCCCACACCACGCCGGTGACGCGCCTTGACGAGGCGCGGGCTGCCCGCCAACCGGACCTGCGGTGGCGGCGCGAGGGGTAGGCGCAAGGTATCAGTTAGGCCCTCGTCATTCCGGCGCAAGCCGGAATCCATCACAGCACTTCGACAACACTTGAATCTGGACACCGGCCTTCGCCGGTGTGACGAATGGAGTCCCCTTCCCAAACCACAGCAAACTGAGACACTCTCAGGGGCAGGATCGGACATCCTATAACTAACCAGTCCGATGGGAGTTCCAGACCGCTAGTCCACGTTAACGTCAGTTAGCACCTGGCGGCCGTTGAGGGGCTGGACTTCCCTGCTGTTGCCCTCGGGGAAGAGCGCCATGAACGCCGCAATCTGCTCCTCCGACACTTCCAGCGGCGCCGCCAACACGACCCACTGGACTCCCTCGGCGAAGGGGGGAATGGTGCGCGAACCGAGGTAGCGGAAGGACTCCAGGTCCTTGGGCAGCAAACGGCGAAGTTTGAAGTCCTGAACCAACATCGCTTGGTCTTTTCCAGGCAGGTCGGCGAAGATCTTGTCCAGCTCGGAGTGCCGCTGGCCCCTTTCCAGCCAAACGCCCACCACCAGCAAGCCGTCGGTGCCGGTGGCGCCCTCCCGTTGGTGCACCAGGTGCATCTCCATGGGGAATTCCTGGCCATCCAGCTCATGCTCGCCAGGGGTGTGCCAGTGGAACTGAAGGAGGTTATACCATTCCCCGCCAAGCCGCAGCCTGGCTTCACCAGGGGCGATGCTGGCCTTCACCGTGGCGAACCTATCCGGGGAGCCGGTGTTGACTACCTCAAGGGTTGTCTTTTTGGGATAGTGGAAGCGGAGGGCGGGCAGGTCGGACTCAGCCAGACCGCCGGTCTCGATGTTAATGGGGCTTTGCGCCGTGCCAGGGCTGGGCGGCGGCTCCTTGGCGCTGGTCAACGTCACCACCGCCGCACCGATGACCAACAACGCCGCCAGGGCCGCCATCGGCAGCGCAATCCGGGGGCGCCAAGCAATGTCTCTCAAGGCGAACCTCTCCAAGAACCCCATGTGAACCCGCCGCAGAGCGAGCTCTTGCGGTGCAGCCCCCATACTAACTTAGGCGGAGTTACTGGAGTGTTACGGCGGGGTGCGGGAACCGGACCTGGTGCGCCAGGCGCCCCACAGCACGCCGGTAACTTGGCTGGACAAGGTGCGGGCCTCCCGCCCGCCGGATTTGAGGTGGCGGGGAGAAGGGGTAGCAGGCAACGTTCCCACCACTATCTGCGGAACTCTCGTCGCGCATTTTGGTATTCCTCGTTGTCTTTGAAGACAATATTGAACATTCCTTCCAGATAGGCCCATGTCGCCAGCGAGGCGCCAACTCGGCTCCTTTGTTCTTGCGTTGACAAAGAGCGGTAAGTAGCGGTGCTTATTGAATTGGACCGTACCCACTTGGCTACTGGCCGCCAGTCCACAGTGCCTTTCGTGCTGGCAATGGCGAGGCATTGACCAACGGCTTCATCCTTTGGTGCGAAGAACAAGTACCCGTTCAGGGCGAGAAAGACCCCCATGGTGGTCAGGCCAGTGCGCTTGTTGCCGTCGTACAGAGGGTGATTCTTTATAACCGAGCACAACAAAACGGCCGCCTTGTCGAAAATCGTCCGATACAAGAAACGGCCGCCAAAGGTCTGGGCGGGTTGGGCCAGGGCGGATTCCAGCAAACCCTTACCATGATCTCCACCCAGGTACTGAAAGGCTGGCATGGGGTCGGGGTAATCAGGGTAGGATTCCGCCGCTAGCTGATATATGACATCCTCAACGTCGGCAGCGGTGAGGAACAGGTAGCGCCGTCTACTGACGTGCCAACTCCTTCAGTGCGTCTCGATGCAACTCGATGACCAGTTTGGCCGCCTCCCGCACCAACTCGCTGCGCTTTAGCCGCAACTCTTCGGGGGTCAGGGGCTTGCCCTTCCGCTTGGGCCTTTTGCGGGTCTTGGGGTCCTTAACAACCATAACCATCACCTAACCCATGAACACACCGAGTAGCTGTTACAATCAACTTTACCCGCCGGGTTCTCCTCCAGTCAACGCCCCAGCTTCACAGTTTGCTCTCACCCACCACCGCCGCGCTCCTGCTCCAGCGCCGCCTGCAGCACCTCCTCCGCCACCCGCACCTCCACGCCGGCCCGCTCCTCCTGCAGCAGCATGGCCACCCGGGAGTCCCGGTGGCCCCACCCGCGGTTGATGGCCTCGGTCAGCTCCGCCAGGGCCAGGTTGGCCAGCCGCATGGGCACGTCGAACTCCCGGCCCACGGCCACCGCCAGGTCCACGTCCTTCCGGGCCAGGCGCAGGGCAAAGTCCGGCGGGTCGAAATTGCCGGGCAGCAGGTGCTCGGCCAGGCCCTCAAAGGTGCCCCGCCGCCCTTGGGCGCCCCGGCGCACCGCCTGCCACAGGGCCAGCGGCTCCACCCCGGCCTTGACCCCCATGGTGAACACCTCCGCCAGGCCGCACTGGATGATGTATCCGGCGCAGTTGTGCACCAGCTTGGCGATGGACCCGCACCCGATGGGGCCCACGTAGTAGACCTTGTCGCCGATGGCGTCCAGCGCCGGCTTGCACCGCTCGTACACCTCCCGGTCGCCGCCCACCCACACCGCCAGGTTGCGGGACCGCGCGCCCCGGGGCCCGCCGCTCACCGGGGCATCCAGGACGTGAACCCCCCGCGCGGCATAAATCTCGTGAATGCGCCGGATGAGGGTGGGGGAGCTGGTGCTCAGGTCAACGTAGGCCTTGCCCGCGGTCATGCCCTCCAGGATGCCGTCCTCCTTCAGGGCCACCGCCTCCACCTCCACCGGGCCGGGCAGGGAGGTAAACACCACGTCTGAGGCCTCGGCCACCTCCCGGGGCGAGCCGGCCCACGTCGCCCCGGCCTCCAGGTGGCGGGTGGCCGACTCCCGCCGGATGTCGTGGACCACCAGCTCATGGCCCCCCTGCAGGGTGTTGTAGGCCATGCTGCCGCCCATGGTGCCCAGGCCAACAAATCCAACCTTCATCGCCTGTCGCCTCCTGGTTGAGTTTCCCGCATTATGAGGTTGGGAAACCATATAGGCAAGTAGCCGGAAACCGGTAGGGGCAGGTTTGAAACCTGCCCCTACGTTTGCCAGGACGCTGGCCGGAGAGCTACTGGGTCCAGCGGAGCTGGTCGTTGAACCGAATGCGGCGGTCGTCGCGGGGGGTGAACTCCAGGCCAGGCGCCATGCCGTAGGCCACCGGCAGCTCGAAGAGGGGCATCAAGAGAGCATGGTCGCGGGCGTACTTGAAGGCCTGGTAGATCCGCTGCTCCCGGGTGGCGGCGTCGGCGGCCAGGGCCAGGTCCACCAGGTTCTGGACCTTGGGATCACACACCGATGAGCTGTTGCTGTTGCAGCTGAGAAAGCG
>JBGPJN010000269.1:0-3995 GCA_041485445.1 Dehalococcoidia bacterium
CGAGGTCCGGTAATCTCCGGGAACCGCACTGTAGGTTATGTTGATCCCCCAGCACTGGGCGGCATAATGAAGCGAGTAACTCTCCTGGGACGTCTTTTTATTCTCCATATCGCGCGACCCCGATCCGGTCAGGTTCCAATTACCGAGATTCAGTCCCATTCCCCCGATAAGATACTGGGTCGGTGGAGTTGCCCGTGTGTACGTTTCGGAAACGTTCACCGATACAACCGCGCCAGCGAGTCCAGCCCCCAGCGTGTGCGAAGACAGCGAATGGTCAAAAGGGTTATAACTGGCGTTTGCCGTGGCGCTAAAGAGTTTCGGCGTTCTCAAGAACAACTCTCCGAGAACATCCGATTGGGTATGAGATGTACTGGTCTCGTCCCGCATGACATTCAGGTCATACGACTGGGAAAGCCTGAAGACCGCTATATCATACGTGGTAAACGCTGTAGCGCTGTTCAAGGCCGCAGGCGACGTGACCGTCTGTCCCGTGGCCACGTCCGCCGTCGTATCCTTGGTCGCAAATGCTTGTGTGTTTTTCGGTTCTTTATAATGGACGGTCAGGCGGTTTATCAACGCGACGGTCGCAAGGTTCTGCGACGAAACGGTATCTAGGGCATCGAACTGCGGAATGGCGCTCTGGTCAACATGGGGGATATAGGAGTATGAGACCGTAGGCTCGATCGAGTGCCTGATCCGACCGATGCCTTCTTGATCGTCGGCCCCGTAGACCCGGGAAATGCGGGCGTTCAAATCCATATCCGCCGTCCAGGTGAACCGGCTGATGGCACGGGCAGGGCAACCCCTGTGGCAACGCAACTATTACGAGCACATAATCCGTGATGAAGACGAACTGGGGCAAATCCGTCAATACATCCTGGACAACCCAGCCAAATGGCCGGAAGACTCGGAGCATCCGCAACACCTGACCGGAGCCAGGGGCATGATTGGCCCCTA
Source organism: Dehalococcoidia bacterium (assembly GCA_041485445.1). Taxonomy (GTDB): domain Bacteria; phylum Chloroflexota; class Dehalococcoidia; order Lucifugimonadales; family UBA3495; genus SHYG01. Next base: position 958 of record JBGPJN010000269.1, read on the forward strand.
ATGCCCTCACCCCGGTTTGTCTATCCGCCACCCAAGGTGTACGGTGGACACACTGGGTGAGAGATGTCCTGGATCAAGGAAGCTAAACTGAAGGGCCACGACCTGCCGCCTCTGTTCCAGGCGGTGTCCCTCAACGCCCCCGCGCTGGAGGCGCTGAAGCAACTCAACGAGGCCGTGGCCTTCGGCAACTCGGCCCTCAGCCGGGTGCAGGAGGAGGCCATCGCCGCGGTGGTGGCCGCCGCCAACCGCTGCCGTCACGAGGCCATGACCCGGGCCGGCTTCCTGCGCCGCCACACCCAGGACGCCCAGCTCACCAGCCAGCTCCTGGATGACTACACCCAGGCCGACCTGGACCCCGCCGACCGGCAGATGCTGGACTTTGCGGTCAAGCTCACCCGGGAGCCGGGTTCCGTCACCCGCCAGGACGTGGCCGATCTAAGAGCCGCGGGCTTCGGCGATGCCCAGGTGCTGTCCATCGTGCTGGTGACCAGCCTGTGCAACTTCATGGACCGCCTGGCCGACGGCCTGGGTGTGGACGTGCCACCCAGCTACCAGTCGGCGGTGCAACGGTGGCTCACCGGCCCGGCGTCCCACGCCGAGTGGCTGCTTCGGCCCAAAGAGGCTTAACGCCGGTATTGACACCCAATCCACGAGTATGATACTTTCCAACAAAGGCTGTGATGGAGACGAGTAGGTAAGTCTCGGCGCTTAGCGAGCCTGGTCCGGTGCAAGCAGGTGCGCTGCCCTTACCCAAGATCCCTCCGGAGCCGCCGGTGGAAAGGCCGCCCGTTGCTTCAGTGGACTCGCAGGGCGGGGAAGTAAACCAGGCCGGGGTCGTCGCCCGTTAGCCGCGACGGGGCATGTTGGTGCCCTTACCGAGCGCCCCGATACGTCGGGGAATTAGGGTGGTACCGCGGGATTTCATGTCCCGTCCCTACTGGGGACGGGATTTTTGTTGTGCCGGCGGCGGTCCTTCAGCAGAAGGACGGCCCGCCAAGTCCCGGCGAAAACGTTTGGAGGCAGCGTGAAACTCAAGGGCGCGGAGATCATGTGCGAGAGCCTGCTGCGGGAAGGAGTGGAGGTGATGTTCGGCCACCCCGGCGGCGCCATCCTGCCCTTCTACGACGCCCTGTGGAGCTACCCCCAGCTCCGTCACATTCTGGTGCGCCACGAGCAGGCCGCGGCCCACGCCGCCGACGCCTACGCCCGCGTCACCGGCAAGGTGGGGGTCTGCGTGGCCACCTCCGGCCCCGGCGCCACGAACCTGGTCACCGGCATCATGGGCGCCAAGGCCGACTCCGTGCCCATGGTGGCTATCACCGGCCAGGTGGCCCGCTCCGCCATGGGCAAGGAGGCCTTCCAGGAGTGCGACATCTGCTCCATCGCCTCCGCCTGCACCAAGCGCACCTACCTGGTCATGTCCGCCGCGGACCTGGCGCCAACTATCCGAGAAGCTTTCCACACCGCCCTGGAGGGCCGCCCCGGCCCGGTGCTGGTGGACGTGCCCCGGGACGTGCAGCTGGAGATGGCGGAGTTCAGCTACCCGCCCATTCCCCTGCGGGTGCGGCCGCCGGTGACCGAGGAGGTCATGGAAAAGGTGCGCCAGGCCGCCCGGCTGATCAACCAGGCCCAGCGGCCGGTGATCATCAGCGGCCACGGCGTGCTGGCCTCCGACGCCTGCGCCGAGCTGCAAGCCCTGGCGGAGACCACCGGCATCCCGGTCATCAACACGCTGTTGGGCCTCAGCAGCTTCCCCAGGAACCATCCCCTGAGCCTGGGCATGCTGGGGATGCACGGCATGTACTGGTCCAATCTGGCGGTCAACGAGGCCGACCTGGTGATTGGCCTGGGCATGCGGTTTGACGACCGGGTCACTGGCAAGGCCGGCACCTTTGCCCCCCACGCCCGCATCATCCACCTGGACATCGAGGCGTCCCAGGTGGGGCGCAACGTGCCCGTGGAGGTGCCCCTGGCCGGCGATGCCAAGGCGCTGCTGCAGGCCCTGCTGCCGCTGGTGCGCCCGGTGCCGCGCCCCCAATGGATGCACTATTTGGAGGGACTGAAGCGGGACCATCCCTCCCTGGCCATCCCCCAGACCGACAGCCTGCTGGCCCAGCACGTCCTCACCGGCCTGAACGACCTGCTCCAGGAGCGCCAGGACACGGTGGTGGTCACCGGCGTGGGCCAGCACCAGATGTGGGCTGCCCAGTTCCTGTTCTTTAACCGCGCCAACACTTTCGTCTCCTCCGGCGGGCTGGGCGCCATGGGCTTTGAACTGCCAGCGGCCATGGGCGCCCAAGTGGGGCGTCCCAGCGCCCCGGTGTGGACCGTGGCCGGCGACGGCGGCTTCCAGATGACCATCCAGGAGCTGGCCACCATCACTCAGGAGAAGCTGCCCGTCAAGATCGCGGTATTCAACAACGGGCATCTGGGCATGGTGCGGCAGTGGCAGGACCTGTTCTTCCAGCAACATTTCCAGTCGGTGCCCATCTCCAGCCCCGATTATGTCAAGCTGGCGCAGGCCTACGGCATTCCGGGACTGCGGGTAACCCACCGGGAGGACGTGGCCTCGGCACTGCGCCAGGCCCAGGACCATGATGGCCCCTTCCTGGTGGAGTTTGTCATTGACCCCACGGTGAACGTATACCCCATGGTGCCTCCCGGCGGCACCCTGGCCGACACCCTGGAGGACCCGCTGACCCGGCAGTCCGCCTGATGCCCAAAAGTAACCCCACCACGTCTTGCGGCCCTTCTCCACATGGCGTAGACTCGTGGGAAACGGTTCGCGGGGAGGCGAAGGTGAATATGGTGGAGAAAGTAACTATCCAGGAGGCTTCGCGCCGCCTGAACGTATCCCAGGATGTCATCCGGCGCAGCATCCGGGAGGGTAAGCTGGTAGGCGCACGGGGCGGCGGTTCGGACGGTCGCGCCTGGCTGGTGGAGCTGCCCGAGGGCGAGTGGCTGGATGAGGACAAGCAGGCCTACATCCAACTGGACCAGCAGTTGCCCCGTTGGTGGTGGCCCGAGCCGGAGAAGAC
>JBGPJN010000270.1:0-3984 GCA_041485445.1 Dehalococcoidia bacterium
ACCTGACCGTTCATGAGATATCTCCCTACCAACACAGATAGCCCTACCCTAAATCATCTCTCTAAATTCATCACATTGGCTCGCTTTACACCTTTTGACCAATAATCGAAAGGCCCTGCGTAATGCCTAGGGACGGCTTGCGTGTAATGCCGCCAGGTGCGACGGTAAGGTATTGGTGGGAACATTCAGAGTTCCCACCGGGCAGTACCGGAGTCCCGTCCGCCGGCGGGGCATGGAGGCGTTCGTGGTCCTTGAGCAACATGCCCGTCTTCCACTGCGCCTGTTGCTAGTGGAAGACTCCCAGGACGATGCCATGTTGCTGCTCCGCACCCTGCAGCAGGGTGGCTACGAACCCGACTACCAGCGGGTGGATAACCCCGCCGCCATGACCACCGCTCTGGCCGGCCAGACGTGGGACGTGGTGATCTCCGATTACAGCATGCCCAACTTCAGCGGGCCGGAGGCGTTGCGTCTGTTGCAGAAGACCAGGCTGGACCTCCCCTTTATCATTATGTCCGGTGTTGTGGGTGAAACGGCCGCGGTGGAGGCCATGAAAGCTGGCGCCCACGACTACATCTTGAAGGGGGATTCGGCCCGGCTGGTGCCCGCCATCCAGCGGGAGATGCGGGAGTCAGCCATGCGCCGGCAGAGTCGGCAACTGGAGGCTCAGCTTTTACACGCCCAGAAGCTGGAGAATATTGCCCGGTTAGTGGGAGGAATCGCCCACGATTTCAACAACCTGTTGACGCCAATCCTGGGATACAACCAGTTGGCCGCAAGCTGCGTGGGCACGGCTGAGCCGGCCATCAGCTATATCAGGCAGGTTGAGTTGGCCGCCCGGCGCGGCGCCAACCTCACCCGCCAACTCCTGGCGTTCTCTCGCCGACAGTTCATCGAGCCTCAGGTAATCTCCCTGAACCAGTTGATCTCCGACATAGACCCGATGCTGCGCCGCCTCATTGGCGAGGACATTGACGTGGTCACTCTGTCCGCTTCCAACCTGGGTCCGGTCAGAGTAGACCCTGGCCAGATGGAACAGCTCCTCATGAACCTGGTGATCAATGCCCGGGATGCCATGCCCACGGGTGGCCGGCTCACGGTGCACACTTCCCAGGTCGACCTGGGTGAACCCCGCGGTCAGCACGTGGTGCTAACGGTCTCCGATACCGGCACCGGCATGTCCGAAGAGGTCAAAGCCCGCCTTTTTGAACCCTTTTTCACCACCAAGGAATCGGGTAAGGGCACCGGCCTGGGCTTGGCCACTTGCTATGGCATCGTGCGGCAGCACGGAGGTCACATGGAGGTCACCAGTGAGCAAGGACGGGGCACCACCTTCAAGGTGTTTCTGCCCCGGGTAGAAGAGGCCCTTACTCCTCCGGCCGCCGTGGACTCCAGTCCCATCCCGAGGGGCACGGAGACCGTGCTGCTGGCAGAGGATGACGCCCCGGTCAGGGCTTTGACGGCCCACGTCCTGCGGGAAAGTGGCTACACTGTGCTGGAAGCAGCCAATGGCGTGGAAGCCCTCTCGGTGGCCCAACGGGATGCTGAAGTGCTCATCCATCTCTTGTTAACCGACTTGGTAATGCCTCAGATGGGCGGACAGGAGCTGGCCGACTTACTGCGGGACGTACGTCCCAGCATCAAAGTGCTCTTCACATCAGGCCACCCAGACATCGCCACGGCGCTGCGGGAGCTCCGCGGGGATCAGCTCCAGATGCTATCCAAGCCTTTCGAACCGGCGTACCTGAGTCGTAAAGTGCGCGCAGCGCTGGACGGTTAACCCGTCCCTGCGCGGCCGGACTCGCGTTGCTCCCTGGGGAAGGACTTTTGCCTTCTCCGGCTCGTAGCCGGCGGTAAACTCGATACTATTCTTGTCCGGTTCCCAAGCGCAGAGTCACGGAGGCGGCCCACCGGCGGCGGCGATGGCGGGGGAGGCTAGGGCTTGGGCATGCGGTAGCCCACCTGGGGCTCGGTGAAGATAAAGCGGGGGCTTCGGGCATCGTCGCCCAGCTTGCGCCTTAGATTTCGGATAAATGACCGCACCAGCTCGGTCTCCCCGGAATACTCGGGGCCCCACACCCGCTGCAGGAGCTGGGTGTGGGTCAGCACCAGCCCGGCGTGGGTGGCCAGCTCGTACAGCAGCTTGTACTCCGTGGCCGATAGGGCTACGGGCTGGCCGCCCAGGGTGACCCGGCGCTGGGCGAAGTTCACCGCCAGGTCCTCCAGCGCGAAGGGCGGCTGCGCCTCCAGGCGGTCCGGCAGCACCCGCCGCCGCAGGCTGGCCTCCATGCGGGCCAGCAGCTCCGAGGGCGCAAAGGGCTTGGTGATGTAGTCGTCGGCCCCGGCCTGCAGGGCGCGCACCACGTCCTCGCTTTGGTCCCGGGCCGACAGGAAGATGGCCGGGACGCCGGAGAACTCCCGGATGCGCTTCAGCAGGTCAAAGCCGCTGACGCCGGGCAGCATCAGGTCCAGCAGCACCAGGTCCGGCTCCTCCAGCTCCACCAGGCGGATTACCTGGGCTGGGTCGTTGGTGACGATGGGCTGGTAGCCCGCCTCTTCGAGGGAACGCTGCAAGTAGCGCAGGGTTTGCGGCTCGTCGTCCACCACCAGCACCCGCGTCCGCTCCCCGGTCCGCCGCACCCGGCCCAGATGGTCCGCGCGCCGGGTGGTATCAAAAGGCGCCGGGGGCGCGGCATCCCCATCGCCCGATGCAGGGGGGCCGGGTTCCGGCAAGACCGCCACCGGCAGCGTGAAGGAGAAGGTGGCGCCCTGACCCTCACCCCCGCTCTCCGCCCAGATGCGCCCGCCGTGGGCCTCCACAATCCCCTTGCAGATGGCCAAGCCCAGGCCGCTGCCTGACAGGTTGTGTCGCCGGTCGTCGTGGACCTGGGAGAACTTGCGGAACAGGTGGGGCAGCCGGTCCGGCGGGATGCCCCGGCCCCGGTCCCGCACGTGCACCGTCACCTGGGCGCCCTGGCGCTCCACCACCACCGCGATGGGCGTGGCGGCTGGGGAGAACTTGGCGGCGTTGCTTAGTAGATTAGTCAGCACCTGGACCACCCGGCCCCGGTCGGCGTTGACCGGCGGCAGGTCGCCGGGCACCTCCAGCTGGACCTCCTGGGCGGCGCCGGCGCGCACAAAGGTGGCGCGGGCCTCCTCCAGGATGGCAGGCAGGTCTGCCGGCTCCGGGCTCACCGACAGGGAGCCGGCCTCAATGCGGGTCATGTCCAGCAGGTTGTCCACCAGGTCCCGCAGGCGGTCCGACTGTTCGTCAATAATCTGGAACAGCTCCCGGGACTCGGCGTTGCTGAGGGTGCGGCGGCTGCCCAGCACTGTGGCCGCCGACCCTTTAATGGCGGTGAGGGGCGTCTTCAACTCGTGGCTGACCATGCCCAGGAACTCGCTACGCAGCTTCTCCAGCTCCTCCAGGGGGGTGATATCCTGGATGACGGCGATGGCCCCGTCGGCGCGGCCGTCGGCGGAATAAACGGGGGCGGCGTTGACCAGGGTGGGAGTGCTGTGGCCGTCGGGGAGCTGGAAGCGCACTTCCTCCGCCATCACCGTCTCCCCGCGGTAAAGGGCGCGGTGCAGCGGCAGGTCCTGGACCTGGTAGGGACGGCCATCGAACCGGAGGTAGGTGGCCGCCTGCTCGTAATCCGCCAGAGTGTACCCCGGCTGGTGGGCCAGTCCCAGGACCCTCTGTGCTTCCCGATTGATGAGCCGCACCATGCCGGAGGAGTCCACCACCAGAATCCCCACGGGGGAGGTCTGCATCAGCGCCTCCAGGCGCCCTCGCTCCGCCTCCACCTCCTGGTGCAGGCGGGCGTTCCACACCGCCATGGCCGCCTGGGAGGCGAAGAGCACCAGCAGGTTCTCGTCCTCCGGGGTGAACTCCCGGCCGCCCTTCTTCTCGGTGAGGTAGAGGTTGCCCAGGTTCTCATCACCGTGGCGCAGGGGGGCGCCCAGGAAGGTCTTCATGGGCGG
>JBGPJN010000271.1:0-3962 GCA_041485445.1 Dehalococcoidia bacterium
CCGGCGCCTCATCCGCCACCACATCCAGAAGCTGCGGGAGGAGCTGGAGCGGGTGCGGCAGCGCCGGGGCCTGTACCGGGGCCAGCGCAAGAAGTCCGGCGTGCCCCTGGCCACCCTGGTGGGGTACACCAACGTGGGCAAGAGCACCCTGTTCAACGCCCTGAGCAGCGCCGGAGTGACTGCGGAGGACCAGCTCTTCTCCACCCTGGACCCGGTCACCCGCCGCATCCGCCTGCCCTCGGGCGCGCCGCTGCTGCTCACCGACACCGTGGGGTTCATCCAGAAGCTCTCCCCCACGGTGGTGGCGGCCTTCCGCGCCACCCTGGAGGAGCTGGCCGACTCGGACCTGCTGCTCCACGTGATCGACATAACCCACCCCAAGGCGGCGGAGCAGGCCCAGGTGGTGGAGGCCACCCTCCAGGACCTGGACCTGGCGGAGAAGCCCCGCCTGCTGGTGGTGAACAAGATGGACCTGTTGGCCCCGGCAGGGGCCGATGTCCTCAGCGGGCGCCGGGGCCTATCGGCCCTGCCCGGCGAAGGGATGGCCCAGCTGGCTGCGGAGGACCGGCTGGCCGCCTCGGACCTGCCCGAGCTGCAGGACCACCCCAGCGTGTTTGTCTCGGCGGCCAAGGGCTGGAACCTGGACGGGCTGCTGCGGGAGATTGAGGCCCAGCTCATGAAGCTGGAGGGCCCCCTCATGGTGGTGCACGGCCCCGGCCGGGGCTGAGCCCGGCCCAGGGTGTGTCGAAAGGCCGAGGGGTTGGTTCGCACAAGATACGTTATGTAAGCCCGGCCAGCAGGCCCAGGTCATTTACATAACTGCCTGGGTTGAAATGGGTGAGTTCGTGTTCAACACCGACCAGGGAGTAAAGGGTGGTCCGTTGCGAGTCCCGGCCGGTAAGACGGTGGGGAGTCGCATGGTGAACGGCGTTTTTATTATTAAATGGTCCAGCCCTGAAACCACAGGGCTTTTTCATTCTCGCCGCAAGGGCCTTGCCCACGCTGGTTGAGTAGGCCCGACCGCAGTCGGGACGTATCGAAACCCGTCTCCCCGTTGGTCTCGATACGTCCCGATTTTATCGGGACTACTCGACCAGCGAGTGGAGGAAAATGAAAAGGCCCTGCTAAAACCACCGGCGGGGTTGCTTTGCACCCGGCCTCTGCCTATAATTGAGGCTGGCCAAACAAGGGCGGTTAGCTCAGTGGTTAGAGCGCCTCGTTCACACCGAGGAGGTCAAAGGTTCAAGTCCTTTACTGCCCACCATCCACGGGTTCAGGCCACGGGGTCAGGCACCTTAGCATGACGGGCCGAGATGGCGAAACGGCAGACGCGCTGCGTTCAGGGCGCAGTGCCCATTTTCGGGCGTGTGGGTTCAAATCCCTCTCTCGGCACCAAACAGGTCCTTGGGCCGAAGGACCGCATGGCCCCAGCCCCGCCGGCGGGGCGGGATCTGTATTGCGCGCTTGTAGCTCAGCGGATAGAGCGCTGCCCTGCGAAGGCAGAGGCCGTGGGTTCGAGTCCCTCCAAGCGCACCACTCTCCCACCCCAGACCCACCCAAACTCCCACGCAATCTCCTTAAGAAGGTGTGTTGACATGGGGTCGAATGGGTGTATAGTTAGCAGCAATCTCTTTCGGTTGGGGAATTTTTGACCGGGGGGCGCCCCGGTTGAAAACGCCAAAGTCCTCGACCTGAAACGGAACTTTTTCGACCAGGGGGTCAGCTCCAAATTAATATGTCCGATCGAGGCAATTGGATCAGCGTCGGACAGCTTAAGATTGACCCCCGTTTGCTGGAGACCCGGCCCACCAGCCGGTGTCAGGTCCAAGAGTGCCGGGCCATGTGTTGTGGCTTCGGCGTTTACGTGGACCTGCCCTTCGCCAGCCGCATTGTGGACGAGGCTGAGGCCATCAAGCCCCACCTGCCTCCCGAGCGCCACAACGTGGCGGACTGGTTCGACGGCGAGGTCAAAGAGGACACCGACTTCCCCTCGGGCTACAAAGTCGGCACCCAGATCATCCCCGACCCCCGCAACCCCGCGGGCACTCGCTGTGTCTTCCTCCGCCCCGACCAGAAGTGCGCCCTGCAGGTTGCCAGCGTGGCCGCCAAGCGCCACCACTGGGACCTGAAGCCCTACTACTGTTGCCTGTACCCCGTCACCCTCCTGGACAACGGCTTGGAGCTGGACGAGGAGAACGAGGTCTACGGTTTAGGCGGGTCATGCCAGCGTCCGGGCCCGCCGGTCCCGCTGTACAAGCTCCTCAAGGAAGAGTTGGTGCTGGCCCTGGGGCCAGAGGGGTACGACCAGCTCTGCGCCGCCGCCGAAACCCGCTCGCGAGGCCATCAGTGAAGATCGGTCTGACCTACGACTTGAAGACTAACATTCCCGTTCGCCCCGGCGGGGTTGACGACGAGGCGGAGGAGTACGACCCTCCGGGTACCATTGACGCCCTGGCCCGTGCAATAGAGGGCCTGGGGCACCAGGCCGTGCGCCTGGGCGGCGGGCCCGAGTTCCTGGACAACGTCCGCCGGCATCCTGTGGACCTGGTCTTCAACATCGCGGAAGGGCGCGGCACCCACCGCAGCCGCGAGGCCCAGGTCCCCAGCGTCCTGGAGATGCTGGGCATCCCCTACTCGGGTGCCGACCCCCTGAGCCTGACCGTCTGCCTGGACAAGCCCTCCGCCAAGCTGGTGTGCCTGGCCGCCGGCGTGGCCACCCCCCGCTTTCAGGTGGTAGACTCCCCGGCGGAACTGCCCGCCCTGGACCGCAGCGACCTGACCTTCCCCATGTTCGTCAAGCCCAGCTACGAAGGCTCCAGCAAGGGCATCCGGCAGGACTCCCGCGTGACCAACCGGCAGGAGCTGCACCACGCGGTGCGGCGGGTGCTGGACCTGTACCACCAGCCCGCCCTGGTGGAGGAGTTCATCCCCGGCACCGAGGTCACCGTGGGCGCCGTGGGCAACAACCCTCCCAAGGTCCTGGGCGTTATGGAAGTGGTGCCCCGCCAGGGACGCCACCCGGACTTTATGTATAGTCTGGAGGTCAAGCGGGACTGGGAGGCGCTGGTCACGTACCAATGCCCACCCCAGTTGCCTCAGTCCTGCATCAGGGACATCGAGGCGGCCACGGTTACCCTCTTCAAGGCCCTGGGCTGCCGCGACCTGGCGCGCATCGACTTCCGCATCGATGCCAGCCACCGCGTGTACTTCCTGGAGGCCAACCCGCTGCCCGGCATGGGGGTCTACAGCGACCTGCCCATCCTGGCGGGCCTGGTGGGCTGGAGCTACGACCAACTGGTGGCAAACGTCCTAGACGCCGCGCTGCAACGGTGCGGCTTGGGCCAGGCACAACATGCGAATCGCGCTGGTCTTTAACCAACCGGCGCCCTCCCACTACTACGCCAAGGGAGAGGAGTTGGCCGTCACCTCCGTGATGGACTCGGTCAAAGAGGTGGAGTCGTCCCTCACCGCGCGGGGCCACACCGTGGAACGGGTTGGACTCACGCCCCCGTGGGAGCAGGTGCCGCCGGCCCTCCAGCAGCTGGACGCGGACCTGGTGTTCAACCTGTTCGAGGGGTTTGACGGCCGCTCGGAGACCGAGTGGATGGTGGCCCGGGAGCTGGAAGCCCTGGGCCTGCCCTTCACCGGGGCGTCGTCCCAGGTGCTGGCCCTTTGCCTGGACAAGGCGCAGGCCAAGGACCGCCTGATGAGCTGCGGCGTGACTACCGCCCGGTACCAGGTGCTGGACCGCGCCAGCGTGGGGCAGTTCGCGCTGCCCTTCCCGGTCATCGTGAAACCCCTGAGGGAAGACGCCTCCCACGGCCTCACCAGCGGCAGCGTGGTGCACGACGCCGCAGCCCTGGCCGAGCAGCTGGGCTACGTGGAGCGGGTCGGACTCACGCCCCCGTGGGAGCAGGTGCCGCCGGTGCTCCAGCAGCTGGACGCGGACCTGGTGTTCAACC
>JBGPJN010000272.1:0-3931 GCA_041485445.1 Dehalococcoidia bacterium
ACCAGAGTAACGATGGGGGAGTCCTTGGTGACGATATCATCCACTTCGGCGTTCACCAGCGCCACCACCCCAGCGAAGGGGGCGCGGACGTTAGCTCCCTCCAGGTCCTTCAGGGCATCAGCCACCGCCGCCCGGGCGTGGGCCACCTCCGCGGTCCGCAACGCCACAACCAGGGATTCAGGGCCGTTCAGCAGCTCATCCAGCTTACGCTGTAGGGTGGCCACCTTCTTCTGTTTGGCCGCCAGCTCGGCGGCATCGGGCCCAGCCGCCTGGCGGCCCAGCTGGGTCTGAGCTTTGGCCAGGGTGGTCTGGGCCACCGTCACCGCCGCCTTCAGCCGCCGCAACTTCAGTTCATCGGGGCCGGTTTCCAACCGCGCCAGGTCTTCCTTGGCCTTGGCCAAAGATGCCCGGGCGGCCTCCACCGTGGACTGCAACCGCGGCAAATGGTCCCAAACATCCGTATCGGTTACCCGGCTGGACCCCAGGGTGCCGATGATGCTGGTGAGGGCATCCTCGGCGGCTTCCAGTGCCGTCTCGGCGTCGGCCTTGGCCTTGCGGGCCCCGGTCAACTCCTTTTGATAGTCCACGTCAAAGTCCGCCAGGGCTTTTTGGGCGTCGTCCAGCGCCACCTGAGCGTCGTCCTGGCTGAACTGGACCTTTGCCAGGGACTGGTTGTCGTCGGTGAGGAAGTCGTCCAGCTCGTCCTGAGCATTATCCAGAGCCACCCGGCCGTCGGCGATCTCCTGCTCAAACTGGGCCTTCTCCACCGGGGTGGTGGCGAACCGCTCACTGGCCGTCTCCAGTGCGTCCTGGGCATGGTCCAGCCTCAGCTTGGCCTCGGCCACCACCGTTTCCAGGGAGGTCCGGCTGGTGGCGTCCATGCTAGCCAGCAGTTGTCCCTGCTGTACCCGTTGCCCCGGCGCCACCGCCACGTCGCCCACCTTGCCGGCAATGCCCCGGGCAACATGGAAGGTCAACTCGGCGGTGTTGGGGAAGACCAACCGGCCCTCCAGGGGCACCTCCGTGGTGAGGGTCTGGAGATGCACCGTCACCAGTTCCCGTCCTGCCAGTGCCGCCGCCCCTGGCGTGACTTGGCCCGCCGCCGGTCCGCCCCGCAGCGCCACGATGCCGGCGACGGTTGCGCCCGCCACCAGTAAAATGACCAAGCCCACCCACCAACGGCGGGCCAGTAAGGACAGGAGCCCCGCGTCTCCCATAGGAACACCACCTCGATTATCTCTTTCCGCCGGGGTTGCCGGCCTGACACTTCGTCCACTTCATCATGAAGTCATTGCTACGAAAAGTCGTTGCTACGAAACTTGCCCCCTTTCCCTCGCTTGGGAGAGGGCCGGGTGAGGGTGACTATATCCCTCGCCTCAATCCTCTCCCTTGTGGAAGAGAAGACCCATCCTTTCCCCGTCAAGCAGCAAGGCCTCGCTAGTCGCCGTCACCGTCCCCGGCGCTGGGCAGCGGGTAGGCCCGCCGGCCCGGGCGCCGGCGCCCCAGGGCCGCGCCCACTCCGCTGACGATCCGGGGCAGGTCCTCGTTGATGCCGGCGTAGATGGCCGGCACCACCACCAGGGTTAACAGGGTGGAGCTGAGCAGCCCGCCAATAATGACGGTGGCCAGCTCGGCCCCGATGAGGCCGCCTTCTCCGGTTTCGGTCAGGGCCAGGGGCACCAGGGCGATGAGGGTGACGGAGGCGGTCATGAGAATGGGCCGCAGCCGCACCCGGCCCGCATCCAGCAGCGCCTCGTACACCCCCAGTCCCTCCTTCTGACGCTGCTCCACAAAGGTCAGCAGCACGATGGCGTTGTTCACCACGATGCCCACCAGCAGTAGGAAACCCATGAGGGCCGACAGGCTGAGGGTGCGCCCGGTGATGGCCAGGGCCGCCAGCGCACCCACCAGGGCTAAGGGCAAGCTGGTCAGGATCATCAGCGGCATCCGCAGGGACCCCAGGGTAATCAGCATGACCAGGTAGATCAGGACAATCCCGGCGCCGATGGCCAGGAAGATGTCCGCAAAGCCCTCGGCAATCTGCTGGAAGATGCCGCCGGTGACCACCTGAACCCCGGGAGGCAGATTCAACGCATTAATCTTGTCCTGCACCGCCACGCCCACGGCCTGGGTGTCGGCAGCGGTAATGTCGCCGGTGATGCTGGCGGACCGCTCGCTGTCGAAGTGGCTGATGCTCACCGGGCCTTTTTCGATGGCGATGCGGCTGATGGACCCCAGCTTGACCCGGCCCAAAGGTCCCTGAATAGTCAGGTCCTTGAGCTGGTTGATGTCGTCCACCGTCTCGGGGCGACCCCGGACCACCAGGTCCAGGGTACGGCCGTCCAGGTCAACCTCACCCACCTTATTTCCCACCACAAACTGTTTAACCTGCTGGCCCACCAAACTGGCGTTAAGGCCAAACTCCGCCGCGGCGCCGGGGTCCACGTTGACCACCACCTCGTCCCGGGCCTCACTCACGTCGCTCTTTACGTTAATCACGCCGTTCACCTCCTTGAGGCTGGCCTCTAACTCCTTGGAGGTGGCGGACACCGCGCTGAAGTTGCTGCCCACCACGGTGAGCTCCAGGGCGTCGGTGGGCGGGCCGTTGGAACGCTCCGCCACGGTGACGCTGAGCCCCGGCGCGCTGGGCATCACCGCCCTAATCTGTTCCGCAATGTCCCGCGGAACGCCCTTGGGCAACAGGACGAAGACGCTGGCCAGGTGGGAGGCCCCACCGGCGGCGACCGGGCCAAATTGTCTGCTGGCGCTGCCCACGGTGACCTGGTACACGTCCACCAGGCCTTGATCGCGGAAATCTTGCAACGCCTGCTCAACCTTCAATACCTGTTCAAAGGTCTGGCCTATACCGGTTCCCGTGGGCAACTCCACGTCAATGGTGAGGTACTGGGGCACGCCACTGGGGAACAGGGTTACCGGAATTATGGAAATCAGCCCCAGGCTGCCCACGGCGGAGGCCAGGGCGATGGCCAGAGTGGGTATCTTGTGGCCCAAACACCAGCCCAATATGGGCATGAACCACCGCTGCAGGAGGGTCTCCCGCTCCTGGCCCGCCGCCTCGTCGTCGACGACAAAGTCGCCGGGCTGGAGGAACATCGCCGCCAGGGCCGGCACCGCGGTGAGGGGCACTATCACCGAGGCCAGCAGCACGAAGCTGATGGTCAGGGCGAATGGGGTGAAGAAGGATCCCACCAGGCCATGGATGAAAGCCAGGGGAAGGAACACCGCAATGTTGGCCATGGTGGAGGCGAAGATGGCCCCGCCCAGCTCAGTGGTGCCCTGAAACGCCGCCTCCACGCGGTCCTCACTCTTCTGGAGGTGGCGGTAGATGTTCTCCAGCACCACGATGCTGTTGTCCACTACGTTGCCGATGGACACCGCCAGCCCGGCCAGGCTCATGAAATTCAGGGAGATGCCGGCGGGCTCCAGCAGCAATACCCCGGCGAAGATGCTCAAGGGAATGGTGAGGCCGATGATCAGGGTGGGCCGCAGGGTGAGCAGCGAGCCCCGAATCAGGCCCGGCCTCAGGTTTAGCAAGAAGGCGAAAACCACAATGATAGCCAGGATCAGGCCCTGGACCGAGTCGTCCTGCACCGACCCCAGCTGTTTGGTCACCTCCGGGCCGTCATTGGACAGGGTGGCGACCTCAACGTCGGGCGGCAGGCCGGTGTCCCGGCCCAACAGCTCCAGGACACCGTCGGTCACCTCTACGGTGTTGGCATCGGGATCCTTGACTATTCCAAGCACCAGGCTGGGCTTGCCATTGGTGCGGGAGATGCTGCCCGCCTGCGCCGTGCTCAGACTGACCTCGGCCACCTGGGACAGGCGGATGGGCCGGTCCAGCAGCAGGGCGCCGGGCCGGCCCCCGCGGGCGGAATCTGGTTCGTAGCCCACCACCAGGTTGCGGATCTCC
>JBGPJN010000273.1:0-3895 GCA_041485445.1 Dehalococcoidia bacterium
AAAGCATGTCTCGCTTATGCCCAGAAGCTGGTGGAAGAGAAGCATAAGCAAAGGCGGGCTGTTGCCTGACGCGCCTTTTCCCCATGAGATTTCTCCTGGATGAAAGTGCTGACTACCGGTTGGCTCCCTTTCTTACGGACCGTGGACATGATGTCACCCTTATCGCTCGGGATTATCCACATGCCCTGTCAGACCAAATTGTCCTAGCCATTGCCCAACAAGAGGGCCGAATCCTTATTGCCAACGACTTGGACTTCGGCGAGCTGGTATTCCGGCGGGGACTGCCCCACCATGGCGTTTTCTTCCTTCGCCTGGGCGGCGACACTCCCCTAGCTGCCAAGATGGAGCGACTACAGCATGTCCTCTCTCGTCACGCCGATGAGTTGGACCAATTCTTGGTGGTGACCAGGTCCGGCGTCCGGGTGCGCCGAACCGGGTAAGACCGGTGCCGGCACCGGTTGCTTCTCTCGATGTGGGGATATTGTCGCCGGCTCTGGTACCCTGGCGTATCGTATAATGTTGCCTACGAAACAAAAGCCAGCCGGGGTCGGGGGATGTCATATGTACCAAGATCGCATAGTTTCTGATCCAGAAATTATGGTGGGCAAGCCGGTGGTGAAAGGGACCCGGATTCCGGTGGAGCGGGTGCTGGCGCACCTGTCAGTAACCCCGGACCTTGAAGACCTCTTCGCCGCCTATCCCGAGCTGACCTTGGACGACGTTAAAGCCTGCCTGCACTACGCCCAGGTGGCGGTGGAGCAGAAGCATAAGCGGAGGCGGGCCGCTGCCTGACGCGCCCCTTGCCCGCCCATGAAGTTTCTGCTGGACCAGAGCACGGACGCCCGCCTCATCTCCTTCCTCACCCGACTGGGCCACGACGCCAGCCGCATTGGACGCGACTATCCGCCAGGCTTACCAGACCAGGCGGTGCTCTCCATTGCGCATAGGGAGGGATGGGTTCTCATCACCGACGACCGGGACTTCGGCGAGCTGGTCTTCCGGCGGGGACTGCCCCACAATGGCATTATTTTCCTTCGCCTGGGCGGCAACGCTCCCCTAGCTGCCAAGCTGGAGCGCTTACAGTACGTCCTCTCTCGCTACGCGGACCAGTTGGACCAGTTCCTGGTGGTGACCCGGTCCCGCGTCCACGTGCGCCGGACCAGGTGAGACAGTTGCCAGGACCGGGTCCCTCTCTCGATGTGGGAGAAATGCCGCTGGTTTGGTACTCTGGCGTATAATGTTGTCAATCTAAGAGGGTGTTTCAAAAGTCCCTCCCCTTACGAAGGGGAGGTTAGGAGGGGTCGTTCCCCCTTGCGGCGCCGAGACCACCCCCTCTGTATCTCCCCCTTACGAAGGGGGAGAAGGTAGCTTATTAAACACACTCTAAGATCAGTCAGCCGGGATTGGGGGATGAAATATGAAATCCCCTAATCCCGGCTAATCATACCGGAGGTTAACCCTTGGCCCGAACCTTGCCCCACCCGGAAATGGACAAGATCCTCTCCCTGTCCAAGCGCCGGGGCTTTGTGTTTCAGAGCAGCGAAATCTACGGCGGCCTGGGCTCCACCTGGGACTACGGCCCCCTGGGCGTGGAGCTGAAGCGCCACGTCAAGGAGGCCTGGTGGCGCTCCGTGATCCTGGAGCGGGACGACATGGTGGGCCTGGACGCCGCCATCCTGATGCACCCCCAGACCTGGGTGGCCTCCGGCCACGTGGCGAACTTTGTAGACCCGCTGGTGGAGTGTAAGGCGTGCCATCACCGATTCCGTGCCGACCAATTGGCCGACGGCTCTGGTTCTGGAGGTGGCGCTTATGGCACAGGTCTCCCTTCTGGCGCTGGTTCTGGAGGTGGCACTTATGGCACAGGTCTCCCGTCCGGTGCTGGTTATGGGGATGGCATGGTCGCCTGTCCCGACTGCGGTGGTGAGCTTACCGACCCCCGCGTCTTCAACCTCATGGCCAAGACCTTCCTGGGGCCGGTGGAGGACACCGCCAGCCAGGTCTACCTGCGCCCGGAGACCGCCCAGGGCATCTTCGTCAACTTCAAGAACGTGGTGGACTCCACCCGCAAGAAGGTCCCCTTCGGCATCGGGCAGATCGGCAAGGCCTTCCGCAACGAGATCACCCCCGGCAACTTCACCTTCCGCACCCGGGAGTTCGAGCAGATGGAGGCGGAGTTCTTCGTCAAACCCGGCACCGAAGATGCGTGGCTGCAGAAGTGGGTGCAGGCCCGCTTCGACTGGTACCTGGCCTACGGCATCCGCCGGGAGAACCTGCGTCTGCGCCAGCACGCCCCCGACGAGCTGGCCCACTACGCCAAGGACTGCTACGACATTGAGTACCGCTTCCCCTGGGGATGGGCCGAGCTGGAGGGCATCGCCAGCCGCACCGACTTCGACCTGGGCGCCCACGCCAAGGCCAGCGGCCAGGACCTGAGCTACTTTGACGACGAGACCAAGGAGCGGTACATCCCCTACGTCATTGAGCCTTCCGGCGGCGTGGACCGGGCCACCCTGGCCTTCTGGCTGGACTCCTACGACGAGGAGCCCGATAAAGAAGACACCCGCGTGGTCCTGCATCTGCACCGCAAGCTGGCCCCGGTGACGGTGGCGGTGCTGCCCCTGAGCCGCAACGCGCGTCTGGCGCCCACCGCCCAGGCGGTGCACCAGCAGCTGCGGCGCCACTTCACCACCCAGTACGACGACGCCCAGAGCATCGGGCGGCGCTACCGGCGGCAGGACGAGATCGGCACGCCCTACTGCGTCACCGTGGATTTCGACACCCTGGAGGACCACCGGGTGACCATCCGCGACCGGGACAGCATGTCCCAGGTGCGCCTGCCGCTGGCCGAGCTGGCGCCGGCGCTGCAGGACAAGCTGGAGCACGGCTGGTAGGGGGACATGATTAACCAGGCCTTCTGTCAGTATCGAGTGCGGCTCCTTAAGGATAAGGCGACCGGCCAAGTGGTGGCCGAAGTCCCCACGCTGGGTATCGCCGATTATGGCCTGGACAGCCAGCAGGCGCTGACCCTGCTCCAGCGGATGGTATCTTTCCATCTGGAATGTCTGGTAGCCGAGGGTCAGCATATCCCGCGGGAAAAGAGGTCTGGGAAGGGCCTTTACCTCCAGGTTCCGTATCCGCTGAATGCCGCTTAGGCCACTGCCCGCCCGCCAGGTGGCGCGATAATCACAGCTGGCGGGCTTCCAGAGGGTGCGGCAGCGGGGCGGGCACGCTCGGTTCGCGAACTCTGAAGGGCGACGGGTAACCGTGCCCATTCATCCAGGAGACATCCCGGTCCAAGTGCTGCGGTCGATTCTAGGGCAGGCAGGCCTCTCCGAGGCGGAGTGGCAGGAACTGTGACAAGTACAACCCACTCTGGCCAGAGGTGGGGGTAATCCATGCCCCCCAGCCTGGTGGCCGCTACATTGCGGGGCGGGCTGTACACCCGCCTGGTGGGCCGGCGGGTGCGGTACTACCACACCCTGCCCTCCACCATGGATGAGGCGGCCCGCCTGGCCCAGGCCGGCGCCGCCGAGGGCACGGTGGTGGTGGCGGAGACCCAGACCGCCAGCCGGGGCCGCTTTGGCCGCCGCTGGGTGTCCCAGCCCGGCAACCTGTACCTGTCGGTGGTGTTCCGGCCCAGTCTCCAGAACCTGCCCCTGCTGCCGTGCCTGGGGGCGGTGGCGGTGGCGCGGGCCATCCGCCAGGCCACGGCGCTGGACCCCCGCCTCAAGTGGCCCAACGACGTGCTGCTGGCCGGCCGGAAGGTGGCCGGCGTGCTGGTGGAGAGCGCTATCGTAGACGGCCAGGCGGACTACGCGGTGCTGGGCATCGGCATCAACGTGAGCCTGGACGGGGTCACGACCCCTCCTAACCTCCCCTTGGTTAGGGGAGG
>JBGPJN010000274.1:0-3858 GCA_041485445.1 Dehalococcoidia bacterium
GGTGGCGGGGGCAGGAGCAGGCGGCGCTGGAAGCGCTGGCGGCCCTGCGGGAGGCCATGGCCCAACAAGAAGGAGGGCAAGGCAGTCATGTCTAGCGCTGGCGGTGCAGCAGCGGCGCGCCCCGCGGACCACCCGGCAGGGGCCACAGATCAGGCGGCGATGGTGCAAGAGACAGCACGCGGAGCAAGCCCGCTCCGAGACGGCGGCTCACGTCCGACCTCGCCGCTCCAAAAAATGCAGGTGAAGCCCATCTCCTTTGCCGTGGCCAAGGTGCTCATCGTGCTCTATCACTACCTCCATAGCCTGCCCGGCGGCACCTGCCTAGCCTTCGGCGTGTTCGTCGACAGCAGGCTGCTGGGCACTCTAACCCTGGGCGTCGGCCCGCTGAACGCTTACCGGCTGGTGGAGGCCGCCATCCCGGCCGACTGCTTGATCCTAACCCGGCTGTGGCTCAGCGACGAGCTGCCCAAGAACAGCGAGAGCCGCGTCCTGGGGGTGGTCCTGCGGTCCCTGAAACGGGACACCACCGTCAAGTTCCTGGTGAGCTACGCCGACCCGTCCCAGGGGCATCTGGGCACCATCTACCAAGCCACCGGCTGGACCTATACCGGCCCCTCCCAGGCGACGCCCCTCTACGACATTGGGGACGGCAAGGCCCGCCATTCCAGGAGCCTGTCCCATGCCTACGGAACTCATTCGACCCGCCACTTCGTCCAGCATGGCGTTGGCGTGAAGCTGGTTCCCCAACAGGCCAAACACCGTTACATCTACTTCCTGGATCCCGCCTGGCGCTCCCGGCTGCGGGCGCCGGTGCTGCCCTACCCCAAGGCGCAATCCAACTAATGTCGCTCAGGAGATTGTTCATGAACATCGTGTTGTACGCCCGGAACCCGGTCAGCACCCCGGAGGAGATGGAGGCCTTGCAGCTCGCCCTCGTTGCCGTGGATGAAGCGGCCGGCGGCTGCGCCGGCCTCGGCTCAGGCGGGCCGGCCCATCGTCCCGGACTAATCCAAGCCCTGACCCACCTGAGCGCCAGCGAGGTTGAAGAGGTCCACGCCCAGAGCCAGGACCGTCTGGCCCGGACGCGGCCCCAGCTGGAGGCCCTTCATGAGCTCCTGGACCGCCATGGTCTGGCGCTAAAGTTCCTGGAAGAGGACGCCGAGGTTCATGAGCAGGGAGGCCGGTGATGGACGTAGTGAGCCTGCCCCTGGACCAACTTAATGAAGCCCCCTGGAACCCAAACATCATGCACGAGGCCATGCTGCAGAAGCTCAAGGAGTCCATCACCCGCTTCGGGCTGGTGCAGACCCTGGTGGTGCGGCCCCTTCGGCCCGGCTCAGGGCAGGCCATGGGCGAGGACACCTTCGAAGTCCTCTCCGGCAACCAGCGCCTCCAGGTCCTGAGAGAGCTGGGCCATCGGGAGGCGCCCTGCGTGGTGGTCGATCTGGAGCCCGCCCAAGCCCGGTTGCTCTCCCTCGCCCTGAACCGGATCCAGGGCGAGGACGACCTGGGCCTACGGGCTGAGCTATTGCGGGAGGTGCTCAAGGAGTTGCCCACCGACAGGGTGGTGAGCATTCTGCCCGAGACCGCGGAGAGCCTGGCGGCGATGGCCTCCCTGGGGCAGGAGACCATGGCATCGCATCTTCAGGCGTGGCAGGCGGCGCAGTCCGCCCGGCTGAAGCATCTGCAGTTCCAGCTCATCCCCGCCCAGCTGGAGGTGGTCGAAGAGGCCCTGGCGCCCTTCCTGCCCAAGACTAGGAGTAAAGAAAACGACAGCCCCAACCGGCGGGGCACCGCGCTGTATCTACTGTGCCGGGCCCATCTCAAATCTGGAGGTGTATAGGTTGAGTATTGAATACGCAATGCGGTGTCCCGTGTGCGGGGAGAGCCTGGAGGTCCGGCTGGCCAAGGGGCGCAAGTCTGGCAAGGCCTTCCTCATGGCCATCTGCCCCAAGGACGGCCGGCACATAAGGGCATTCGTCAACGACCAAGAGTACGTCCGGCAGGTTCTGGAGCGGTTGGAGGGAACACAATGAATGTCGGCATGTATGGCCGAGTATCCACCTCGGACAAGGAACAGAACGTGGAGACCCAGTTGCTGCCCCTGCGGGAGTTCTGCGCGGCCCAGGGCTGGACGGTATTTGGAGAATTCACCGACGAGGTGCCCGCCACCGACCTGGCCAGGCGCACCCAGTGGCGGGAGCTGCTGGATCATGCCAGCAAGCGCCGCTTTGACCTGGTGTTGGTGTGGCGCATGGACCGGGCCTTTAGGTCTGTCCTTGATGCCGCGACCACCCTGGAGCGCCTGCGGGGTTGGAGCGTGGGCCTGCGCTCCTACAGCGAGCCGTGGCTGGACACCACCAGCCCCTTCGGGGAGGCCCTGTACTACATCACGGTGGCCTACGCCCAGCTGGAGCGGGGTATCCTACGGGAGCGGGTCAAGGCCGGCATGGAAAGAGCCCGCAAACAAGGCAAGCGCATCGGTCGTCCCAGGGTAACGGACCGGAAGGGGTTCCGACCCCGGCTCCAAAACGTTTTGGAGCGCATCAGCGCAGGCTCCCTGTCCCGCCGCCAGGCGGCCAAGGAGCTTAGGATCGGCTACGCCACCCTGAAGCGCATCCTGGACGGCCAGGGCAAGGCTGACGCAGACCATCCGGAAGACCGGGGAGGAGACGGTGGTGATGCCCACGGCGATGCCCGCCATGATGCTGGTCCCGATCTCCCGCATCAACAGTATGGTGAAGGGCCGGCCTGAGGTGCCCAGGAAGCCCAAACGCCCCAACCGGGGCATCGGGGCAAGCCCCGAGGGTGCCAAGCGGGATTCGGCGCATACGCCAGCGGTCGCGGCGCCCGCTGCCACCGACGGTGTTGGCTTCGCTGAATTTCTTCCCACCGATGCGCCCAACGGGTTGACCGGTATACCCAGAGGTATACACTGGCGGGCCACTACGGAGACCACTGAAGGGAGCCCAGAGCTGGACCAAATTGCCATCGACCACTTCCTGGACACCTTGACCCAGGTGGCCCTTTCGGTCGCCTCCCGTAAGCTGAGCAAGGAAAAGGGTGAGCCAACATGCTGAGAGCGGTAGCCTACATCCGGGTCAGCGACTCCTCCCAAGTCGAGGGCCACAGCCTGGACGCCCAGGAGCGCCTCTTCTACCAGCTGTGCAAAACCCGGGGCTGGATCCCGGTGAAGATCTACCGGGAAGAAGGCAAGAGCGCCCACTCCGACTCCACCAAGAAGCGGCCGGTGTTCCAGCAGCTGCTTGAGGACGCCGCCAACCACCAGTTCGACATCGTGGTGGTGCACACCCTCGACCGGTGGGCCCGGAACCTGAAGGTGCTCTTGGAGACGGTGGCCATCCTCAGCGAGCACAACGTGGGGCTGGTGAGCATCACCGAGAACCTGGACTGGAGCACCGCCGAGGGGAGACTGGTGGCCCGCACCCTCGGCAGCTTCGGCGAGTTCTTCTCCGACATGCTGGCGACCCACGTGAAGAAGGGCATCCAGGAGCGGGCTTTGAAGGGTCTGCATCTGGGCGGCATCCCCTTCGGCTACCAGTCCTGCTGGGAGGAGGTGAACAAGCTGAGGCAGCCCCGATGTCAGCCGGAGCATCCCGGCGGGGTCCACCTTCACCCCCAGGAAGGCCACATCGTCCAACAGCTCTACCAGAAATACGCCACCGGCCAGACCACCCTGGCCACCCTGGCGGGCTGGCTCAACGGCCAGGGGTTCCGCACCCGCAACATGCACAAGCTGGAGGACGGGGCCGGGAACCCGACCGCCGGACCCCGGCTGTTCACCACCGCCTCGGTGCGGGGCATCCTGCACAACGTCTTCTACACCGGGAGGGTGAA
>JBGPJN010000275.1:0-3850 GCA_041485445.1 Dehalococcoidia bacterium
GACCACCCGGGACACCGGCTTTGGCCACACGCCCCAGCAGGTGCGGGCTTTCCCAGTCCTGGACCTGGGGGAGCTGCTGCGGTACCGGGAGTCGGTGCGCGCCGGAACGCTGAGCTACCTGAGGGCGCTGTCGCCCGCGGATTTCGACGTCATTCCCCGGGAGCGCCGGCCGGAGATGTCGGTGGGCGGCATGTTCCGCCAAATCCTGGGGGAGCTGTTCCAGCACCAGGGGCACATCGCCTACCTGCGGGGGCTGCTCCGCACCCTGGGCTAAGTCAGCTGAACCACCCGGCCTGGGCGCCGGGCAAACTGGTGATTTGACGCCACGCCTTCAGCTAATAACCTGAGGCCAAGCTCCACTATAATCGTCACCTGAAACGCCATCGCCAGCCGATTCTTCCCCGGAAGCCCCCCGGCCGGTCTGATGCCTGACTCAGGAGATGTAGTATGACGCCCCTGCTCAAGTCCAAGCCATCGCTACTCCCTACCCTGGCGGTTGCCCTGCTGCTGACCCTGGCGTGTTCGCCGGCCAACCCAAACGGCGGCCGCGCCACCGGTTCCTTCCCCTCGCCCATCCCCGCAGCGGTTCCCTCCGGCGCACCGCTGACCACGCCCTTGGCAATGCCCTTGGCGCCCGCAAGCGCCGTGGCCCCGTCCGGCGGCACGCTCACGGTAGCAAGCCCCGCCAACATCGGGCACCGGGATGTTCACCAGGAGGTCCAGCCGGCCCTCACCACCCTGGGTCCGGGACTGGCCTACAGCCGGCTGCTGAAACTCAGCGCCGGCGCGGGAAGCCAGGCCGGGCCGGTGCTGGAGTGCGACGTGTGCCAGAGCTGGCGCATGACTTCCGATTTCAGCTATGAGTTCAAGCTGCGCCCCGACGTGAAGTGGCAGGACCTGCCGCCGGTGTACGGGCGCCGCCTATCGGCCCAGGACGTGGTGTTCAGCTACAACCGGATACGCACCCCCGGCTGGCCCAACGCCCCATTGTTGGCGTCCATCGGCAGCGTGACGGCCCTGGACCCCCAGACCCTGCGGGTCCGGCTGGCGTTCGCCGACAGTGACGGGCTGCTGGCCCTGGCCGACGGCCACAGCAAGATTGTGGCGCCGGAGGTGGTGGAGCGGTATGGCGACCTGAAGGACAGCCCGGTGGTGGGCACCGGCCCCTGGATTTGGGACGACGCCTCCAGCAGTCAGAAAACAGTGATGCGCCGGAACCCGGCTTACTTTGAGCCGGACCTGCCCTACCTGGACCGCCTGGAGGTCCGAAGTCTACGGGAGAACTGGGACTCTGCCCCGGACGACCTAGTTCGAGTGGCCGCCTACCAGGCCGGGGAGGTGGATGTGCTCAGCCCCAGCCTGCACGAGTGGCAGGCGCTCCAGAGCAGCAGCCGGCCGGTGAGCTCAGTCCTGTCTACCCAAGGGGGGCCTGGCCTGACCCTGTTGCTGAACGTCCAGGCGCCGGCGCTGGCCGACGTGCCGGTGCGCCAGGCCATATTCAAGGCCATTGACCCCTGGGACTACCTGGATACCTTCTGGAATGGCGAGGGCCAGGTGGGAGTGGGCCTCCCGGTGCTGCAGCCGGACTGGCTGCTGAGCCGGGCGGAGCTGCGCGGCGCCTACTTTGCCGACCGCTCCCAGGCCCGGAAGCTACTGGCCGGCACCGGTCACCAGCTGCCCCTGGACCTGGAGATGGCGGTGGGGGACTTCGGACCTAACTATCTGGCCGCGGCAGACCGGCTGGCGGGCGACCTACAGGCTGTGGGGTTGAACCTGACCATCCGGCGAATGACCCCCGCTCAGTTCCAGGACCGGGTGATGAGCCCGGACCGCCGGTACCAGATGGCCCTGGGGACGCTGCCTCCGGCTACCTCTACCAACAGCTTCCTGGCGCCGTTGCTGCACAGCCGCGGGCGGTGGAACGTCAGCGGCCACCAGGACGCCGCGCTGGACGCCATGATCGAGGCCCAGGCGGTGCAGCTGGACCCCGCCCGTCGCCGGGAGCAGATCCTGGAAATCCAGCGCCACGTACTGGACCAGGCTTACCTCTTCAGCCCGGTGACCGGCGCCACCCGGTGGGCCTTCAGTCCCGGCGTGCAAGAATTCCACCCCAGCGCCGCCTTTTCGGAGTACCTGTTCTGGAGCCGGGTGAAGCGCGCGCCATAGGGTAGACCGGCGCTGGACTGGCCGGTGGACACAGGGTACCCAGGGCCGGCCGGCTTACTCAGCAGAAGGGGCGTCCCGATGACATGGGGACGTCCCCTTTGTCTGCCTCCGCGATGGTGAATCCTGGTGGCCGGACACCCAGTCTCCTCTCCCCGACGCCCTCACCACGGCCCTCTTCCGGAGGGAGAGGCTGACAGGGGTATGTTCGCTATTTGGAACATCCGAAACATAGAACTGTCATTCTGAGCCGGAGCGCAG
This sequence comes from Dehalococcoidia bacterium, assembly GCA_041485445.1. Lineage (GTDB taxonomy): Bacteria > Chloroflexota > Dehalococcoidia > Lucifugimonadales > UBA3495 > SHYG01. The sequence continues at coordinate 2,425 of JBGPJN010000275.1, forward strand.
CGGAGGCGAAGAATCTAAAATGGCGTAGGTAAGCCTCGCTGTTCTAGCCGTAGCTACTCCTGCCATTTTAGACCCTTCGCTTCGCTCAGGGTGACATTGGTTGCCCCCGGGACCGGGACTGGTCCTAACACGTTACATACCCCTGTCAAGGAGGGAGAGGGGGCTATGTCAGCAGTTCCCCCTCTCCCGGAGGGAGAGGGGGTCAGGGGGTGAGGGCTACCAGCGGGGCAAGGCCACTCAGCCCTTGCCCGCTCTGCCGCGCAGGTACGCCCGCACACCCTCATCCAGCGCCACCCAGGGCAGCAGGGCGCACTTGAGGCGCACCGGGTGCTCCCGCACCACCTGCAGAGCCTGCAACCCCTCCAGTCCCAGGGTCGCCGCATCGGGCCGCCGGCCGGGGAGCCAGTCCCGGAAGCGGGCGGCCAGGGCCTCCAGCTCCGCCGGGGTCTTGCCCACCAGGGCCTCGCTCATCAACGAGGCTGAAGCCTGGATAATGGAGCACCCCTGGGCCTGCACCCCCACCTGGGACACCCGCCCGGCGGTGTCCAGCCGGAGCTGCACCTCCGCCAGGTCGCCGCAGAAGGGGTTCAGCTCCCGCGCCTGGATGTCAGGGGCGGCCACCGGGGCGCGGTTGCGCGGATGGCGGTAGTGGTCCATGATGATGCGGCCGTAGAGGCCGTCAAGCGGCATGTCGGGAAGCTGGGGCATGGTGGTTTAGTTCGACCGCCGACGAATGGATGCCTAGGAGTGTAAGGCCGGGCGGCAGGCGGTGTCCATCCGGGGAGACTACGGCGCCTTGCATGGATATCTAAGGACAGGTCACGAAGTCCCTCCAACCCCCCTTTGCAAAGGGGGGCGAGGGGGGATTTCGTCATCGCCGATAAACAGTTTTATGCAAGGGTCTGTATGTATGAATGAAGGGCGAGAGACATTCAGGGCCGTGAATGCCAGACGGGGAGAGTGGGTGGGTGACTGAATTGGGCAGGCGAGGATATCCCCTACTCGGTGCTGGCGACCTCTTTGCCTTCCAGGGCGGCCTTCAGGGTGTGCCAGGCCAGGATGGCGCACTTGATGCGCACCGGGAACTCCACCACGCCGGAGAGCATCTCCAGGTCCCCCAGCAGCTCTTCATCGGTCGGGGCGCCCGGCTCGGTGAGCATCTTGCGGAAGCCCTGGAACAGCTCCTCAGCCTGGGCCACGCTCTTGCCCTTGATGCTCTGGGTCATCAGGGAGGCGGAGGCACGGGAGATGGCGCAGCCGGTGCCCTGAAACCCCACGTCGGCGATGACGCCGTCCTTGACTTTCAAGTATAGGCTGATGCGATCGCCGCACAGGGGGTTGAACCCGTCGGCGGTGCGGTCGGGGTGGTCCAGCTTGCGGAAGTTGCGGGGCTTGTGGTTGTGCTCCAGCAAGATCACCTGGTACA
>JBGPJN010000276.1:0-3832 GCA_041485445.1 Dehalococcoidia bacterium
ACACCCCTTGGTCGCCAAACCTACTACGTCCGGTACAAGCAGCGCGAGGGTCAGCAACCCTGCGCGTGCCCCTCCAAGTCTGAACTGCTACCTTGAGGAGACGGCCTAGCCGAAGAGGGGTGGGGAGCTGATAGCTGATTGCTGACGGCTGAAAGCTACCCTAGTCCGCCCCGTGGGGCGCATGGCCCGGCAGGCCGCCGCCGGGGCTGGTCCCCGGCGTCCCTGGGCCGGATGGCGGCGCCAGGCGGCACAGCAGCGGACTCAGCAGGTGCAGCGCCCCGGCCAGGGCGGGATGCCCCAGGAGCCGCGAGATGACCCGGCCGTGCCAATCAAAGGAGATGCTGCCCTCGGCCAGCTGGGTGCGGAAGCCGTTGGCCCCCACCTGCCGGAGCAGAAAGCTGATCTGCTGGTCGCTGAGCAGCTCGTACAGGCGGCGGGCCGAGTAGCCCACGTCCAGCTCCGAGGAGAGCAGGGCTTGCCAGCGGTCCTGGTACTGGCTCAGCCGTGCGGCGGACAGGTCGTCCTGGGCCAGAGCGTCGCCCAGGACCGAGGCCGCCAGCTCGCCGGCCATGAGGGAGTAGTAGATGCCGCCGCCGGTGATGGGCTTCACCTGCCCGGCGGCGTCGCCCACCACCACCACCCGGTCCCGGTAGGTGCGCTTCAGCGGGCGCAGGGGAATGCCCCAGCAGGCCGGCGCCCGCGCCACGCCGGTGATTTTCCCCTGTCGCCGCAGGGTTTCAAGGAACCCGCCCAGGCGTTCCTGGGCCTGCTGCCGCGCCAGCAACCCCACCAGGGCCTGCCCGGGCCGGGTGGGCACCAGCCAGGAGAAGAACCCCGGCGCCACCTGCTGGCCCAGGTGCACCTCCACGTCGCCGACGTCCCGGGTGGACACGGTGGCCTGGGCGCCCACCACGAAGTCGGGCACCGACCCCAGCCCCAGCTGCCGGCTCAGCGGCGAGCCGAACCCCGCGGCCAGCACCAGGCACCGGGCGCGGTAAGAGCCATCGCCCGTCGTCACGGTAACCCCATCGGGCTCTACCTGGGCGCCGCCCACGCGCTGGCCCAGATGGTAGCGGGCGCCGGCGGCCTGGGCCTGCCGGGCGAAGGAGTCCACGTAGGCCACCCGGTCGACTACGCTGGCCTGGGGGGCCGCGGCGTCGAAACGGAGGGTTGGCCCCTGGGGCGCCACCACCCGGGCGGTGCTGGCGTGCCGGTAAACCAGGGCCGGGTCAATGGGGAAGCGGCGGAGACACTCGCTGCCGAGGATGCCGGTGCACAGCTTGTCGCCGATGACCCGGCGCGAGTCAATGACGGTGACCGACAGGCCGCGGGAGGCCAGACCCAGGGCGGCGCCGTTGCCGGCGGGCCCGGCGCCCACCACTATAACATCATCCAACGAGGCCCGACCTCTACCCATACCGCAGTTTGCCGCCCGAGCAACAGGCACGGACGGCCTCGCAGGATTATACATTCCGCCGGGGGAGTTAACCAGCCGATGTGCGCTTGCGGCTGGTGGGGAAATGGTGAACCAAAGGGGCTTTTACCGAGCCCGCCCCATAACCGCAGAGAGCGCCGAGGATCCAGACATATCACGATTGGTTGTTCCTTGTCTTAGCGAAGCGTAAGGATTGTCTCAGCGGTCTCTGCGCCTGCCCTGAGCCTGCGGAAGGGTGCTCAGTGGTGAGTTATTATGGAGCCTTGCATAAATAGCTAACTACATCGGTTGGAAGGTAGTTGCGGCGTAAATCCCCCCAACCCCCTTTTTAAAAGGGGGGCGAGGGGGGATTTCGTCAGTCTCAGTTACGAGCTTTATCCAAGGGTCCATAGGATCGGCTTTTAGCCATCTCCCCTGGCACTATTGCCCCATGTGCACCTCTTGCTTCTGCCCATTCATGTCCATGAGCATCCACAGATCGGTGGAGTCCGCGTTGAAGTAGTAGGTGACCGTGCCCTTATCGGCCGGCGAGTTAATGGTGTACTCGGCCTTGCAGTAGGTCTTGCCCTTGAACTCGGTGAGTCCAAGGATCTTCGACTGGTACTGCCCCGGCGCGCCCGCGCCGGGGCCGCTCATGCTCCAGTTAGTGCCGGCAGCACACCAGTCCGCGATGCCAGCAACCCCGCCGGCCGCGCCTTGGCCTGCCGGCGCCGCCGGGATTCCGGCGGTCCCGCCCACGTGCACCTCCTGCTTCTGGCCGTTCACGTCCATGAGCATCCACATATCGGTGGAGTCCGCGTTGAAGTAGTAGGTGTATGTGCCCTTCTGCCCCTCAGCGTCAATGGTGTACTCAGCCTTGCAGTACGTCTTGCCCTTGAACTCGGTGATGCCCAGGACCTTGACTCCCATTTGCCCTTGCCCGGCGGTCCCGGCGACGCCGGAGAAGTCTAAAGCGGTCCCCGTCCGGCACCAATCAGCGCTGGCGCCGGCCGCCGGAGCGCCGCCCCCGGAACCTCCTCCGGTCGCGCCCGCCAAACCCGCTCCCCCGGCGCTGGCAGCCGCCCCTCCAGCCGGGCCTTTGCCTGCCGCCGCCGGCGGGATTCCGGCGGTCTCCACCGCCCTGGGCAGGCTATCCGCGAATCGCTGTAGCTCCTCCTCCAGGTCGGCCTGGGTCCTGGCGTAGAAGGGAGGGCCCGCCCCGACGTCGTTGGCCAGCTTGTTGAGGGCGGCCTGCTGGTCCGCCGGCACGCCGATCCCGATGAACCGGAACCGCACCTTGGCGCCGGCCCGGTCCATGGCCGCCCGAATACGGCCTGCGCCCTCAGACAGCTGGCAGATGTCGCCGCCGCCGGTAATTACTACGATTTCATTGGGCCCAGCCCCCAGGAGGCCCGGCGCTCCAAGGTCGTCAATGGCCTTCTCGATGCCGCTGACCAGGGTGGTGTCTCCCTGGGGCTTGATGCCTCCCAGCACGGTGCGAAGGTTGTCCTGATTGTGGCGGGCGAAGGGCACCGCCAACTGGGTATTCTCTCCGGTGCAGGGGCCGCCGTAGTTCCGCAACGCCAGGTTGCCGGCGCCCGCCGCCGGCGACTGCAGCACTTTCTTGTCGATGGCGTCCACGGCCGCCTGCAGCTTGGTCTTGGCGCCGTCGCCCAGGAGCGCCTGCATGGAGCTGGACCGGTCCAGGACGATGTGGACGTTGGCCGCATTCTGCTCCCTGGAGAAGGGAGGCCAGCCCAGCAGGGCAGCGAGGCCCAGCCAGATGCCAATCACCGCCACCAGGCCCAGTCCCGCCTGCACCGGTCGCTTAGCCAGAATGGTGCTCATTACGCCTCCGGGATGCCGTTAACTAACGATTGTGCGCCACACGGCGAAGCGGTGTCAACCGTTACGCACCCAGACGCGCCAACCTCCGCTCACGGTGGAGGAGGCTGTGAAAATAGCCCTCTCCCAGAGGGAGAGGGTGGCAGGGGTATGTACGACATTTGGCACATCCGAAACATAGAACTGTCGTTCTGAGCCGAAGCGCAGCGGAGGCGAAGAATCTAAAATGGCGCAGGTAAGCCTCGCTGTTCGAGCCTTAGCTACTCCCGCCATCTTAGACCCTTCGTCCCGATGGAATCGGGACTCTGGGTGACATTGGTTGCCCCCGGGACCGAGACTGGTCCTAACACTTTACATACCCCTGTCAGGGAGGAAGAGGGGCAACGCCCTCACCCCAGCCCTCTCCCAAAGGGAGAGGGTGACCGAAGGTCTGGGTGAGAGTCTGAGGCTCTCATTTTCCGCCCTCAGCCGCGCCGCTTTGGGACATAAGAGTCGTTGGCAACCGCCGGAGCGATTTGACTGCCCCGGTTCCAGCTTCTACAATGCACTCACTCAGGGCACTCACTCAGGGCA
>JBGPJN010000277.1:0-3820 GCA_041485445.1 Dehalococcoidia bacterium
CGGCAATGGCTCTTCCGGGCCGGGAAATACGCGCGTATGCCGATGGCGCTCCAGACTACCTAGCCCGCGCGCAGGCGGTCAAGAGCAAGGGAGACGCCAAGGGATATGTCCCCCAGCCCGCGGCCCCGCCGGCGCCGAGTCCTGGGGCGGCCCCCAAGAACCGTGTGGTAGACCTGCACTGGGCATTCAGATGATGCCGGCAATTATGGTCTGGTGAACGCCCACGGCCCAAAGTGCCGCTCCAGCCCGGCGGCGAACTCCTGGGGGGTGAAGCGGTACACCTGGGTGCCGTACACCTGGACCACGTAGTGGGCGCACAGCGCGCCCATGCGGGCCGCGCGAGCCAGAGGGTAGCCCTGCACCAGGCCCTTGATCAGCCCACCCCGGAAGGCGTCGCCGGCGCCGGTGGGGTCCACCACGTTGTCCGTGGGCACGGTTGGAATGTGCTGCACCCCATCGGCGGTGATGATCTCCGCCCCATGCTCCCCCTGGGTGGTGATGACCGTGCCAGCCATGGCCACCAGTTCGCCGGTGGAGCGCCCCGTCTTGTCCTTGATCAGCGCCAGCTCGTAGTCATTGGAGATGAGCATCCGGCTCTGGCCGATGCACCGGGCCAGGTCGTCCCCCTGCCAGGCGGGCAGCGACTGGCCGGGGTCGAAGATGGCGAACACCCCCAGTTCGTGGTAGGCCCTGGTGTACTCCATCATGTCCTGCAGGTTGCCCGGCGCCACAATGGCCAGGCACTGGGCCGGGTCGATGCCGCTGAAGTCGAAGCGGGAGGACTGCTTCATGGCGCCCGGGTTGAAGCCGGTAATCTGGTTGTCCGCCAGGTCGGTGGTGATGTAGGCCGAGGCGGTGGCCTCCTCAGGCACCACGCGGATGTCGCCGGCGCCGATGCCGTGCTGCTCCAGCCACTGGAAGTAGCGGTGGTAGTCGTGACCGATGGTGGCCAGGATGCGGGGCTGCTCCCCCAGCAGGGACAGGGCGTAGGCGATGTTGCCCGCGGTGCCGCCGAAGTTCTCCGTCAGCCCGTTGACAGTGAAGCTGACGTTAATCTGATGCAGCTTGTCGGGCATGATGTGGTCGGAGAAGCGGCCGGGGAAGTCCATGATACGGTCGTAGGCCAGGGACCCGGAGACCAGGATTTGCATGGGTGATGTTCCTCTCGCTCAATGTTTGTACCGCTGGATAGACCAGTTTATAGTGAGCCTATCAGCCCTAGACTACTCTCACTTGTACAGCTTCCACCACAGGCCGCCTCGTCCCTGTGATCCTCTACCAAACGTCATCAAAGGTCTGGTATCCTGCTGGGCGACCTGAAAGGCTACCCAACCTTCGTGGGACGCGCCCGGATAGAGCTTGGCTGATAGCGTCGGCTTGGGTTCTACCACGGAGACCCTCTCATAATCTTTCCCGTCTGACGATACCGCGTCAAAATCATAGTCGCTGAGGTCGTACTGTGTATTGGGGTCTTTCCCATTCAGATAATCAAAGCGGACTCTTGCAAGGATATACTCAAATCCCGCTTGTGGCGGACTGTTGAATCTGTTGGCCTGCTGGACTCGGCTCCATGCCCCCTCTCCTCGGACGACTTCCAATAATGTGACCCGAGCTTCGTAATACCCGAGCAGGTTGTCGACTTTGATGGAAAGCTCCGTTCCGATTTCGGCCGAATTAGCTCGGGCAGACCCAGGCGCAGGAGTAGATGTGGGAGTTGCAGTGACCGGCGCTGTTGGCGACAATGTGGGCGTAGGGGTTGGTGCAGGTGTTGGCGTAGGGTCTGACGCCTTGGCGATTAGCTGAGTTTGTATGACACTGATATCTGGGATAGCGATTTCTTGGCCAAAGATCGACTTGTAAGTGACGAGACCGTTGACTTTTCCTACGAACTCAATTATGTCGTTTTCTAGCATCCGTGAGCCCGAGTATCTGAGGTACACTGTGTCTTCCCATAAATACACCCCTTGCGTAACGTTAGCTCGCAGTTGGTAACGGTCCTTCCCATCATTTAGCACTTGGACAATCTGACCCTGATAATAAACTACCTCTCCCACATGGCGCTCGTTATTCCTGAAGAGGTCGTCATAGCTAACCTGCGCAGCCATGCCTTTGAGTTGTGGGAAGGGAATTTGAGAAAGAGTCGGCGTTGGCGTGGAAGCGGGCGTTGCTGTAGAAGTCGGCACCGGAGTGGGGGTGAGTGTAGGCGTTAACCTAGTGGTGCCACCATCCATGGCAGCCGAACCATTGCTTGCTAATGGTTCTTGGTTCCTGTCCGGTGTGATGATGGCGCCTAACACCATTATGGTGAGCGATACCCCCATCAAAATTGCGGGCAGCCTACGACCTCGGCGCTTGGATAGGGCCACAATAAACCATACCACGCACCCCAGAAAGGCTAGTAAAGCGACTCCTATTAGGACATCCCCCACTGTTCCCATTCACTCCTCCAGAGTAGTTATGTCCCCCGGGTCCAGGCCCAGCTCCCGCGCCTTGGCGCTACCCCAGAATATCCTCCACGGCCAGGTCCAGGTCGGGGAAGGCCTCGGGGGAGAGGCGCTGGCCCCGCCCGTGTTGCAGGACCTCCTGGTAGCCCCGCGCCGTCGGTCTGCGGTACACCTCAACCACCCCAGTCTCCAGGTCAACCAGCCAAAGCTCCAGAACCCCATGTCTGGCGTAGAGGGGCGCCTTCACCTGCCGGTCGTAGTCCGCCGAGGTGTCGGAGACCTCCACCAGCAGAAGGATGTCGTTGGGGCCAGGATGGGCCTCTGCGTAGTAATCGGCGCGACGCCGCAGCAGGGCCACGTCGGGCTCCGGCTCGGAGTGTCCCGGCAAATTGATGGGGCCCTGGACTTCGACTACCGCCCGGTCTGCCGCCCCGCGGGAGAACAGTGCGTTCAACCGGTTCACACAGGCCTGGTGACGGCTGCCGATGGGGGCCATCTGAACAATCTCTCCCTCTATAAGCTCCACCCGGTCGTCTTCACCCAGGATGCCCGCATGGGCCATTAGATGGTACTGTTCCGTTGTGAATTTGAGCCTTGCTCCCTGTACTGTCATGGCCACTCCCGCTTTATCAACAAGGATTAGCTAATGTTACTCCTCCAGGGTGGTTACGTCCCCCGGGTCCAGGCCCAGCTCGCGGGCCTTGAGCAGGCGGCGCATGATCTTGCCGGAGCGGGTCTTGGGCAGCGCTGGGGTGAACTCAATCTCGCTGGGCACGGCAATGGGCCCCAGCTCGTGGCGCACGTGGAGCTTCAGGGCCGCCGCCATCTCCTCAGAGGGGGTCTGGCCCACCCGCAGGGTGACGAAGCCCTTGATGGACTCGCCCCGGATCTCGTCGGGTTTGCCGATGACCGCGGCCTCCGCCACCGCGGGGTGGGACACCAGGGCGCTCTCCACCTCCGCCGAGCCGATGCGGTGGCCGGCCACTTTCAGCACGTCGTCGGCGCGGCCCACCACCATGTAGTAGCCGTCGGCGTCGCGCAACGCCACGTCGCCGGTGAGGTAGCAGCCGGGGATGGTCCCCCAGTCCTTGGCGTAGCGCGCCGGGTCGCCGTAGGCCGTGCGGTAGAAGTGGGGGAAGGGCTTGCGGATGACCAGGAAGCCGCCCTGGTCCGGCTCGGTGATGGGCTGGCCCTCTCGGTCCACAATGTCCAGCACCGCCCCCGGCAGGGGCTTGCCCACCCGGCCGGGCCGCACGGGGATGGTGGCCGGAGTGCCCAGACAGGGGCCGCCGGTCTCCGTCTGCCACCAGTTGTCCACCACGTGGCCCCACTGGCCGCTGCCGCAGATATGCTGGTAGGCCCAGCGCAGGGCCTCC
>JBGPJN010000278.1:0-3762 GCA_041485445.1 Dehalococcoidia bacterium
AGCCTGGTGTCGGAAGGGATCTGCCGTCTGCTCATCCCACAGCCGGAGGTGCAGCTGCTCCTGGTGGACCACGACACGGTGGAAGAACACAACCTGCTGCGGCAGGCGTTCTACCAGGGCGACGTGGGGCGGTTCAAGGCCGAGGTCCTGGCCACCCGCCTGAGCAGGCTCTACGGCCGCTCCATCGGCTACTCGGTGCAGGCGTTCCACCAGCACACCTACTACGGCAACTCCTCGCCCCTCAGCTGCGCCCGCATCATCGTTGGCTGCGTGGACAACCCCATGGCCAGGGCGGAGATCGCCGCCTCGGTGGAGCCCACCCGCTGGTGGATCGACGCCGGCAACGCCGAGAACCTGGGCCAGGTGCTCATCGGCAACGCCCGCTCGCCGGATGCGCTCCAGGGCGCCTTCTACCCGGAGACGGGGGTCTGCTACGCCCTCCCCTTGCCCACGGTACAACGGCCGGAGCTGCTCCTGCCCACAGCGCCCCCCGTCCCGACTTCGTCGGGACCCGAGGGGATGGACCCCGACTGCGCCGAGGCCATCGCACTGGGCGGCCAGAGCCCAGTGATCAACCAGGTCATGGCTGCCCTGGTCCTGGAGGTGGTGCGCCGGCTCATCACCGGCGCCTGCCCCTGGATGGCCTTATATGTGGATATGAACCGGGGGGAGCTGCGGGCGGTGGAGGCGGCGCCCGAGAACGCGGCCCGGGTCTTCGGCCTGCGGTCGACGCGAGGATTCCTGGCCCAAAAGAAAGGGAGGTGACCATGCCTAGACCCAGGGTGCCCAAAGTGCCAAAAGCCCCGGAAGAGCCAACCCCGCCGGCGGAGGCCTCCGCCGAGCCTGAAGAAGAGGAGGAAGCGCCGGCAACGGCGGCGACAACGGCAGCCCCGCCCCCGGAGTACCTCAGGGTCATCATCACCCTCAGGGACGGGCGCGGCAGCATCGGGCTCCAGCGGTTCGGCTGTGACCCCTTCCTGACCACCACGCCCGACGCCGACCTGCCCAATGCGCTGGCGCGGGTGCCGGAGCTGTTGGCCGCGGCGGACGGGGTCTGGCAGGAGCGGCGCCAGAACCCCAAGTACATCCGGCCGGCGCCTGCGCCGAGGCCTCCGGCAACTCCCAGGGCGGCCAGGACTGCGCCGGCGCCCGCAGCACCGGCCGGCCCGACGCAGAACAACCTGTTCTGAGACGGCGCTCAGGTTTTACCCGGGTCTATCCCAGGAGGGGCAACTCTTCGCTTCCGTCGAAAAGTTGCCCCTCCCCATTTCTCGGCACGAAGGAGGTGATAGCCAACAATAGGAGTTTTAGACCGGATTAGCCCCCGACCTCATTTTAGCACTGAGGGTAAATATGCAGATGCAAGTACCGGTACATCGACTCAAGCATGCCCTGGAGCTGGTGGAGCCGGCCGTCGCTCGCGGCAAGGTTACGCTGCCGATCCTGGCCAACGTCCTTTTCCGGGGCGGGAAGCTCCGCGCGACCAACCTGGAGCTCTCGGTGTCGGCGGACCTGGCGGAGGCCTCCGGAGACGCCTTCACCCTGCCCTACAAGACCCTGACCGACGTGCTCCGGCACATCCCCAACGCCGAGGTGGCCACCCTCGAACGCGACGGTGGGAAAGTCACCCTGACCAGCGGGGGGACGCGGGTAACCCTATTCAGCACCGACGCCGGCGAGTTCCCCCCGACAGGTCGGGGCGACATCGATGGCGAGGGGGAACTGGTGGACGGCGACCGGTTCGTCAAGGCCCTGGTGGGGGCCGTGCCCTACACCGCTACCGATAAGCAGACGGCCCGGCCGGTGCTGCAGGCCGTGTGCGTTGCCCTGGGCGACCCCATCGAGGTGGCCGCCGGCGACGGCTTCCGGCTGGCCTGGCAGGCCATGCCCCTGGCGCTGCTCGGCGCCGGCAGCGGTGTGAAGCAGCTGCTAGTGCCCCGGAACTCCGTCCAGGCCCTGGAGCGCCTCTGGAAGCGGGCGGTCAAGCCCCCCAGCTCCAGCGGTCAACCCGCCTTTTCCAATTTCCGCCAGGGGGCCTCGTCCGACGCGGCCCGGACGGCGGTGGCCCGGCGGATGATGCGGGTGCGCATGACGGCCGGCGGGGCTAGCTTCCACTTCGGCGAGGCCACCCTCTACACCCAGCTCCTGACCGGCGAGTTCCCCAACTACCAGCAGCTGATCCCTCAGGACCTGCCCAGAAAGGTCACCTTCGACGCCGAGGCCGCCTACCGGGTGGTGCGCATGCTGGCGCCCATGTCCGCGGGAAAGCAAGGCAGCAACACCCTCCGTCTGGAGTGGACGGATCAGGCAATGCAGCTGTCCGCCCGATCCGAGGAATGGGGAGAGGTCAGCGGCACCGTGGCCGTCACCACCCGCGGTGAGCCCGGCAGCATCGCGTTTAACGTGCGTTATCTGCTGGAGTTCCTGGCGGGCAAGCACGGCCTGGTGCTGATGGAGTGCAACCTCCCGTCCAACCCGGCCCGGTTCACCCACGCCGGCAGCCCCAACCTGGTCTTGATGCCCATGTTCGTTAAGGACGGAGCACCTTCCCCAGCCTCAAACGGAGCGGCCGAGCCGCCTGAGGTGGAGACCCCGGAGGAGCCCGAGGATGACCTGCCACAAGAGGGTCCGACCCTGGAAGACACCGCGGTCGACACCCCGCCGGCCAAGGAGCCTGACGCCCAGAGCCTACACCAGGGGGTAGCGGCCGAGGCCGCACCTCCCGCCCCTTCCTCCCGGACTCGTCGGGGCGGGGCCCGGCGGCCCCGGTCCTAACCTCCTGCGGGGACCCCGGCGAGGGAGCCCCGGCTCTCCCAACCGGGCCGGCCCTGCTTGCCCGCGCGGGCATCTCTGGTGCATCAAGATCATCCGACACCGGGGGTACTCTCCGCCTGTGGTCGGGGTTCAGCCAGCAGACCTGAACCGTCGCATAACCCTCAAAGGGTCGGTGATGCCAACCCTGCGGGCACGGTCGGTCCTTGGGTACAGGGCCGCCCGTCCCGTAGCTAAAGGAGCGGTGACTGCGACGCTGGGAAGTCCCCTATTCACGCCTTTTTGGCGTCGCGCCTGGCATACGCTCCCCGGCGCCAAGCAAGATACGCACCATCTTCTCCGAGGTGCCTGGCCCTCTTGGCCAGCCGCTGACCCTTCGCGGTTTCACCGAGCTCGAGGCAGCAGTGGGCCGCGTAGTTCAAAGCCAGGGCATAGTCAGGGCGGACACCAATCACGTACTCAAATGCCTCCAGAGCCTCCCTGGTCTGGCCAAGCTGCATTCGAACATACCCCAGGCTGAAGGCTAGATGTGGCGTCCACCCTTGCAGCTTCTCGGACGCCTCTTCCAGCGCAGCTAACGCCTCCTGGTAGCGCCCGGCGTTCCCCAAGATGATCCCGACCTCCACACGAGGTGCGTCCCAATCTTCCCGCAGCGCAGCAGCGATTTTGCATTCGGTGACCCCTTCTTCGACCAGTCCTCGTTTCCCAAGCCACTTGCCCATCATTCCCAGGAATGAGCCGAGTTGAAAGTGAGCCTGGCTACTCAGGGGATGACGCGCAACAATCCACTGCCGGTCGGCAAGCCCTGAGCTGAAGACCTGCTGGAGCATTGCCAAACCGGCAAGTCCTGGCCGAAGGTACTCCTCCGGATCGAATCGTGTATCCAGCAATTGCTTCAGGTCTTGTTCTGCTTCGTCTCGTTGGGTCGCCTTGTTGCCCCCATTGCTACTTTCGAGATCCGTCAGGTCCTGGGCGAGGCCAGCTGCCAGC
>JBGPJN010000279.1:0-3716 GCA_041485445.1 Dehalococcoidia bacterium
AGGAGCTGCAGGTCAACCGCAGGGCCGGCCTAGAGGCCGCCACCGCCGCCTACGACGCCCGGCGGCGCTAAGAGGATATGTGACAAAGGCGATTTCTCCCCCTTACCAAGGGGGAGACTAAAGAGGGGGTGGTCTCCGCGTAGCGAGGAGGAACGACTCCTCCTAACCTCCCCTTAGAGCCTATCCTAATAACCGCAGAGAGCGCTAAGGACGCAGAGGGTTTACGATTGGTTTTCCATTAACTCAGCGGTCTCTGCGCGCTCCGCGGTGAGTTTTTAGGATAGGCTCTTAGTGAGGGGAGGGACTGGTTACACACCGCCTGCCTAGATATCCCCGCCGATGGCGGAACGGACACGAAGTTGGCGTAGAGAGCGGCCGGACTGGACCGGCGGGAGGATAAGTGCCATGCGCAAGACCAAGATCATGGTGACCATCGGCCCTCAATCGCGGGACTTCCAAACCCTGGGCCAGCTGATTGACGCGGGCATGGACTGCGCCCGGCTCAACTTCTCCCACGGGACCCACGCCGAGCACGCGGAGGTCATCCGCGACCTGCGAAAACTGTCCGAACTGCACGGCCGCCCGCTGGCCATACTCCAAGATTTGGGGGGCATCAAACTGCGCCTGGGCAAGGTGGCCCAGCCGGTGCGCATCAACCGGGGGGACGAGGTCTGGCTGGTACCCGACGCCGCCTCGGACCAGCCGGACGTGCTGCCCTTCCCCGAGCCGGCAATTCTGCGGAACCTGAAGGTGGACGACCTGGTGTACATCGCCGACGGCACCTTCTGCCTGGAGGTGTTGGAGAAGCAGGGGCTGAAGGTTCGCACCCGGGTGCGCAACGGCGGCGTCGTCACCTCCAACAAGGGGGTGAACCTCCCCGGAGTGCAGATTGACCTGCCCGTGCTGACCGAGAAGGACAAGGTGGACCTCAAGTTCGGAGTGGAGCAGGACGTGGACTGGGTGGGCATCTCCTTCGTCCGCACCGCTGAGGACATCCGGCAGGCCAAGGCCTACCTGGAGCTCATTGGCAGCCGGGCCCTGGTGATGGCCAAGCTGGAAAAGCGGGAGGGCATTCAGCCGGACAACCTGGAGGAGATTCTCAAAGAGGTCAACGGCGTGATGGTGGCGCGGGGCGACCTGGGGGTGGAGATCCCCATGGAAGAGGTCCCCGTGGTCCAGAAGCACATCGTCAAGCGGGCCAACGAGGCGGCCAAGACATCGTGCATCGCCACCCAGATGCTGCGGTCCATGGTGGACTCGCCCACGCCCACCCGGGCAGAGGTCTCCGACGTAGCCAACGCGGTGTTGGACGGCTGCGACTCCATCCTCCTCTCGGACGAGACCGCCATGGGTCATTACCCGGTGGAAGCGGTCAAAGTGGCCGACGCCACCATCCGGCAGGCGGAGAAGATCTACCCCTACTTCCGGGACTACACATCCCGGGACCGCACCGAGGCCATCGCCGGCGCCGCGTCGGGGCTGGTGAAGTCCCTGCACGCCAAGCCCATTGTGCTGACCAGCACCGGGCGGGCGGCCTTTGAGGTGGCCCGGTTCCGGCCCGAGGCCGACATCATTGTCTTTTCCCACGACCCCAAGGTGCTGCGCAAGGTGGCGTTGGGCTGGGGACTGGCGCCCATGGGCGTGCTGCCGGTGGAGACGGACGTGCCCAAGTTGGTGGCCATGATCATCCGGGCGGCGCTGGACAGCACCCTGGTCACGGAGCAGGACATAGTGACCATCGTCCACGGGTTCCTGACGGGCGTGTCCGGCACCACCAACACCATCCAGGTGCTGGACGTACACGAGTATCTCACCGGCGCCCGGGAGTTGGCGTCGGCGTCGGCGACGCGGCGGTAGTATGGGTCGGAAGGCAGGATTCTCAATGCAGCCTGTAGGTACTACAGGAAGGGTGGATAAACACGGCTGGCTGCACTTGAGCGAGCCGCTGGAGACCGTCACCCCCGGCGAGTATCAAGTGCTTCTGATATCCGCTCAGGACATGACGCGGAAAGAACTCGCCGCGAGGCTGGCGGCTGTTCTTGACCTGTTGCTCCAGTTGCAGCCCAGCGATGCCGCGGACGAGGGGGAATGGCTCAGGGCAGCTGCGCAGAATCCTGCCTTCAGTTTCTTGGAGGACCCGGGGGAGGACATCTACACCCCGGAGGATGGTCAACCCTTCCGTGCCTCGGGGTAAAGTTGGACTGGCGCCCTTCCCCTTCGACGACCTGTCAGCTGGCAAGGTGCGCCCGGCCATCTGCCCGACCGACCCGGTGGGGCAGTATCGTCATGTGGTACTGGCGTTCATCACCAGCCGAGTCACGCTAGATGATGCCGAAGAAACGGACGTTGTGCTCGAGCCAAGCCAACCCAGCTTTGCGGCTACCGGGTTGCGGGCACCCTCAACCATCCGGCTGCACCGGCTGATGACAGTTTCGGAGTCCTTTATCCTGCGCGAGTTGGGAGAGCTGTCCCCAGAAACGCAATCCCAGGTGGCTGGCAAGCTACGCCTTCTCTTCGGACTGCGGTAGAACCCACCTTGGAAACCCACGCAAGATGCCTGCCTACCCGGTCAGGGCAGGGACGGCGGCAGGCTGCTCTCCCCTTCCAGGTAGCGGTCCGCGCCGCGGGCCACCTCTCGCCCTTCGGCGATGGCCCACACCACCAGGGACTGGCCGCGCACCATGTCCCCCCCGGCAAAGACGCCGGGGACGTTGGTCATGCGGTTGCGGTCCACCTTCACGTTGCCCCGGCCGTCCAGCGCCACTCCCAGCTGGGCCAGCATGCCGTCGTGCTCCGGATGCAGAAAGCCCATGGCCAGCAGCACCAGGTCAGTCTGGATGACGAACTCGCTGCCGGGCAGCTCCCTCATGGCCGGGCGGCCGTTGGGCGCCGCTTCGGACCAATCCACCCGCACCGCGTGCAACTCCTCCACCTTGCCGTCGCTGCCGGCGAAGGCCTTGGTCAGCACGTTGTAGTCTCGGACGCCGCCCTCCTCCTGGGAGGTGGAGATGCGCATGGTGAAGGGCCACTGGGGCCAGGGGTTGTTGGCCCGCCGGTCCTGGGGCGCCTCAGGCAGCAGCTCCATCTGGTACACCACCTCCGCCCCCTGCCGATGGGCGGTGCCCAGGCAGTCGGACCCGGTGTCGCCGCCGCCCAGGATCACCACGCGCTTGCCCTCCGCGGTGATGCGCTGGTCCGGGGCGATGTGCTCACCGGACAGGACGCGGTTCTGCTGGCTGAGGTACTCCATGGCCAAGTGGACGCCCTTGAGCTCCCGGCCCGGTACGGGCAAGTCCCGGGCGTGGGTGGAGCCGCCGGTGAGGCAGACGGCGTCAAAGCTGCCGCGCAGCTCCTCCACCGCGTAGTTGACCCCCACGTTGACACCGGTGCGGAAGGCGATACCTTCCTCGGCCATCAGCTCAACGCGCCGGCCCAGCAGGCCCTTGTCCAGCTTGAAGTCGGGGATGCCCAGGGCCAGCAGGCCGCCGATGCGGTCGGCCCGCTCAAACACCGTGACCCAGTGGCCCGCCCGGTTCAGCTGCTGGGCCGCCGCCAGCCCCGACGGGCCGGACCCCACCACGGCCACCTTCTTGCCGGTGCGGTGGGAGGGCGGCTCGGCCTTGATCCACCCCTCGGCAAAGCCCCGGTCGGCGATCTCCTTTTCCAGGTACTCAATGGTCACCGGGTCGGCGTTGATGGCCAGGACGCAGGAGGAC
>JBGPJN010000280.1:0-3713 GCA_041485445.1 Dehalococcoidia bacterium
AATGACATCCAAAAGATTGTTGACCGACCACGAGGCCCGGCGGGTGGGGTGGAGGCGAGGCCCCCGCTCACTCTTGGTGAAGATCCGCGGGGTCCAGCACGCGAAACCCAATGCCCAGCTTGACCTGGTACCACGCCACTTTACCATCCTGAATGTTGCCCCGGATCTCTTTCACCTCGAACCAGTCCAGACCCTTCAATGTCTGGCTGGCCCGAGCCAGCGCGTTGGAGATGGCCTGCTCCACGCCCTCGGGCGAAGAACCAACCAACTCGATGACCTTGTAGGTATGCTCGCTAGTCATCATCATCTCCCATCTTGACAATTTGGGGCGCCATTCCGGTTGGCCCGACCAGGCCAGCCCAATGCTTTCCCCCTCGCCTGAATCGCCGACCCTGTCAGAGGGCCTTGCCTGCGCCGCGGTTACACCACCGCCTCAGCCTTCACCCGGGCCATGAACACCAGGTTGTCGCCCTCCACGTCCACCACCACCGTATCCCCTTCGTGGAACTGCCCGGCCAGCACCTGCACCGCCAGGGGGTCCAGGACCTTCTGCTGCAGGGTGCGCTTCAAGGGACGGGCGCCGTACACCGGGTCATATCCCGCCTCGATGAGCATCTCTTTGGCGGCGGGCTTCAGCTCCAGGGTCAGGTGCCGCTCGGCCAGCCGCTTCTGCAGGCCCTGGACCAGGATGTCGATGATATTGTGCAGGTGCTCCTTGCTCAGCTGGTGGAAGATCAGCACCTCGTCCACGCGGTTGAGGAACTCGGGCCGGAAGGTGGACTGCATAACCTCCATCACCCGTCCGCGCATCTCGTCATAGGTGAGGTCGGGCTGGGTGATCCACTGGGAGCCGATGTTGCTGGTCATGATCACCACCGAGTTCTTGAAATCCACGGTGCGCCCGTGGCCGTCGGTCAGGCGGCCGTCGTCCATCACCTGCAGCAGCACGTTGAACACGTCGGTATGGGCCTTCTCAATCTCGTCGAACAGAATCACGGAGTAGGGGCGCCGGCGCACCGCCTCGGTCAGCTGCCCACCCTGCTCAAAGCCCACATAGCCTGGGGGCGCGCCGATGAGCCGGGCCACGGTATGCTTCTCCATGTACTCGGACATATCCAGGCGCACCATGGCCTGCTCGTCATCGAACAGGAACTCCGCCAGGGCCCGGGCCAGCTCGGTCTTGCCCACGCCCGTGGGGCCCAGGAAGATGAAGCTGCCCAGGGGCCGGTTGGGGTCCTGCAGGTTGGCCCGGGAGCGCCGGATGGCGTTGCTGACCGCGCGGATGGCCTCGTCCTGGCCCACCACCCGCTGGTGCAGCCGCTCTTCCATGTGCAGCAGCTTTTGGACCTCCCCCTCCAGCAGCCGGCTCACCGGAATGTGGGTCCAGCGGCTGACCACCTCGGCGATGTCGTCCTCGTCCACCTCCTCCTTCAGCATGCGGGCGCCGCCCGCCTCCCCGGCGAGGACCTGGGCCGCCTGGGCGATGCGCCGCTCCAGCCCGGCCAGGGTCTCGTACTGAAGGCGGGCGGCCTTCTCGTAGTCGGCGGTGCGCTGGGCCTGCTCGATCTGAAGGCGGACCTGCTCCACCTCCTCCTTGAGTTGCTGGAGGTTCTGGATGGCCTGTTTTTCCTGCTGCCACTGGGCCTTCAGGCGGTGGCTCTCCTCCTTCAGGTCGGCCAGCTCCTTTTCCAGGTTGGCCAGGCGTTCCTTGGACGCGCTGTCCGACTCCCGGCGCAGGGCTTCCCGCTCGATCTCCAGGCGCATGATGGGGCGCTCCACCTCGTCCAGCTCGGTGGGCAGGCTGTCAATCTCGATGCGCAGCTTGGAGGCGGCTTCGTCCACCAGGTCAATGGCTTTGTCCGGCAGGAACCGGTCGGTGATGTACCGGTGGGACAACACCGCCGCGGCCACCAGGGCGGTGTCCTTGATGCGCACGCCGTGGTGCACCTCGTACCGCTCCCGCAGCCCCCGGAGGATGCTGATGGTGTCCTCCACCGTGGGCTCGTCCACCAGCACCGGCTGGAAGCGGCGCTCCAGGGCGGCGTCCTTCTCGATGTGCTTGCGGTACTCGTCCAAAGTGGTGGCGCCGATGCAGTGCAACTCACCCCGGGCCAGCATGGGCTTGAGCATGTTGGAGGCGTCCATTGCCCCCTCGGCGGCGCCGGCGCCCACCACCGTGTGGAGCTCATCAATGAACAGCACCACCTGCCCCTGGGAGTCCTGGACCTCCTTCAAGGCTGCCTTCAGGCGCTCCTCGAACTCGCCCCGGTACTTGGAGCCGGCGACCATGGCCCCCAGGTCCAGCGCCACGATGCGCTTCTTCTTCAGGCCCTCAGGCACGTCGCCCGATACGATGCGCCGGGCCAACCCCTCCACGATGGCGGTCTTGCCCACGCCGGGCTCGCCGATCAGGACCGGGTTGTTCTTGGTGCGCCGGGACAGCACCTGCACCACCCGGCGGATCTCCTGGTCCCGGCCGATGACCGGGTCCAGCTTGCCCTGTTGGGCCACCTGGGTCAGGTCGCGCCCATACTTTTCCAGCGCCTGATACTTGCCCTCCGGGTTGGGGTCGGTGACCCGCTGGCTGCCCCGGATGGAGGTCATCACCTGGTACACCCGGTCGCGTGTTACATCCCGCTCCCGGAGAATGCGACCAGCGGCGCCGGTGTCCTTCTCCACGATGCCCAGCAACAGGTGCTCGGTGCTGACATACTGGTCCTTGATCCGCTCGGCCTCGCGCTCGGCCTGGGTGAACACCTGGTTCATCCGGGGAGAGAGGTAAAGCTGGGCGGGTGACGCCGCCTTGGCCTGCCGGTCCAGCTCGGTCCGCAGCTGGGCCAGCAGCACGTTGCTGTCCACTCCCAGCTTGTTCAGGATCTGGGGCACCACGCCATCGGCTTGCTGGATGAGGGCCAGCAACAGGTGCTCGGGCTCCAGCTGGGTGTGACGAAGCTCCTCACCTGTTTTCTGGGCGGCCACCACCGCGCCCTGGGCCTTTTCAGTGAGCTTGTTGACGTCCATCGAGGATGCCTCCTGGTGTGTGGGGTAGACTCGGTTGGCGTGGTGACTCTACAGGGGCGTTCAGGCCAACGGCCCGGTCCGCCGGCCGCACTTGCCGCAAAGGACGTCCCGCAAGGGGCCGTTCACGTGGCCGCAGGACTTGCACTTCCAAGCGCTGGCGAATGAAACTGCGTTAGGCATACTTAACACCCCTTCTTAGGCGATTGTCTAGTCTCTTATTGCTTTGGTAGATAGAGCTTTTTTGATATACCATATATCAAATATAGTGACTGTTGTCAATAATGTGCCGTAACCCGACTGATGGCCGATCCCTCCCTGCAGAGGCAGGGGCAGGCCGTCATCTCACTGGCCTGCATCCGCTGGGCCGCACCGTGTTGCCACGTTCTCCCCAACCAGTTCACCGACACCTCCTCCACCATGATGCCAGGCTAATCCCCCGCCGTGAGGTGCATGTGAAAAGTGTGTGGCGCGCCGTGAAGAGAGCGTGAAGGCGGCCCGCAATGCTCTTGGTCATCCCAGGATTATTAGCGTGGGATTGCCCCGCAGGGCTGTTCATTTTCCTCCACTCGCTGGTCGAGTAGTCCCGATAAAATCGGGACGTATCGAGACCAACGGGGAGACGGGTTTCGATACGTCCCGACTGCGGTCGGGCCTACTCAACCAGCGGGGGCAAGGCCCTTGCGGCGAAAATG
>JBGPJN010000281.1:0-3697 GCA_041485445.1 Dehalococcoidia bacterium
CGAGGGGTTGGCGTCTGCCCAGCAACGGGGAACGACCCCTCCTAACCTCCCCTTGGTAAGGGGAGGAAAAGTCATCCCCGGGAAAGGCTGAGGCCCTCCAGAGTCAACTCGTGCGCCGGAGGGCCTGCGGCCAGGGCCCATGCGTGGGGGACCGCCCACTTCACGCGCTGAGGTAGTGGTAGGCGGCCAGGGCGGCGGTGATGCCGTCCCCCACGGCGGCGCCAAGCTGGCGGGTGGACTCCGCCCGCACGTCCCCGCACGCGAAAACTCCGGGAGCCTTGGTGCGCATGTGGATGTCGGTGTGGAGGTGGCCCAGGGCGTCCATGTCCAGCTTCCCCTTGAGGAAGCCGGAGTTGGGGTGGAAACCCACGTAGATGAACGCGGCGGCGGTGGGGTAGGTGTATACCTTGTCCGTCTTCAAGTCTTTGACCCTGGCCCCCTCCAGGGCCTCATTGCCCACAAACTCCTCCACCACGTGGCTCCACAGCCACTTGAACTTGGGGCTCTTGAAGGCCCGCTCCTGCAGCACCTTGGTGGCCCGCAGCTCATCGCGCCGGTGGGCCACGGTGACCGAGTTGACGATGCCGCTGAGGTAGTAGCCCTCGTCCATGGCCGCGTCGCCGCCGCCGATCACCATCACGTCCTGGCCGCGGAAGAAGTTGCCGTCGCACACCGCGCAGTAGGAGACGCCCTTGCCGGCGAAGGCGTCCTCGCCGGGCACGCCCAGCTTGTTGTGGGCGCCGCCGGTGGCGATGATCAGGGTCTTGGTGGTGTAGCTCTTGTCGTAGGTGCGCACCACCTTGACCTCTCCCTCCAGGTCGTCCACCGCCTCCACCTCGTTGTACTCGATGGTGGGGCCGAAGCGGGTGGTCTGGACTTCCATCATCTTGGCCAGCTCTTGCCCATGCACGCCTTCTGGGAATCCAGGGTAGTTTTCAATCAGGTCGGTGATCAGGAGCTGGCCGCCAGTGCCCATACTCTCCAGAATCAGGGTCTTCATCATTGCGCGCCCGGTATACAGCCCGGCGGCCAGGCCCGCAGCCCCCGCCCCCAGGATTATGGCATCGTATTCAGCTTCCATCCGATGGCTCGCCTCCTACCCGTTGGTTCAAGCTTGCGCCGTGCCGTGACGGCGATTACGGAAATATTCTACCGTGTGGCGCAAGCCCTCCTCCAACTTGGTCTGCGGGGTCCACCCTAGCTCCCGGCGGGCCTTGCTGCACTCCAGGCTAATCTTGTATACGTCGCCGGGACGGGCGGGGCCGTAATTAGCGGATTGGGGGTATGCGGTGAGCCCCTTCAGGAGCTCAAAGACGCGGTTGATGGTGGTCCCCTTTCCAGTGCCGATGTTGAAGGCGTTGCCCTCGCCGCGGTCAATGGCCCGGATGTTGGCCTCCACCACGTCGCCCACATAGACGAAGTCCCGGTCCTGGACGCCGTCGCCGAAGATGCGGGTCTCCTTGCCCTCCAGCATGGCCTGGGTGAAGATGGCCACCACCCCGGCCTCGCCGTGGGGGTCCTGCCGGGGGCCGTAGACGTTGCCGTAGCGCAGAATGGTGTAGTTCAGCCCGTGCAGCCGGCGGTACAGCATGAGGTACTGCTCAAACAGGTACTTGGAGGCGCCGTAGGGCGACAGCGGGGCGACGGGGTGCGTCTCGGCGCAAGGGTTGACTTCGGGCTCACCGTACAAGGCGCCGCCGGTGGACGAGTAGATGATCTTGCCCACGCCGCAGGCCCGGGCCGCCTCCAGCACCCGCAGCGCGCCCAGCACGTTGCACTCGGCGTCGCGGATGGGGTCGCGGGTGGAGTGGCTGACGCTAATCTGGGCCGCCAGGTGAAAAACCAGGCTGG
Source organism: Dehalococcoidia bacterium (assembly GCA_041485445.1). GTDB lineage: Bacteria > Chloroflexota > Dehalococcoidia > Lucifugimonadales > UBA3495 > SHYG01. Next base: position 1,852 of record JBGPJN010000281.1, read on the forward strand.
GCCGCTCCTGTTGGAACACGCCGTGGATGGCTGGCTGGGTGATGTCGGCCATATAGAGCACCGCCGCGGGGTCCAGGTTGCGCAGGCGGCCGGTGCTCAGGTCGTCCACCACCGCCACCCGGTAGCCCAGGGAAATCAGACGGTCAACCAGATGGGAGCCGATGAACCCGGCGCCGCCGGTGACCAGGGCGGTCTTGGGGCTGGACATAGTAACCTCAGTGCATGCAATCCACCACCATGATAACCTCGCCCAGGGGATGGGCACAATGGAACCGGCTACATCCCCTGGCTGGGGCGTATTGGGTGGGCCGGTTTCGTCGTGGTACAATCCTGGCGGCCAGTCGGTAGTGTCTCAGTTTGCTGTGGTAGGGAAATGGGGACTCTAGCCGTCACACCGGCGAAGGCCGGTGTCCAGATAAAAGCGTGGTTAAGATGCCTTGACGGATTCCGGCTTGCGCCGGAATGACGAGGGCTTGACTTATACACCACCGGGAGCAGGTCCATGGCAACGTCTGCCGCCAGCCCCAGACTGGACCCGTTGATCTCCCAGCAGGAGATCGCCGCCGGGGTCCTCCGCCTGGCGGGCGAGCTGGACTGGGACTACGGCGCGGGAACTCCCACGGTGGTGGGTATCCTGCGCGGCTGCTTTATCTTCCTGGCGGACCTGGTGCGGCAGATGCAAACGCCGCTGCGCAGCATCGAGTTCCTGCGCCTGAGCAGCTATGGGGGGGGCACGGTGAGCGCGGGCCGGTCCCGGATGGTCATGGGTCTGCCGCAGGAGGCCGTAGCGGGCCGCGACGTGATTGTGGTGGAGGACATCGTGGATACGGGCATCACCACCACCGCGGCGCTGCGGTACCTGAGCCGGCGCCGCCCGGCCTCCCTGCGCCTGTGCGCGCTCCTGGACAAGCCTTCACGCCGCCTGGCGCCGGTGACCATTGACTACCTGGGGTTCACCGTGCCCGACCGGTTTCTGGTGGGGTACGGCACCGACCTGGACCAGCGGTACCGGCAGCTCCCGGCCATTTACACCCTGGAACAGTAGGTGGACTGGTGCGTCGCGGCGTGATTGTGTAGTATGGTTTGGAACATGGGTTTAGCGCTGGCCAACAGGCTTACCCAACAGTACGGACTAGGAGTGGGGCAATGACCGAACAGATTGGGTTCATCGGATTGGGGATCATGGGTAAGCCCATGGCCAAGAACTTGCTCAAAGCCGGCTACGCGGTGACCGTCTTTGACGTGATGGGCGACCGGGTGGAGGAGCTGGTGCTGGACGGGGCCAGCGCCGGTGGCTCCAGCTACGAGGTAGCCACCGCCACCGACAAGATTATCACCATGCTGCCCGACTCCGCCGACTCAGAGCGGGCCATCCTGGGCGCCAACGGCGTGCTGGAGGGCGCCCGGCCCGGCTCGGTCATCATAGATATGAGCTCCATCGCCCCCTCCATGTCCCAGAAGATCGCCGCCGAGTGCGCCAAGAGGGGCGTGGAGATGCTCGACGCGCCGGTGAGCGGCGGGGAGCCGGGGGCCATCAACGCCACCCTGGCCATCATGGTGGGGGGCAAGCAGGAGGTGTTTGACCAGTGCCAGGCCCTGCTTAAGGTCATGGGCAAGAACGTGGTGCTGACGGGCGACGTGGGCGCCGGCAACATCACCAAGCTGGCCAACCAAATCATTGTGGCGGCCAACATTGAGGCGCTCAGCGAGGCCATGGTGCTGGCCGAGAAGGCCGGCGTGGACCCCGAGCGGGTGTTCAACGCCATTCGGGGCGGGCTGGCGGGCAGCGCGGTGATGGAGGCCAAGGCCCCCATGATGCTCAACCGCAACTTCCGGGCCGGCTTCC
>JBGPJN010000282.1:0-3671 GCA_041485445.1 Dehalococcoidia bacterium
CCGCCTGGTCCCCAGCCGCCGTGGTTCTGCATGTAGAGCCGGCCGGGGGCGTCCTTGTGGCCCGCGATCTTGTGCACGCACTGGCCGAACTCTGGGTAGGGATCGGGCACGAAGCCGGCGCCGACGCCCTGGTTGGAAGGCGTGAAGCTCGCGCCGCCGTCTTCGCTCAAGTAGTGGCCGCCGGTGGAGATTCCGACGTGCACCCGGTCCCCGTCGCGCAGGATCGTGTGCAGGCAGAGTCCGCCGTTCCCCGGTTGCCAAATTCGGGCGTGCGGGTGGTTGCTGATGCCCGGGACCATCTCCCAGGAGTCGCCGCCATCGCCGCTCTTGAAGAGCGACGCCGGCTCGACGCCGCACCACAGGTCCTCTTTGTCGTCGCCTGCTTCCAGCGCCCAGATGTTGGCGAGGGCACGCCCATCCTCCTTGGGGAAGGCGGGAGCCGACTTCGTCTCCGTGAAACTTTTCCCCAGATCGGTGGAGCGCAGCACCTTCATCCCGAAGAAGGCGTTGCAGCTGGAGGCAAAGATGCTTGGGGTGCTGCGAGTGTCGATAAACGCCGCATAGACGGCCACCCCTGATCCGAAGGGCCCGCGCAGGGTAAACCTTTGCCTGGACTTTGACGCCTCGGCGACGAAGACGCCCTTCTTGGTCCCAATGCAGAGAATTAAGCGTTCTGGCATGTTCAACCTCCTGAGACTGCGGGCAGAATTGTGATGACGTCACCTGGCGCCAGCGCCGTATCGAGGCCTTCCCGGTCGCGCACATTAGAGGTGTTCACGAACAGGTTGACGTGGCGGCGCACCCTACCTGTCTCATCGCAGATGTTTCGGTGTAGCGATGGATGACGCGACTCCAACTGGTCAAGGGCGGCACGCACACTCGGGGCCGAAAGAAAAAGCTCCGAGGCCCCCTCACTGTAGGCGCGCAGCGCCGCTGGAATGTGAATCGTAATGGTCATGGCTCGGGCCATTGCGGAGGAAGGCGGCACCGGTCAATCGAGCAAGGCACCGCCATCCTCATGAATCAGCCCTCTTCCGTTCGGCGGGTTAGGGCTTCCGTCCGGTCATCGCCAGGAGCTTGTCCTGGGCGCTGGCGTTGGCCGGCACCTTGACCTCGGGCCCGAAAATCCCGGCCTGGCGGCCGAACTGGGCGAAGGGGGAGAAGACTGCGTGGCTGACCTCCACCAGCTTGGGGTCCAGTTTGGTGTCCTGGCCGGTGGCCTTGGCCAGGTCCCAGGCGTGGATGCACAGGTCCGAGGCCGCCACCATCATGAACTGAGCGCCGGTCATCTCTCCCGCAGGGGTTTTGCACTGTTTCGCCAGGGCGCCAGGGGCCTTGGCCGCGGCCAGTGCCTTCTTGGTGGCAGCATCAAAAGCTTGCAGGGAAGCGTCCTTGGCCAAGGCGCCTGGCGTGGGCGGCGTGCCGGACTCCAGGAACGCTGAGAGCTGTGTGGGAGGCTCCACCATGTGGGCCATCAGGCCCGCCACGGTCCAGTAGCTGCAAGGGGTTGGCTGAGACAACTGGTTTGGCTTCACCCCGCGTATGATCTTCTGGGCTAGCTTGACTGAGGCTTCGTAGACTTCGATGGGGTTGGGCATGGCGTTGGCGGTCATGGCATTCTCCTTGTCGATCTAGTAATTTGGGGCCCGTTGGCGCGTGCCGTGTCAGTGAGCCGATGCCGGTTGTTGCCTTGCTCCTCCTTCCGCGCCAACAAACAGGCTTTCGAGGTAGGCGCGATAGTGCAGTAGATTCTGCTCAAGAATGGATTCGTCTTCGCCGCTCTTGGCCAGCAGCAGGGAGCCCTGAATGGTGGCCAGCAGGTGCTGGGCCAAGCTGCGGGGGCTCCAGGAGGCATCGGGGGCACGCTGCGCCTTGGCTGCCGCCAGCTCGTGCTCCAGGCCCAGGAGCCACCGGGAGAACAGGTCATGACAGACGGTGAGGATCTCCGGATGGGTCTCCCCCACCTCCTGGGTGAGGGTGCCGATGAGGCAGCGTTTGGGGATGGCCGGGTCCCTGGCCACTTGCATCAGGATGTCCAGCCGGCAGTTGAGGCGCTGAAGCGGATCGGTGACGCCGGGCAGGGGTGCGGCCAGTATCATCCCGCCGGTGGCGGCGTAGAACCGCTCCAGCGCCGCCTGGGCGGCCGACTCCTTGCTGGGGAAGTGGTGGAAGAACCCCCCCTTGGTGACCCCGGCGTCGCGGCAAATGTCGTCGACGGAGGTGGCCGCATACCCTTTGGAGAGCATGAGTTGTTGGACGGCGTCCAGCAGCCGCTCCTTAGTCAGGGGTTCGCCCCGCTGCGGGCTTTTGGCGTTTGTAGACATACCGACCGGTCGGTAGTCTAGCGGCTGCTCCCAAACCTGTCAAGGGCGGCGGGGCGCGGGCTACTTCCGCGCGTCGTGGCGTTCCAGGCTACCCCTCCAGCCCAGGATGGCGGCGCCGGCGGTGAGTTCGGGGGCTTCGCGCGATATCCGCCGTTGACCGCTCCTGTCGCGGGCGGTATATTTAGGTTAATGCCAGACCGCTTCATCGGCACTTTGGTCCCGCCAGCCGGCGCCCTCATGGGACGCTGCTGAATGTACGCACTGATCTTGGCCGGCGGCAAGGGGGAACGGCTGCGTCCCCTCACCGACACCCTGCCCAAGCCCATGGTGCCCCTGGGCGGCAAGCCCATCCTGGAGCACCAGGTGGAGTGGCTCAGACAGGCCGGGGTCACCGACGTGGTGTTCCTGGTGGGCTACCTGTGGCAGACGATCCAGGACCACTTCCAGGACGGCGGCGGGTTCGGCATTCGCGCCCACTACAGCGTGGAGGAGTCGCCCCTGGGGCGCGGCGGGGCGATCCGCCAGGGAATGGCCCAGGTGCCTGAGGCAGAGGAGTCGGTGTTCGTGCTCAACGGCGACATCATCACCGCCGAGTCTCCCGCCAGCGTGTTGAGCCACTACCAGCAGAAAAAGTCCGCCCGCGCCGACCACCTGGCCACCATCATGGTGGTCCCCATGGTCAGCCCCTACGGGTTGGTGACCTCCGGTCCCTGGGACGAGGTTATCGGATTTCGCGAGAAGGCGGTGCTGCCCTACTGGATTAACGCGGGAATCTACATTTTTGATCGCCAGATTGCGCCCGAGCTGCCCGAGCTGGGGGATCACGAGACCGAGACCTTCCCGCGCCTGGCCCGGGCGGGGAAGATGTCCGCCATGAGGTCCAGGGCCTTCTGGCGCAGCGTGGACTCCTTCAATGACCTTCGGGAAGCGGAGGAGCACGTGGTGACCACCCCGACGAGTCGGGGCGGCTCCGGCCCGCCCGCCCGCCGGCGCTGACCCAAGGACATTCCGCCATCGCCAGCCCGCCACACCGTCCTTTCACCGGCCCATCGCCCGCGGAGGCCCGCGCCGCCGGTGGCGAACCCGCCGCCAGTCCGCTGGACCCTGACCAGGCGCAGCGGGTGGCCGTCGCCGCCGCTCGCATCAAGGCCAGCATCGAACAGGTGCTGGTGGGCAAGGGCGAGGTCATTGATCTCACCCTGGCGGCCCTGCTCAGCGGCGGCCACATCCTCATCGAGGACGTGCCCGGCATCGGCAAGACCACCCTGGCCCGCGCCCTGGCCGCCTCCCTGGACTGCTCCTTCAAGCGCATCCAGTTCACCCCCGACCTCATGCCCTCGGACATCA
>JBGPJN010000283.1:0-3654 GCA_041485445.1 Dehalococcoidia bacterium
CAGTCCGGTGCCTTTATCCCATATGGTGGTGAACCACGGCACCAGGCAACGTGTTCGCACCTCGTCAGACATGCCAATACCTGTGACCTCCACCTGGAGCAGTACGGACCGGTCGCCGCGGCGAGTGCCGAGTGTCAATTTACCCCCTTCCGGCATGGCGTCCACTGCGTTGAATATCAGATTGATCAAAACATCACGCCAGGCCGATTCATCCCCCAACAGTCGTGGAAGTGGGGTCATCAGTTGGGTCTTTACCTCCAGCGACTTCGCCGCCTCCTGGCCACTGGGTTGCCACCTTGGCCGGGTCAGGGCGAGGCTGTCCTTCACTACCTCGTTCAGATCCATTGGTTGGAACACCTCGGCATGCCCTTTGGGGCGGTAGAAGTCTCGCAGCCGGCGAACCACCCCAGCAGCGGTCTCCGCGGCGGTCTTGATGAGGAGCAACGACGCCCGGGTCTCCCCATCGTCATTTTGGTGCTTGGGGAGGGCTAGCAGGAGCTCGCTATAGCCCAGAATCGGCGACAGCGCGTTGTTAAAGTCGTGAACCACTCCACTGGCCATCTGGCCCAAGGCGCTTAGCCGTTCCTGTTGCACCAGGCGCCGTTGGGTGGACTGAAGCTCGCCCAATGCTCCCACCAGCTGGGTGTTGGCAGTCTCCAGTTGGCCGGCTGCCACGATTCTTCGGTCCCGCTCCCTGGCCCACATTTCATTTACGAACACAATGAAGGTTCCAATGGCCAGCAATACGGCGACTTCGATTGTGCTGTTGTCGGGACCGGCGAATCCATATTCGAGGTATTCCAATGGGTTGATCCGGCTGGCGAAGATGAATGGCAACGATGCCAGCGTGGTCGCCGTCAGGGCTAGTACGCCGCCGCGAAGGCGAAACACCCAACTGGCATAGGCAATGACCACCAGGAATTCGGCCTCATGGAGAACGTGCAGGTTGAAGAACGGCAGATGTTCCACCACCTCCCCTACTTCGGGGATCAGAATTGAATAGTGCACTGCCGTGTGGCCAAATAAAAGGATGAGGATGGCTAGCAAGTGGGGCCATTTGTGCCTGATAGCGAATGAGCGCGGGACCGTTTGCGAATCTGTCACGAAGCCCCCGTTGGCCCAAGGCATTTCTATACAGTGCGCTTTGGGCGAGACTACCCGGACGCACACTGAAGTATCGCGGGCCCTGACTGAGACGGTAAGGGCCGCTATATAGAGCCCAAAGTCCTAGCCTAGCTGCCATGTTAGTCAGACAGATTGACTTGCGCCAGAGTGCCTACACCCGCCCTTGCATGACATGGTTAATCCCCTACCAGCGACCCTTGGTGCGGGGAAGAAGGCGAGGAGGACACAGAGGAGCTTTGACCGTACGGCCCTACTCCTCGCAGCCGATGCCGTCCTGGTCCGGATCAAAGTGGTGCGGGTCCGGCGGCAGCACCAGGAAGTTGCTCAGGCCGATGTCCTGGCACGTGAGCCTGGGCGGCGGCGGCGGAATGCACCTTTCCGGGTAGGACGAGGCGCACCCGGCGCCCGTGCCGGGGCTGAGCTTTTCAATGTCCTCCAGCTGCTGCAGCAGCTGCGGCCCCATCTCCAGCACGCGCTCCAGGGTCTCCTTCATCTGGCCCTCGGAGATGGCGGGAAGGGCCGGGGCGGGTCCCGCCGAGCACGCGGCGGACAATGCAGCTACCGCGCCCATGACTATGCCAAGGGCGGCGGCCCTCAGCATTGATGTCCAGATGCGTTGATGGCGGTTACGCATCCCTGCCCTCCCAGTGAAGAATCTCTCTCACTGTAAGGCGCAGGCGGTTTCACGCCCACGGGGGCCGCACCCTAGAGCCCAACCCAAAACTCACCGCCGAGCGCGCGGAGACCGCAGAGACACTCCTTACGCTTCGCTAGGACCAGAGACACCCAACCGCAACCTCTCTGCGTCCTCGGCGTTCTCTGCGGTTGTCGGAAGGGTCCTTATTGCCGGCCGCTACAGCCAGCCGGCCTGCCGCGCCAGCAGGTAGCCGCCGCCGACCACCACGCAGTAGGCGGCAAACCACTCCAGCCGGCCCCGCCGCAGCCACCGCATGAACCAGTGGACCACCAGCAGCCCGGAGATGAAGGCCACTGCGGCGGCCAGCAGCAACGGCCCGGCGGCCACCGCGCCCAGGTCCGGCTCCCGCCACAGCCCATACAGCGACGCCGCCAGAATGGTGGGCACCGCCAGCAGAAATGAGAACTCCGCGGCAGCACTGCGGCCCAAGCCGCCCCACAGCCCCGCTACGATGGTGGCGCCGCTGCGGGAGAGGCCGGGGAAGACCGCCAGCCCCTGGGCGACCCCCACCAGTAGCGCCGTCTTCCAGGTGACCCGGAAGATGTCATCGTCCTGGGCCGCGGGGGCCAGGCGCGCCGAGAGCAGCACGACCGCGGTCAAGAGCAACATCCCGGCGGAGACGGCAGGGGATTCAAAGGCGGCGGCGATCCAGCGTTCCAGGGCCAGGCCGATGGCGGAGGTGACGACGAAGGCCACGAAGAGCATCAGGACCACCCGGCGGGCGGCGGCATCCCGCCGGAAGCCCATGGCCAGGGACAGGAGGCGCCGGCGAAAGTACACCAGGGTCACCAGCACGGTGGCCAGGTGGACCGCCGCCTCCAGAGCCACGCCCGGACTCCGGTACCCCACCAGAGCCTCGGCCAGCACCAGGTGACCGGAGCTGGACACCGGCAGAAACTCGGTGAGGCCCTGCACCAGCCCCAGCAGCAGGGCCCAGAGGGAGGACATGGAGGGTGCTCTACTCCACCGTCACGGACTTGGCCAGGTTGCGCGGCTGGTCCACGTCGCAGCCCCGGTGCACGGCGATGTGGTACGCCAGCAGCTGCAAGGGAATGGTGGTGAGCAGCGGCACCAGCTGCTCCGGCGCCGGGGGAATGTAGAGGACCTCATCCACCTGGCCGGGCAACTCCTCGTCGCCCCGGGTGACCACCGCCAGCACGAAGCCGTCCCGGGCCTTCACCTCTTTGATGTTGCTGACCATCTTCTCGTAGAGGAAGTCCCGGGGCGCCAGCGCCACAGTGGCCAGCGACTGGTCAATGAGGGCGATGGGGCCGTGCTTCATCTCCCCCGCGGGGTAGCCTTCCGCATGGATGTAGCTAATCTCCTTGAGCTTCAGCGCCCCCTCCAGGGCAATGGGGGCGTTCATGCCCCGGCCCAGGAAGAGGAAGTTGTGGTAGTCGCTCAGCCGCCGGGCCAGGCGCGGATAGCCTGCGGTATCCCCCAGCACCTCGCCGATGAGGTTGGGCAGGCAGGCCAGGTCTGCCACCTGTTGCGCGGCATCGGCCTGGGAGACCGCCCCGCGGACCTGCCCCAGGTGCACCGCCAGGAGGTTGAGGATGGTGAGGGATGCCACAAAGGTCTTGGAGCTGGCCACGCCGATCTCCGCGCCGGAGTGCATCAACAGGCTGCCCTCCGCCACCCGGGTGGCCTGGCTGCCGGCCACGTTGCAGATGGCGATGAGCCGTCCGCCCCGGTCCTTGGCCTCCTGCATGGCGGCCACGGTGTCCGCGGTCTCCCCGGACTGTCCCACGGCCACCACCAGCGTGTGGCGGTCGATGTAGGCCCGGCGGTAGCGGAACTCCGAGGCGCTCTCCGCTTCCGCGGGGAGCCCC
>JBGPJN010000284.1:0-3638 GCA_041485445.1 Dehalococcoidia bacterium
AGAGGAGCGTGTTACCCACGAGGGCCGCTTCTTCACGTGCCACGACGTCAGCATCACGCCCCGGCCGGTGCAAAAGCCTTCCACGCCCATCTGGATCGGGGGTCGCAGTCCGGCGGCGGCGCGGCGGGTGGGCCGGGTGGGGGACGGCTGGCTGGTGTCCAGCGTCACGCCCCAAGAGGTTAAGTCAGGCCGGGACATCGTGTTCAGCACCGCCGCGGAGTGGGGCCGGACCATTGAGCCGGACCACGTGGGGGTGCTGTTGGGTTGCTGTGTGGCCGCCAGCCGGGAGCAAGCGGTGGCCAAGGCCCAGCGGTTCGTTAATCGTCCGCGCCCGGATGCGGTGCTTACCGATTACAGCGCCCTGGGCACGCCCGACGATATCGCTGGCGTGATCCAGGGGTATATCGACGCCGGGGCATCCAAGTTTGTGTTGAGGCCGCTGTGTGCGGGGCCGGAGACGGGGGAGCAGTTGGCCATGCTGGGGCAGGAGGTGCTGCCCCGGTTCCACCGGTCCGCCGCGCCCCCACGGGGCGGCTGAGCCGGGGGCGGGTTGCCAGAGGTTGCCAGAGGTTGGCTGAAGTGGCTACCTGGGCTGGCGGATCCGACCCGGAGCAACGGGGGCGGCGTCGGTGACCTGCTCCACGTGCTGGCACTTGGGACAGCGCCAGTAACGGCCCTTCAGGTCCTGTTGCAGAAGCACCTCGCGAGAGTTGCAGCGGGGGCACTTGGTCAGGAACACCATTGGCGGGCCTCCTAGTCGTTTTCTGGATGGGCTGGGCGGGTCAATGGGGTTAGTCGAGTTACTCCCAGATGCCCTGGAACATCATCATGGCCAGGTCCCGGTCGGTGAGGTTGAACGACCGGCCCAACTTGATGAGTTCCTGAGCCAGGACATCTTTGACGTCCTCGATGGGGGTCAGTGCGTCATCCCCTTCGACGATCACCCGGCGGGCGTAAGCCCGCAGGAAGGTCAGGTTCTGGCGCATCACCTCTTTGGGGTCCATGGGGGCCAGAGTGGTCATGGTCGTCTCCATGAACTTGGTGAATCGGGTGTCGTTGGGTGTGCGCTTGGTGTGCTCCATGGGTTTAACAATAGCCGGGTTGGGTCGTCCTGACGGTGGTCTTGGGCTTCCCATCGGGTGAAGGTGGGTGAACGAACCGGGACGCCCCGGCCGCGCTCTAAATACAAAAAGGAGCCGCTGCCCCCAGCGGCCCAAGCTGGGTAGGCGCGGGGGCAACGGCTCCAGGTGTTTTTGGCGCTCAGGGCGCCGCCGGCGTATCCGGGCGAGGGCGTCTTACGCGCTAAGGGGTGGGCCCCACCGGGAAGTTGACTGGCAGGCCCGCGGCAATGGAGGTGGCCGCCGCCGTGCAGGCGGGGTGCCCCCAACCGCCGGCGCTGGTCTCGTGGCCCGGCCCGCCGGTGATGTCGTTGACGATGTTGTCGTCGCCCGTGGTGCTGACGCCGCCGGGGATGTTATCGAAGTTCAGGCCGTGGCGGGTCTTCCAGGCGATGTTGTGGTCGGCGCAGGAGGAGTCGCCGCTCACCCCCAGGCCGCCCATCAGCGTCCCGTCGGTGTTGTACAGGGCCAAGCCGCCGCCGAAGACGTTTACCCCGCCGATCTTGTTGCCCACCATGGGGTCGTTGGGCCGGCCGTAGTTGCCCGAGGGGCCCTTATACGCCACGCCGGTGTCTATGGGGTTGCTGTGCTGCAGGCCGTACAGGCTGCCGCCGGGCTGCACCGCCGAGAAAAGGTTGGCGGTAGACAGGACCAGACCAGGCAGGCTGAAAGCGTTGGCGGTGTTGGCCTTCTGCCCGGAGATCACCCGGCTGCCCGGCCACTGGTCGCCCCGGTTCCCGCCGGTGAAGGCCACGGCGCACACGATGCCGTCCCGGTTGACGATGGTGCCCCACATATCCAGATCGAACCCGCCGTTGTTGTCGGGGTGGTTGCGGGCCGTGGTTAGGGCCGCCTTCAAGGCGGCGTGACTGGGCAGGCCGCGGCAGGTGTTGCGGTCCTCTTCGTCGGCGGTGGCGGCGGGCCCTTGCCCTGGGCTCAGCACGGCCAACAGCCCCAGGCTCACCACCACACCCGCCAGGAACAATATCGCTCCGATGGTTACTGTCTTAGACACGATGGCCTCCCTACAGTCAGGCTGGGACTTTACTCTCGCTTGACCCGGCGGTCACCGGCGAGGATACTTCCCGCAGCGGAGATATTAAGACACGGCACCATTGTTAGCAATATCGCTATTGGGTGACACTTGGGCGCCAACCCGCCAGGATGGTTAGGGGACAGGGACATTGACCCAGCACCGTTTGTACCACGAGCTGTCCCAGCTTTTCCCGCTGGTCAGCCCTCCCGAGGACTACGCGGAGGAGGCGGGGTACTGGCGTCAGGCGCTGCGGGCGGCCCTGGGGCCGGGCAGGCACCCCATCCTGGAGCTGGGCTGCGGCGGCGGGCATCTGCTGTCCCACCTCGCCGGCGAGTTCCAGGCCACCGCGGTGGACCTGTCGGAGCCGATGCTGGCCCTCTCCAGGCGGCGCAACCCCGGAGTGGCGCACTTCGTGGGTGACATGCGCACGGCGCGGTTGGGTCGGACCTTCAAGGCGGTGCTCATCCACGACGCTGTCATGTACATGCTCACCGAGGACGACCTGCGGGCCGCCTTCGTCACGGCTAGAACCCACCTGGAGCCGGGCGGGGTCTTGATCGTGGCCCCGGACTGGTTCCGGGAGAACTTCCCAGGCGCCAAGGTGCAGCATTGGATCAATCGCCGGGGCGACCAGGAGTTGACCACCATCGAGTACCTGCACGACCCGGACCCCGCGGACACCACTATGGAGTCCATCTTCTTCTACCTGTGGCCAGACCAGGGACAGCTGCGCATCGAGCAGGACCGCCACGTCATGGGCTTGTTTCCCCTGAGCACGTGGATCGCGCTGCTGCGAGAAGCGGGGTTTCAGGTGGAGGTGAGGCGCCATCCGCCCCGGGACGGCGGCTACGGGGACTGCCTGCTGGTGGGGACCCTGGGGGATGTGCTGGACTTCGAGTGAGTGAATGGAGCGGAAGACGGGATTCGAACCCGCGACCTTCTCCTTGGCAAGGAGATGCTCTACCGCTGAGCCACTTCCGCCCGTGCCGCTCCGCAGCAATGGCGCTGCGGGAGGTTCATGGTGCCGAGGGACAGAATCGAACTGTCGACACCGGCATTTTCAGTGCCGTGCTCTACCAACTGAGCTACCTCGGCGAGTGTGTTTATATTAAGACCGGCCTTTCAGGCTGTCAAGGCGCGCCCCGGCGGTTCTGCGCCTGGGCATGCCCAATGGGGCCGCGCGAGCCAGTGGCCTTCACCGCGCCTGGGCTCCGGCCCTTCGCGAAATGATAATTATTGATACGCCTCAGGCGACAGCGTATAATGGTGCCTGAAGCGAGTTCCGTACCAACGGGAGGAAAAGGCCATGGTTGAGGTCCTGACCGGCACCTTTACGGTCAAAGCGGGCCACGCCGCCCTGGGCGCGGATGTCGGCGGGCACGCGTTCCAGGGCCATGACCGCCACGGCGCCGGCCTCTTGGGCAATGCGGGCCTGCTCGGCGTTGACCACATCCATGATGACCCCGCCCTTGAGCATCTGGGCG
>JBGPJN010000285.1:0-3628 GCA_041485445.1 Dehalococcoidia bacterium
CGTGTAACTGGTCAGACGTGGGGGGACGCGCAGGCTTGCTGACCCTCGCGTAGCTTGCATCGCACGTAGCAGGTTGGCGACCAAGGGGTGTGCAGAGGGGTGAAACCCCTCGCCGGGGGTCTGGGGGTGTCCCCCAGACCTGTCCTGAGCCTGCCGAAGGATACATTTCTTCTCTTCCCCCTTCCTGGCCAGGAAGGGGGTAAGGGGGATGGTCGAAATGCTGCTCAGCAGCCGCTGCTCCAGGGTTTTGGAACGCTGGTGGGAAGCCCAACACCCGACTCCGAACAGTTAAGGTGCGTCCCTGCTGTTGACTTGGGACTAACGTTCCTGGTACATTCTATCAAATGCGGCAAATGCGGCACGGCCCAAAGAGGTAAGAAAGGGATGGGACAACACCTTTTTAAGGAACTGCAACGGGCCTACGGGTTCGACGAGGTGGCCATAGTTCCTGGAGAGGTCACCATTAACCCGGATATGACCTCCACCAAGCTGGCTATTGGAGGCATCAGCCTTGAGATCCCCATGCTGGCGTCGGCCATGGACGGCACAGTATCGCCCCGGTTTGCCACGCTGATGCACGAGATGGGCGGCTTGGGCGTGCTCAACGCCGAGGGCCTGTACAGCCGGTATGACGACCCCTACTCCGTGCTGGAGGAGATCACCTCCATGCCCCAGGGGGAGGTGACGCAGTACCTGCAGCAGGTGTACAGCCAGCCGGTTCGAGAGGACCTGGTGGGCCAGCGGGTCCGGGAGATCAAGCAAAGCGGCGCAGTTTGCGCCGTTTCCTTTACCCCGCAAAACGCCAAGCGCATGTCCCCGGTGGCGGTGGAGGCTGGGGCGGACATGGTGGTGGTGCAGTCCACTGTAACCACCGCCCGCCACGTCTCCCGCAGCTACAAGGGCCTGGTGTTTTCGGAGCTGCTGCACGGTCTGAAGGTGCCGGTGGTGGTGGGGAACTGCGTTAGCTACAATGTAGCATTGGAGCTGATGGAGACAGGAGTGGAAGGCGTGCTGGTGGGCGTGGGCCCCGGCGCCGCCTGCACCACTCGGGAAGTGGTGGGCGTGGGAGTGCCCCAGGTGACGGCCACGCTGGAGTGCGCCGCCGCCCGGGAGGAGTACTTCCGCCGCACCGGCCGCTATGTGGTGGTCATCACCGACGGCGGCATCCGCACCGGTGGGGACCTGTGCAAGGCCATCGCCAGCGGCGCCGATGGCGTGATGCTGGGGACGCCCTTTGCCCAGGCCGCCGAGGCGCCGGGCCGGGGCTACAACTGGGGCATGGCCAACGCCCACCCGGAGCTGCCCCGTGGCACCCGCATCAAGGTGGGCACCAAAGGCACGCTGCGCCAGATACTCTACGGCCCCACCTCGGTCACCGACGGCACTCAGAACCTGGTTAGCGCGTTGAAGGTGGCCATGGGCATGTGCGGCGCTTACACCGTCCGTGACTTCCACAAGGCCGAAATGGTCATTGCGCCGTCCATCAAGACCGAGGGCAAGTTCTTCCAAACGGCAGGCTAGGCCCGCCTTAGCTGCCCGCTGCCGGTAGTTGTCAGGAAGGCCGCCTGACCACGTTCCGTGTGCTGCTCCATCAGTGAAGACTCCCCACTGCTTCAGGTCGCCCTAGTGCGGGCCAGTCGGGAGCAGGCTGCGCCCGCTGGATGACCGGGCGGTGATGGCGGCCCTCCAAGCGCCTGAGAAGCTGGGCCCGGCGCGCGCCTCCCAAGGTCCCTGAACCGGCGGGGCCGCGCATGCGCCCCTGAGGCGGACCGTAGGGGCGGAGCGATATACTTGAGGCCCAAGGGCCATGTAGTCTATTGGGAACTTCTAGCCATGCCCAAACGTCTTAACTGTGGCTGACACATTCCCCCTCGCCCACCTTTCCTTACCCTTCGCTGGAGCAAGGCAGAGGGAGGCCGGGGGGTATCAGCGCCGGAATGTTTATACCCAGGGCGGGGCCACCGCCAGGCGCAATGGCGCTAGATAGCGAATTCGTGGGAGATTGGTGTGCCTGGGACGCGGCCATTTACTTTGGATCACTTCGCTGGTAGCGTAATGACTGTCTGGAGGACTCAATGACGCAAGACTTGCCAACCACCCCGGTCACACCGGCCGCCGGCCTGGATCCCGCCGGTTGCAGCCATTACTGGGTAATCCAGCCCGCCACGGGCCCGGTGAGTCAGGGTATGTGCCAGACCTGCGGCCTCACGCGGGAGTTCAAGAACTACGTGGAGGCTTCCACCTGGGGCGAGGACCGGGCCGCCGGGCGCCCCAAGCGCGGGGCCGTGCCGATCCCCGAGTCGGAAGAGGACGGCTTTCTCCAGGACGGAGAAGCAGCCTAGCGCGGACTCCCATGCGGCCAGCCGCGGCTGACTAAAGCGGCCCGCATCGGCTGGGCCATTCACCGGAAACCAAGGCCGGGTCAATCCTTCTGCTGAAGGAACCCGGCCTTTCCTTTTGCCTCTGGGCTACCGCATTTCCACACGACTTGCGCCTTGCCAACATGGCTGAGTTTATATTAACCTGCCTGGGAGGTGCCAATGAGCAGTTCTACCGCTCCCAGTCCTTCTGCGCAAGGCCGCAGCCCCTTCACCCACCTGCACGTCCACACCGAGTACAGCCTGCTGGACGGCATCAGCCGCATCCCAGACCTGGTGGAACAGACCAAGAGCCTGGGCATGACCTCCCTGGCCATCAC
The DNA here is from genome assembly GCA_041485445.1 of Dehalococcoidia bacterium. Taxonomy (GTDB): domain Bacteria; phylum Chloroflexota; class Dehalococcoidia; order Lucifugimonadales; family UBA3495; genus SHYG01. The sequence continues at coordinate 2,699 of JBGPJN010000285.1, forward strand.
CGACCACGGCGGCATGTACGGCGTGGTGGACTTCTACGCCGAGTGCAAGCAGGCCGGCATCAAGCCCATCGTCGGCTGCGAGGTCTACGTGGCCAAGGGCAGCCGCCAGGAAAAGACGCCGGCGGAGCGCAGCCCCCACCACCTGGTGCTGCTGGCCAGGGACAACACCGGCTATCGCAACCTGATGCAACTGGTCACCCGGGGCCACGTGGAAGGGTTCCACTACCGGCCGCGCATCGACAAGGCCCTCCTGGAGCAGTACCACCAGGGCCTGGTCTGCCTCTCCGGCTGCCTCTCGGCGGAGGTACCGTCCCTCATCGCCGACGGCAACATGGGCGAGGCGGCCCGGGCCGCCCGCTGGTACCGGGAGGTGTTCGGCGAGGGCTACTTTCTGGAGCTCCAGCACCACGAGCACCTGCCCAAGCTGGCGGAGGTGAACCGGGGGATCATCACCCTGGCCGACGAGTTGGACATTCCCCTGGTGGTCACCAACGACGCCCACTACGTCCGCCAGAGCGATTCCTCCATGCAGGACGTCTACATCTGCATCCAGACCAGCACCACAGTCAACGATCCCAAGCGCCTGCGCATGGAGGACACCTCCTACTACATTAAAAGCCCCCAGGAGATGGCCCAGCTCTTCCCGGAGCTGCCGGAGGCCCTGGCCAACACCCAGCGCATCGATGAGATGTGCAACGTCACCCTGGGGTTTGGCCAGACTCACCTGCCCAAGTTCCCCACCCCCGACGGGGCGGACGCCGACCTCTACTTGGAGAAGCTGTGCTGGGAGGGCTTCAAGGCCCGCTACCCGCGGGCCACGCCCCAGGCGGAGCAGCGGCTGCGGTACGAGCTGGAGGTGATCAAGCACACCCGCTTTGCCAACTACTTCCTGGTGGTGTGGGACATCATCGCCTTTGTGCGCCGCCAGAA
>JBGPJN010000286.1:0-3616 GCA_041485445.1 Dehalococcoidia bacterium
CAACTGACCCAGGTGCCGGCGGCAGAAGGGTCATTGGAAGCCCCGCAGGAACACCAGCACCACACAGACTTTGCCGCGGTAATCGCTGAGGGTGAGCGTCCGGCCGTCTGCCGCAGGCCGGGTAAAGTCAGGGGCGACCGAACCCACCGGGACGAGCTTGGGTTCAATAGGCATTGTATCCGTCCTCACCGGTTGGGGCAGGGTCTTTTCATTGTCGCCGCAGGGGCCTTGCCCCCGCTGGTTGAGTAGGCCCGACCGCAGTCGGGGCGTATCGAAACCCGTCTCCCCGTTGGTCTCGATACGGCCTGCGGGCCTACTCGACCAGCGAGTGGAGGAAAATGAAAGGGCCCTGCGGTCGGGGGCTCATCCGCAGGCTTCAGGCGCGCCATGGGATTATGACGAGTAGTGCGCTGCTGATCGCTCTCGGGGAATCCCCTACTCCTCGCTGCCGATCTTCAGCAGGCTGAGGAACGCCTCCTGGGGCACCTCCACCTGGCCCACCTTCTTCATGCGCTTCTTGCCCTCTTTCTGCTTCTCCAGCAGCTTGCGCTTGCGGCTGATGTCGCCGCCGTAGCACTTGGCCAGCACGTCCTTGCGCATGGCCCGCACCGTCTCCCGGGCAATCACCCGGCTGCCGATGGCCGCCTGGATGGGCACCTCAAACATCTGCCGGGGGATGGCGCTCCGCAACTTCTCCACCAGCAGCCGCCCCATGTTCACCGCCCGGTCTTTGTGCAGGATCATGGACAGGGCCTCCACCGGGAAGTGGTTCACAAGCACGTCCACCTTCACCAGGGGGGCCGCACGGTAACCTTCAAAGGTGTAGTCCAGGGAGGCGTAACCCTGGGTGCGGGACTTGAGCTGGTTGTAAAAGTCGGCCAGCATCTCGCCCAGGGGCATGGTGTACTCCATAACCACCCGGGACTGTCCCTCCGGGACGGGGGGTGGCTCTCCCGGCGCACCGCCAGGCGGCGGGAGGTGGGATGACGGCTGGGGCACCACGCCCTTGGGGCCCAGGCCCTGCATGTACTCCATGCGCTTGAACTCGGCGCGGCGGGCGTGCATCAGCTCCATGATGGCGCCAATGTGCCGGCTGGGGGCGACAATGGTGAGGCCGAGGATGGGTTCCTGAATCTCCGTAATCTCCCCGGGCGACGGGAGCTTGGACGGGTTGTCTATCCGCACCGTCTCGCCGTTGTGGAGCACCACCTGATAGGCCACGCTGGGGGCCGTCACCACCAGGTCCAGGTCGTACTCCCGCTCCAGCCGCTCCTGCACAATGTCCAGGTGCATCAGGCCCAGGAAGCCGCAGCGGAAGCCAAACCCCAGGGCGTTGCTGCTCTCGGGCTCCAGGGTCAAGGAGGCGTCGTTGAGCTGAAGCTTCTCCAGGGCGGTGCGCAGGTTGTTGTAGTTCTCCCCCTCGGAGGGGTACAGGCCGGCAAAGACCATGGACTTGAGGGGCAGGTAGCCGGGCAGGGACTGCTGGGCCGGGTTGAGGCTGTTGGTGAGGGTGTCCCCCACGCTGCACTCCCGCACGTCCTTGAATCCGGTGGCCACGTAGCCCACCTGGCCGGTGGTGAGGCAGCCGGTGGCGCGCGGCGCCGGGGCGAACACCCCCACCTCCACCACCTCCGCGGTCTTGCCGGAGGACATCACCTGGATCTTGTCGCCCTTGGCGATCTGGCCATCCTCCACCTTGACGTAGGCGATGATGCCCTTGTAGGAGTTGTACATTGAGTCAAAAACCAGGGCGCGGGTAGGTCCCTCCGGGTTGCCCTTGGGCGCGGGCACCCGGACCACCACCGCGTCCAGGATCTCCTTGGCGCCGGTGCCCTCCTTGGCGGAGGCGAAGAGGACCTCCTCCTCCCGGAAGCCAAAGACCTGTTTCAGCTCGCCCGCCACCCGCTGGGGCTCGGCTTGGGGCAGGTCAACCTTGTTGACCACCGGGATCAGCTCCAGGCCGTACTGGAGGGCCAGCAGGGTGTGGGCGATGGTCTGGGCCTCAATGCCCTGGCTGGCGTCCACCACCAGGAGGGCGCCCTGGCAGGAGGCCAAGGCCCGGGAGACCTCATAGCTGAAGTCCACGTGGCCGGGGGTGTCGATGAGGTTGAGCTGGTAGGTCTGGCCATCGGGGGCCTGATGGTACATGGTCACGGCCTTGCCCTTGATGGTGATGCCCCGCTCCCGTTCCAGGTCCATCTGGTCCATGTGCTGCGCCTTCATATCCTGGAGGCGGACGGTGCCGGTAATCTCCAGAAAGCGGTCGGCCAGGGTGGACTTGCCGTGGTCAATGTGGGCGATGATGCAGAAGTTGCGGATGAGGGCGGGCGTGATGGCGGTGCCGTTGATCATAGTAGCTTCATCGTATCATGGCGCATCGCCAGCCACAAGAACTTGTACTCGGCCGCTACATAAGCCGCGTTAGCTGTGCGTAGGACCTGGCAAATTCGATTGTGTAATCCTGCGTGCTTCAGCCAAGGTAACCTCTACAGGTGTTTTGGGATTCTGCGAGAGGTGGTGGAAGCGAAGACTCGTGAATACCCCTCGCCTTTCATTTATTATGCGTGACCCTCTTGGGCCGCGCGGCAGGCTGTGCGTGAGTTCCGCCTTGACTTGTTGCCACATCTCTTGCTTTCGCATATTGAAGCTCCATTTGCATCGGGACGTTAACCACTTTCTATACTCTCTACACGTAGAACGCTCGACAGTCAGTAACTGCTTTGAGTCGAGGGGGTTGGCTCCCCACCAGCGTTCCAAAACCATGGCGTAGAGCCTGCTTAGCGGCCTTTCGACCATCCCCCTTACCCCCTTCCTCGCCAGGAAGGGGGAAGAGAAGAAATGTATCTGGGGGACACCCCCAGACCCCTGGCGAGGGGTTTCACCCCTCTGCACACCCCTTGGTCGCCAAACCTGCTACGTCCGGTACAAGCGGCGCGAAGGTCAGCAACCCTGCCCATCCCATCAGGTCTGAACAGTTACGACAGTCAAGATGGGCTTGTCAGCCATCACCGGGTTAACTGCATCGCCGGAGTTGCTTAGCCGGGGCGTAGCAAGTGCAACAAAAACCTGATTCGCTTGGGCCAGAATGTACGACACTGCACCAGCACCAAAACATGAAAGGGCCACCCACGGCAGGTGACCCCCTCAAATCATTCTCTATGTCTCTGCAGTGAGTTCTCCCGCAGGGTTAGGCCGCGCCGTAGCCGGGCACGTTGATGCAGGCGGCCCAATGGTTGGGCTCCACCTCGCGGTTCTGGGGGATCACCTGGGAGCACTGGTCGGTGGCCAGGGGACAGCGGGGGTGGAAGACGCACCCGCTGGGGGGGTTCAGGGGACTGGGCACCTCGCCGGACAGCAGCACCCGCTCCCGCTGGGCGTCAATGATGGGGTCCGGGATGGGCACCGCCGACAGCAGGGCCTTGGTGTAGGGGTGGAGGGGGTTGCGGTAAATCTCGTTGCGGTCCGCCACCTCCATCAGGCGTCCCAGGTACATCACGCCCACCCGGTCGCTGATGTGGCGCACCACCGCCAGGTCGTGGGCGATGAAGAGGTAGGTGAGGGAGAACTTCTCCTGAAGCTCCTCCATCAGGTTGATGATCTGGGCCTGGATGGATAC
>JBGPJN010000287.1:0-3615 GCA_041485445.1 Dehalococcoidia bacterium
GGTAGTGCTCGTCCATGAGCTGCTCCAGCCGCTGGATCTCCCCATAGCTGTCGGCGGTGGTCATGGGCGGGATCAGGTGGTCCACAATGGTGGCGTGGGCGCGGCGCTTGGCCTGGGTGCCCTCCCCAGGGTTGTTGATGATGAAGGGGTAGAAGAGTGGACCGTCCTCCAGGGCCACCTCCGGGTAGCAGGAGCTGGACAGGCCGACGCCCTTGCCGGGCAGCCACTCCAGGGTGCCGTGCTTGCCGATGTGGATCATGGCGTCGGCTTTGAACACGTCCCGGAGCCACCGGTAGTAGGCGATGTAGTGGTGGGTGGGCGCCAGGTCTGGGCTGTGGTAGATGGCGATGGGGTGCTCCCCAAAGCCCCGGGGCGGCTGCAGGCCCACGAACACGTTGCCCAGGTCCAGCCCGGCCACCGCCAGCTGGTCCCCCGTTCGGTACACCTGGCCCGGCGGGTCGCCCCAGGACTCCTGCATCTGCGCCTTGACCGAGGCCGGGAACTTCTGGAACCACCCCTGGTACTGCCGCGCGCCGATGTGGCCCGCCGCCAGCCGGAGCTGCTCCTCGGTGAGGGTGTCCACGTTGTTGCTGCACCGCTGAATGATCTGGTGCACCAGGTCGTCGCCGCTATCCGGGATGTTGGTGACGTGGTAGCCCGCGTCCTGCAGGGCGTGGAGGATGCGGATGGCTGAGGCGGGGGTGTCCAGCCCCACCGCGTTGCCGATGCGGGCGTCCTTGGTGGGGTAGTTGCTGAGGATGATGGCCACCCGCTTCTGGGAGTTGGGCTTCAGAGCCAGGGCGGCCCACTTGAGGGCCAGGCGGCACAGGTAGTCCACCCGGTCGGGCTGGGGCACGTACCGCTGGAGCCGGGCCGACACCGGGCGGTGGCCGTTGGCATCCCCAGTGACTTCTTCTGGGGCGGTCTGCTCCTTGAAGGTGAAGGGCACCGCGATGATGCGCCCGTCGAACTCGGGCAGGGCCACGTTCATGGCGGTGTCGATGGGGCCCAGGCCCAGGGTGCTGTCCTCCCACTGCTGGCGGCTGCCGGTGCTGACGATGCCCTGGATCATGGGCACGTTCAACTGGTCCAGGTAGTCCACCGACCAGCCCGAGGCGATGGTGGGGCCTTCGTGGCTGAGCTCGCTCATGGCCAGGCCCATGGTGTTGATGATGCAGTGCACCCGCGACGCGCCGTCGGGGGCGGCCATGTACTGGGTGAGGGCGCGGCTGGCCCGTGCCTCGCCTTCCGCCTCCTCATCCTCGGGGCTGTGCTTGAGGCTGTAGGAGAACACGGGCAGCGCGTTGGCGCCCAGCTCCTCCAGCCGCCGCACCAGGGCGTCGATGAACCCCAAGTTGCCGCTCATCCAGTGGGCGCGGTAGAAGAGCAGGCCTACCGTGGGCCGGCCGGGCCGGAACTTGCGGGCGATGAACTCCTCGGGCGTCAGCGGCTCCGCCACGCTGAAGTCGGGGTGGTAGATGCCCTCCCAGGGCACCGGGGCCGGGGCCTCGTGGCCGTAGCTGGTGCCCAGGTAGGTGTCGCTGAGGAACAGGAACAGGTTCTGGAGGTTGGCGACACCGCCCCGCAGCAGGTAGGCGAACACCGTTTCCACCTCCGCCACCGGGGCGGAGCAGGCGCCCACCAGGTCCTCGTCCCACTCCTCGTGGCCGGGACAGGCGATGAGGGGGATGTTCTGGGCGCGGCACAGGCGCACCAGGGGGTCAAAGCTCTCGGCCATGGCCCGCTTGCCGCCCAGCAGGCGCAGCACGACGACGCCCGCCTGGCTCGCGGCGTCCAGCAGCTCCTGGCGCGCCTCAGGGCGGTCCAGCGCCGACGGGTTGAAGGCCCGCACCGGGGGGAAACTGGCCCGGTTAATCAGTGGCATGCCGGCCACCGCCCGGTCCGCCGCCAGGATGTCGGTATCGGCGGTGGTGACCAGCAGGATGGACCGCGTTTGAGTTGTGTTACCGGCCTGCAACTATTCTGTTCCTCGCTTCTTCTGAACTGCCCAGGGACATTTGGGACGTAGGGGCAGACCTGTGTGTCTGCCCAGGGCGCACACATCTGCCCAGGGCGCACACATAGGTGCGCCCGTACATCTGATCGCTGACCGCCATTACCTCATAAACACCATGATGGACAGGTCGCTGAAATCCTTGTCCTGGAACTGGGCGGCGCAGCCGTGCAGGGTGCCATGCCAGGCCTGCTCTCCCTCCAGGGAGAGGCGCTGGTATACCGTGACCCGCCGCTCCGGGGGCAGCCCGGCCTCCAGCAGCTGGCGGCAGATGGTGGGCGGCATCAGGTCAAAGGGCCGGGGGATCAGGATCACGTGGCGGCGGTCCTCTTTGAGGTAGTGGACCAGCTCCTCCAGGGGGCCGGCGGCATCCTCGCGCCGGTGCAGGGTGATGAACACCGCCTCCTCCAGGGAGATGCCGGCGCGCATGCAGGCGATCTGCACCGAGCTGATGCAGGGCACCAGCTCCACCTGCTCGGCGCGCTGGCGCACCCGGTTGAGCAGCTCCCTGGCGGAGACGTTCAGGTCGCCCCAGGCGCACACCACGGTGCGCTTGCCGGCCATGGCCTGCTGGGCGGCATAGTCCAGCACCTCATCCTGGTCGCGGTAGGCCATGGGGCGGACCTCCGCCTTGCCCAGCCAGGGCATGACCACGTCCAGCACCGTCTTGAAGCCCACCACCAGGTCGGCGCCCTCCAGCACCTCTCGGCCACGGAGGGTGAGCAGGCGCGGGTCGCCGGGGCCCACGGCCACCACCGTCATGGCGGGGGCACGGCGAGGGGAGCGGATATCCGCGTTGGGCCTTGGATTCCTGCGCCTGATGGTCAACCTATCCTCCCCAAGGTATCTTTATCTCCCCCTTGGCAAGGGGAGCTAGCGGGGGTGGAGACCACCCCTCCTGACTTCTCCTTGGTCAGGGGAGGGATGCGCCGGCTCACCCAGCATATCCAGTCATTCGTCCTTCTCCCCCTTACCAAGGGGGAGACACAGAGGGAGTGGTCTCCTCGCCGAACAAAAAACCCCTGGCGTCAGCTCTGCCAGGGGTGAGGTCCCAGGATGCCTGGACGACCCCCGACCGCGTCGGAGCGCCAGGGAACCGCTTCTGTTTTGCGCAGAGCCTAGCTCCACCAACCCGGGCAGGTCTCCTGGCTCACGGATCATCGCCGGGCTGACGCCTTCCCATCCCGACAAGTCGGGACAGTGGCTCCAGTCAGCCGGCTACCCGTATACAGTGGCGTGACCGCGGCGGACTCTAACCGCCTTCCCTATTAAACCCCGGGTTAATCCAGCGGGGTGCCTCGGGGGTGCTGTTCAGTTTTTAAAGCTACCAGGCACTCAGATACTAACCCACAGTGCACTGGGTAATGTAGCCGCCCCTAGGGGCGGTTGTCAAGAGGCGGGCGGTGTATGCAACTGTTCAGAGTCGGGGGATTGGCTTCCCGCCAGTGTTCCAAAACCATGGCCTAGGGCCTGCTTAGCGCCACTTCGACCATCCCCCTAGCCCCCTTCCTGGCCAGGAAGGGGGAAGAGAAGAAATGTATCCTTCGGCAGGCTCAGGACAGGTCTGGGGGACACCCCCAGACCCCCGGCGAGGGGTTCCA
>JBGPJN010000288.1:0-3603 GCA_041485445.1 Dehalococcoidia bacterium
TCGTCCATGAGCAGCACCGCGTGCACCTCCACCGCGCCCCCGCCCCTGGGCAGGCCCACCACCACGCCCTCCTTGACGCCGGGCTGGTGGTTTATCAGATTTTCAATGTCCTCCGGATAGACCTTCTGGCCGCTGGCCAGGGTGATCATGTCCTTCTTCCGGCCCTTGAGGAACAGGAAATGGTCCCGGTCCAGATATCCCAGGTCGCCGGTGCGGTACCAGCCGTCGTTGAAGGCGGCCTGGGTCGCCTGAGGGTTGCGCCAGTACCCCTGGGCCACGTTGGGACCCCGGGTCAGAATCTCCCCATCCGGGTCTATCTTCACCTCCTGGCCGGGCAACACGCGGCCCACGGAGCCGGGCTTCTGGTAGCGAAAGGTGTTGGCGGTGATGCCCGGCGAGGTCTCCGTGGAGCCATACGCCTGCAGCACCGGGACTCCCAAGGCAGCCCACTTGCGGGCCAGGGCCGGGTCCAGGTAGGCGCCGCCGGACATGGCGTAGGTCAGTCTGCCGCCCATGCGCCGGTGCACCGACCGGAACAGCACCCGGCGGGCCGGCACCGGCAGTTTCAGCGCCAGGGCCTGCATGGCCCGCCACTGGGCCTCCTTGCCCTTGGCCTGCACCTCCCGCTCGATGGCGTTCATGAAGAGCTGGAGGGCCTGGGGCACCACCACCATGTTGGTGACCCTTTGACGCTGCATGGTCTTGAAGATGGTCTTGGGCTGACGGCTGACGGGGTAGACAATGGTGGCTCCCCGGTGCAGGGGCACCAGCAGCCCGCCGGTCTGCTCAAACATATGGCTCAGGGGCAACAGGGACAACAGGCGGGAGCCCGGTCCCACCGGCACCTGGCGGCTGGAAGCCAGCACGCTGGAGACCACGTTGTGGTGGCTCTGGATCACCCCCTTGGGGTCGCCGGTGGTGCCGGAGGTGAACATCAGCTCTGCGATGTCGGCGCCCGCCAACTGGGGCAATTGGTCCGGCGCGGGCCCGTCCGCCAGCTCCTCCAGCTCTTCCAGGAGCACCAGCGGCAGACCCTCACCCGGCCAGCCCCGGGCGGTCTGGCGGGAGAGGATGGCCAGGCTGGGCTGGGTCTGCACCATCACCCGCGCCACGAAGTCGGGGGCGCTGCGCAGGTCCAGGGGCACCGCCACCACGCCGGCCCGCAGGCACCCGAACCAGGCGGCGACCCACTGGGGGCAGTTGGGCGCCCACAGCACCACCCGGTGACCCTTGAACACTCCGCGGTCCTGGAGCAGCCGGGACACCTTGGCGGAGAACTCCTCCAACCGGCGGTAGCTCCACCGGTCCTCCCGGACCCCTGCCATGATGGACACCGCCGTGGCGGGGCCAAACCGGCGGGAGGAGTCGGTCAGCAGCTCCACCAGGGTGTCCATGGGTCACCTCCGGGAGTCCCAGCGGTTGGCCAGCCAGCGGACGCAAGACTAGCAGCGCCGAGGGCGCGCGGCAAGGCCCAAATGGACCAATTACGCCTGGTAGGGCCAATCAGCGGTGAATGATTCCCCTCGGCCTCAGCGCAAGGTGTCAGCGAACCGACGCAGCGACCGGCCCGCGCCGCCCTGGATGGGCGGGAAGTGGCTGAAGCACAGCACCTCAAAGTCCAGCAGCGCCAGCTTGCGGATGGACTCCCGGGCCTGCGTCATGTCGCGACTGACCAGCGGCGAAGGGAGTCCCAGGCGCTGCCGCTTGTACTGGAGGGCGTCGCCTGCGATAAGCAGTCCTTGACTGGGGAAGTAGAGGCTGATGCTGCCGGGCGTGTGGCCGGGGGTGTGAACGATCTCCATGCCGCCCAGGGGACTGAGGCGGTCGCCATCCCGCAGCGTCCTGTCCACGGCGAAGGGCCTGGGCTGGATCAGGGCCAGCACGGGAGTCATGAGCAGGCCCAGCACCGTGCTCTGGAAGGGGTTGGGCAGCCGGGCCTGGGGGTGGCCCTGCACGTAGGCGACCTCGGCATGGTGGACCGCCACCTGGGCGCCGGAGCGCTCCTTGACATGGGCCATGCCGCCGATGTGGTCCGTATGGTAGTGGGTGGACACGATGAGAGATATCTCCTGGGGATGGCGGCCCAGGCGCCGCACGAACTCCACCACCCGCCGGCCGCTGGTGCGCCAGCCGGCGTCCACCACGGTGATGGTGTCCTCCACAATGACAAACACGCTGGTGCCGCCCACCGGCAGCTGGTACAGGTTGGGCAGCACCTGGTGGAACCCACTGCTCATGACGGCTGGCTCCCCTAGCACTCAGGCAAGTCAGAGAAGATTTAGGTGAGGGGCAACGCCCTCACCCCAGCCCTCTCCCAGGGGGAGAGGGAGCCATTTTCGTAGCAATGACATTCAAACGTATGCTGATCGTCTACTACGGGTCAATCAGCACCCCGGGGTTGAGCACGCCCCTGGGGTCCAGCGCCCGCTTGGCCGCCCGCAGCGCCGCGGCGAAGAGGTCGGGCCGCTCCTGATCGTACCAGGGCCGGTGCATCCGCCCCACCGCGTGATGGTGGCTGATGGTGCCGCCCGCGGCCATCACCGCCTCGGAGGCCGCTTCCTTGATGTCCCGGTGCATCAGCACCTCGGACCCGGCCCGGCCCAGGCCCTCAAAGGTGAAGTAGGGGGCCGGGCCATCAGTATAGACGTGGGTGAACCGGCAGGTCACCCGGCCGCCCCGGCACACCCGCCGCACTGATTCTTCCAATGCCCGGCGCACCGCGGCCTCCAGCTCCGGCCAGCGGTCCCAGGTCACCGCCGTCTCCAGGGTATCCCCCACCAGGCCCAGGCCGACGGTAAGGTTGCGCTGGTAGGGGGCGCGGATGAAGGCGTTGCGCCACGCCCCCACGGAGCCCTGCCGTCCCGCGCCCTCCGCCGCATCGTCGGCCACCTTGATGTCCTCCTCGTTGATGTGGCCCCCGGCGTCGCGGGCGATGGCGATGGCCTGGCGCATGAGCTCGCCCTGGGGCATCTCCGCCGACTCGAAGCCCAGCACCAGCAGGGCGCGCTGTCCGTCCATGCCGGCGGAGTGGGCGGCCTCGCCGGGGTCCAGCAGGCGGCAGTTGGCGGGCCACAGCTTGGCCTGCACCACCTGCCGGGCGGCTTCGGCCCCGGCCATGAAGCTGGGGAAGGCCACCCCCGCCGAGGCGCGGAACCGGGGCCGGGCCTGGATCCGCATCCACGCCTCGGTGATGATGCCCAGAATGCCCTCGCTGCCCAGCACCAGCCGGTCCGGGTTGGGGCCCGCGCCGCTGCCCGGCAGGCGGCGGCTCTCCCAGATGCCGGCGGGGGTGACCATGCGCACCGACTCCACAAACTCGTCAATGTGGGTGTGGTTGGTGGCGTAGTGGCCGCCGGAGCGGGTGGCCAGCCAGCCGCCCAGGGTGGAGAACTCAAAGCTCTGGGGAAAGTGGCGCAGGGTAAAGCCGTGGGGCCGGAGCTGGTCCTCCAGGGCCGGGCCAAACACCCCGGCCTGGATGCGGGCCGCCCGGGAGACCGGATCAATCTCCAGCACCTGGTCCAGGGCGGAGAGGTCAATGGTCACCACGCCGTCGAACCCCTCGGGAGGCTCGATGCCGCCCACCACCGAGCTGCCCGCGCCGAA
>JBGPJN010000289.1:0-3592 GCA_041485445.1 Dehalococcoidia bacterium
ATGGAGAAGCATACCGTCAGCCGGCTCATCGGAGCGCCTCCCGGCTACATCGGCTACGAAGAGGGCGGCCAGCTCACCGAAGCAGTGCGTCGACGGCCCTATCGCGTCATTCTCTTCGATGAGATCGAGAAGGCCCACCCGGACGTGACCAACGTCCTGCTGCAGATCCTGGAGGACGGTCGCCTTACCGACGGCAACGGCCGCACCGTGGACTTCCGCAACACGGTCATCATCATGACCAGCAACCTGGGCACCGGCGAGTTCGGCCGCCAGCCGTTCGGCTTCCAGACCGACGGACGGGGCCGGGCGCTGGACCAGGACCGGCTGCGGGACTCGGTGCAGGAGGCCCTGAAGCGCAGCTTCCGCCCCGAGTTCCTGAACCGCATTGATGAGATCATCATCTTCCACCCGTTGAGCCGGGAGCAGATCGTGCAGGTGGTGGGGCTGATGGTGGCCGAGGTCCAGCACCGTCTGGCCGAGCGGGGCATCGCCTTTGAGCTGACCCCGGCCGCCGCCGCATGGCTGGCCCAGGAAGGGTACGATCCGGTGTTCGGCGCCCGTCCCCTGCGGCGGGCCATCCAGCGGCACCTGGAGAACCCGCTGTCCAAGGGCATCCTGTCCGGGCAGTTCCTGCCGGGCGACCGGGTGCTGGTGGACGCCGGAGAGGCCGGCCTGGCGCTGACCAAGTTCCTGGCGCCCGCTGGGGAGCCGGTGGCCGCGTCCGCGTAAGCGCTCTTGGCAAGGGGGGAACGACCCCCTCCTGACCTCCCCTTCGTAAGGGGAGGGACAGGACGGCGACCCAAGCATGTCTGGTCGTTTGTCCATCTCCCCCTTGGCAAGGGGGAGATACAGAGGGGGTGGTCCCCCTCATCGCAACGAGAGCTTAAAAAAGGGATTAAAAGGACCCTCGCACCAATGCCCCAACCGCAACCCCAGTTCCTGACCATTGACGGCATCAAAGTCAATTATGTTCAGCAGGGCCAGGGCCCGGCGGTGCTGCTGCTGCACGGGCTGGGAACGTCCCTGGTCACCTGGGCGCAGAACATTCAGCCGCTGGCCGCCGCCGGATACCGGGTGGTGGCCCTGGACCTGCCCGGCCACGGCGATTCGGACAAGCCCCGGCACCTGAGCTACGACCCCGCCGCAGGCGCCCGTCTGGTGCACCGGGTGCTGGACGCCCTGGGCGTGGAGCGCGCCTCCCTGGTGGGCAGCTCTGCCGGAGGCCTCATCGCGGGCATGTACGCCCTGGCCTACCCCCAGCAGGTGCAGCGGCTGGTGCTGGTCTCCGGGGGCGGGCTGGGACGCCAGGTGGCCTGGTTCCTGCGGATGTTCTCCCTGCCGGGGGTAGGGGAGCTGCTGTATCAACCCCAGTGGCAGAGCGGGCAGGACCTGTCCCGGCGGATCTTCCATCAAATACCCAGCCACGTGCCCAGCTTCCTGGACCAGGTGCTGCCGGAGATGCGCCGCGTCCGCACCTTGCCGGGCACCCGCAGGGCCATGCTCCGGTCCCTGCGGTCCAGCGTCAACCTCTTTGGCCAGCGGCGGAGCCAGTACATCCTTCCCCACCTGCGCCAACTGCCGGTGCCGGTGTTGACGGTGTGGGGCGAAGAGGACGCCATCTTGCCGGTGCGCCACGCCGAAGCGGTGCGCCGAGCCCTGCCGGGCAGCCTGGTGCATACCATGCCCCAATGCGGCCATTGGCCCCACATGGAGCGGCCCGAGGAATTTAATGCGCTGCTGGTCAGATTCCTGGACGGGGGACTGGACTTAGTCCCGCGAGGACTGAGAGAGTAGGGGATACATTTACAGTTAAACCCCTAATGCCCAAATCCCTGCCCGTTGCCCCGTTACGCCCAGCCAGACGCAGGAGAGTTCATCGGGCGAGTGGAGTGTCCACCTTGGCTTGAGATTAAGGAGCGTTTATAAAGTCCCTCCCCTTCGTAAAGGAGAGGTTAGGAGGGGTCGTTCCTCCTTGCTGCGCAGAGACCACCCCCTCTGTATCTCCCCCTTTCCAAGGGGGAGAAGGTGGCTTAGAGCCTATCCTAATAACCGCAGAGAGCGCTAAGGACGCAGAGGGTTTACGATTGGTTTTCCATTAACTCAGCGGTCTCTGCGCGCTCCGCGGTGAGTTTTTAGGATAGGCTCTTATTAGACACGCTCTTAGGAAGCGGTTTGGGGCTGGGCCGCGCCGATGATTTCGGCCAGGCTGCTAATCCCGGTTTCCGCCAGGTACGCCTTCAGCTCCTCCAGGATGCGGAAGGCCGCCCTGGGGTCCGCCAGGTTGGCGCTGCCCACCTGCACGGCGCTGGCCCCGGCCATGAGGTACTCCAGGGCGTCCCGGGCGCAGAAGACGCCGCCCACGCCGATCACCGGCACGTCCACGGCCTGCACGGTGCGGTAGACCAGCGCCACCGCCACCGGCCGCAGAGCCGGCCCGGATAGACCTCCCGTGATGCCACCCAGCACGGGCTTGCGGGTGGCCACGTCAATGCGCATGGCGGGGATGGTGTTGGAGAGGGTTAGCGCGTCGGCGCCGGCGTCCACCGCCGCTCGGGCGATGACCGTGATGTCGGGGACGTTGGGGGAGAGCTTGGCCAGCACCGGCAGATCGGTGTTGGCCCGCACCGCGGCCACCGCGGCGGCGGCCAGCCGGGGATCGTGGCTGAAGTGGGCGCCGTCCTCAATGTTGGGACAGCTCAGGTTGAGCTCCAGGGCCTGAAACCCGGCCACGCCCCGGGTCATGGCCGCCATTTCGCCAAACTCGGCGGCGCTTTCCCCGGAGAGGCTCAGGACTACCGTGGTGCCCAGTTGAGGCCACTGAGGGGCCAGGCGCGCCAAGGCGTCCTCAATGCCTGGGTTGGCCAGGCCGATGGAGTTGAGAAAGGTGCTCTCGCCTGCGGCCAACCCCTCCCGGTACGACGCCGGGTACCACCGCGGCTCCGGGTTGCCCTGCCGCGGCCGGCGGGTGACCGTCTTGGGGATCACCGCGCCCAGCCGAGACAGGTAAGCGTCGGCCGGCACGCCTCTCCCGTAGCCGTCGTAGCCGAAGGTGCCCGACGCGATCATCACCGGGTTAGCCAGCCACAGGTGCCGGCGGTTCCAGGGCGCCAGGTCTACGGCCAGATCCAGCTTGGAAGAGGCCTCCGGGCTATTTGCCTTTGGACTACCCGTTCCCCGCCTCCTCTTTCTCTACGACCTCCTCGTCCTCAGCCTCGTCCTCCTCTTCGTCGTCGTCCAGGAGGTCGTCAACGTCGTCGTGCTGATCCTCCTCCGCCTCACCCAGGACGGGAGTCCGGTCCTTGGGCTGGGCCCCAGCCAGGTCGTTCAGGACTGCGCCTTCACCGCCCAGCAGCAACTCCAACTCCCGCCGGCCCGGAGTTTCCAGGCCAAAGAGCATCCCTGCCGCGGCCGCCGCCGTCTCCGGCGCGGCCAGCCAGCCGGCCGGCACCATGCCGGCCAAGTCCAGCACGGGTTCCGGCTCCGGCAGCTCCGGCATGTCCGAGGTCTTGAGCCGGGCCGGGATGAGCCGGCCGATGATGACGTTCTCCTTGAGGCCCAGCAGCCAGTCGTGGGCGCCGCTGACCGCCGCCTG
>JBGPJN010000290.1:0-3591 GCA_041485445.1 Dehalococcoidia bacterium
CACTTCAATGCTCCTGCCCCTTGACAAATATGTCAGGCAATAGCATACTTGCGACAGTGTAATACTGCAACAAGAGGTTCTATGATGCCTACGATTCGTATCGACGAAGCAGTCTATTCCTGGCTTCAAAATCAAGGTCGTGCGTTCGAAGATACGCCAAATTCGGTGCTACGTCGGCTAATGGAGCGTGATTCCCGGCCCAAGTCAGATCACGAGGGTCAAGCCGCGACGCCCTATCTGAAATTGCCAAAGCCCCCGGAACGTAAACCTAACACGCCGGCTACAGGTAGTCGTGGAGCGCACAGGCGGACAGGGATGAACGGTAGGCAACTCAACGAGAAGTGGGAGGTCGGCGCTCACCATGCCCTATTCTTCTGCGAAGGCAATTGGTTCAACAATCTTGAGCGATTTCCCGGGGCTCTTTTCGATCCGAACGGCTACCTGCTATTCAGGACCGAACAAGCATACCGGACAAGCCCATACGTCAGAATCGGAAAGAGGACCAACGTTCCAGGCGGCATTTCCTCTGTCCCCGGTTACGTTAGAAAAGTTTAGCGTCTTGGTTCCGTCCGCCTAGATACCATAAATAAAGGCTTAGACCTCTGCGTTGCACCAGTGCTCTGACCTGCTGGAGCGGGCGTGGGGGATCTGAGGGTGGCTGGTATTGGGCTAGACGCCGCAGCCGGGCGTCAGGCCTGCTTTTCTGCCAGGCGGCCGCCGGCGTACTTGTGCAGGATGCTCGCCATCAAAGTCTGATAAGGAATACCCTCTTCCAGGGCGCGCTTCTGCAATGCTTCCAGGTCCTTCCTGGATATCCTGATGTTCACACGGGCATCTTTCCTGAAGGTAGCCCGGGCGTATTCCTGGTAACGCGCCATCTCCGCTTCCGGCGCCTTGACCGGCCGCCACTCACCCCGGTCAAAGGATTCCAGCAGGTCCTTCTCCTTCGGATCTAACTTAACCATCTTCCGCCCTCACTCCAAGACCATCTCCCCGCCAAAGGCCACGCGCCCTTGGCCCTCCGGCGCGTAAATGATGTGCACGTGCTCCGGGGGGCGGCCACACGTCTGGGCCACGGCCACGGTCAGCTTGGCGACCTCCGCCGGCAGGTCCGCCGGGCTGGGCAGCCGGGCCTTGAGGACCGTGACAAACACCGGAAAGAGGTCGGCCGCTAGGTTTCCCCCGTTCTCCGCGTAGCGCGTCCGGAGAATGGCGCGCACCTTGACCCAGGTGCGGCCCGGCGGGGAGCCAAAGACCTGGCCGCAGGCTTCCGCCAGCCGCGCCGCCAGGCCGGGAGCCAGCGACTCCTCGGACCGGACCACCAGCTCCACGTCCACGATGGGCACCGCGGCTGACCTCCTGACGCGCTACGGGCTCCAGGGCGGGGGCGCCACGGCGTTCAGGTCGGTGACCACGTCCACCACCGCCGGCTTGCCCGAGGCCAGGGCCTGCTCAATGGCGCCGGCGATGTCGCCGGGCCGCTCCACCCGGATGCCCACGCAGCCCATGGACTCCGCCACCTTGGCCAGGTTCACGTCGGTGAACTGCCAGAGTTCATCCGAGTTGCCGCCCGTCACCCCGGCGTAGGCCCGCTCGTCGCCCCGCTTGTCCTGGTTCAGGGAGTGGTTGTTGTTCACCACTATCACCGCGTTGATGCCATAGCGCGCCGCGGTCTCCAGTTCGCCGATGTGGTACCAGAAGCCGCCGTCGCCGGTGAAGCCCACCACCGGCCGGTCCGGCGCGGCGCATTTGGCGCCAAGGGCGGCCGGGAAGCCCCAGCCCAGGGAGCCGGCGGCCCGCAGATAGCTCTGCTCCGGCGATTTCAGATCCACCATGGTGCCGGTCCAGATGCCGGCGTGGCCGGTGTCCGCCACCAGCACCGCGTCGGAGGGCAGGCAGTCGGTCAGCTCCTTGCACAGCCGCTCCGGGCGCATGGGCATAGCGTTGGAGTTGGCCAGGGGCGCCACCTCCGTCCGCCAGTCCCGCACCAGCTGCTGCGCCCGGCCCACCCACTCCCTCCGTGCGCCGATGGGCTCCAGGACCTCTATGAGCCGCCGCAGGGAGGACCGGGCGTCCCCCTGCAGGGCTACTTTGGTGGGGTAGTTGCGCCCCAGCTCCGCCGGGTCAATGTCAATCTGCACCACCGCGGTGCCCGCCTTGGGTATTTTCCAGTCCAGCGTCACCTGGCTGCCGGTGTGGCTGCCGATGAAGATCACCAGGTCGGCTTCCGACACCACCCGGTTGGCGCACCAGCGGGAGTAGGAGCCGCACACGCCCACGGACAGCGGGTGGTCGTCGGGAATGGCGCCCTTGGCGTTGAGGGCCGTGGCCACCGGGATGGACAGCATCTCCGCCAGCTTGACCAGCTCCGCCTGGGCGCCGGAGGCCGTGACGCCGCCCCCGGCCACGATGACCGGGCGGCGGGCCGCGGCGATGACCTGGGCCGCCTCCCGCACGCGCTCCGGCTCCGGCTCGGGCCGAAAGGCGGGGCGCAGGGCAAAGGCGGGCTCCGCCAGCACCGACAGGTCCGCCTCCGCCTCCACGATGTCGTCGCCGGAGATGCCGGCGAAGTCCAGGTGCACCGGCGCGGTGGCTCCGGAGGTGGCCTCGCGGAAGGCCTGGCGCAGCAGGTGGGGCAACTGGGTCACGTTGTCCACCACCACGCTGTACTTGGTGACGGCGCTGAAGGGACCGGGGTGGGCGATCTCCTGATAGGAGTTGCGGTACTGATGGGACTGAGGCCGGTGCCCGGTGATGGCCACCACCGGCGACAGGCCCAGGTAGGCGTCCTGCAGGCCGGCGGCCAGGTTGGCCGCGCCCACCGATTGGGCGGCGCAGACCGCGGGGCGATTGGACACCCGGGCGTATCCGTCGGCCATGTAGGCGGCGGCCTTCTCCCCGTGGGTCACGATGCGCCGGATGCCCACCCGCTCCATCTCCATCAACGCCTTGCGAATGGTGGCGGGCACGTAAAAGACGTGGGTTACTCCGTATCCCTTCAAAGACTCGGCCAGGAACCGGCCTCCCGTCATCTTTGGCATAATCCCTCCTCCAGGGCCGACTTACTTGGGTAAGTTTTGAGGCGCCCCTGGCCCTCAACCCCCTGGCCCCCTTCTCCCTCGGGGGGTGTTGCCTCAAATGTCATTCTGAGCGTCTCGAAGAATCTAAAATCCCAGTAATTTAGACCCTTCGCTACGCTCAGGGCGACATTTAATGGATGGAAAACGTACCAGACTGTTGGAATCAATACTTTTGAGGCAACGCCCCCTCGGGGAGAAGGGGGATTGATGCATTGCTCCCTCTCCCAATCGGAGAGGGTTGGGGCGAGGGCGTTCCCCCTGGGCAGCTTCTCCCTCAAGGACAAACGGGAGCTATTCTCCCTCTCCCTCTGGGAGAGGGCCGGGGTGAGGGCGTTGCCACTCACCCTAATCCTCTTACACAAGGGTGACATTGGTTCCCCCCGGAACCTAGACTGATCATACAACTTTACATACCCCTGTCCGGCGGGGAGATGAGGGTGTTGTGGGCATGGCTCCCTCTCCCGGTGGGAGAGGGTTGGGGTGAGGGGTGCGAATCCACCTTTGCCAAGGG
>JBGPJN010000291.1:0-3537 GCA_041485445.1 Dehalococcoidia bacterium
GTCAGCACCACGGTGGCGTCACGGAGCTGGTTGGTGATGCCCACGGACAGTCCGGCTTCCGAGGCCGCGGCCTCCAGCTTGTCCCGGCCAACCCCGAAGGGAAAGACCCGCACATCCAGGGTGCGCACGGAGCCGCGGCCGCCGTGGCCGTTGGTCCCATTGGCGGCGGGTTCCGGTTGGGCCGGCTCGGCCGGGGGCCGGGACTTGGCGCCGCGGTATCGGGGCGTTTCTGATGCGCCCCAGGGCGCCGGGCCGCCGTCGCTGCGGCGCGGGGCTTCCTTGGTCCGCCGCAGCTGGCCAACGTCGTCCAACCGCCGCAGCTCAGGGGCCACGGTAAATCCCCGAAGCCACTGGTCCACCACCTGGGCCACATCCTCATGGACCGCCACCTCGGCCCAACCCCGGATCTCCACCACCACGTCAAAGGTGGGGGGCGATTTGCGCTCCAGCACCGTCTTCTGGGTGCCCCGGTAGCGGGCCTCCTGGTCCCCCAGGGTGACGGTCTGCACGCCGCCCACCAGATCGGACAGGGTTGGGTTCATGATCAGGTTGTCCAGGGTATTGCCGTGGGCCGTGGCCACCAGCTGCACGCCCCGCTCGGCGATGGTGCGGGCGGCGATGGCTTCTTCCTCGGTGCCCATCTCGTCGATGATGATGACTTGGGGCATGTGGTTCTCCACCGCCTCAATCATCACCGCGTGCTGGCGCGTGGGCGTAGCCACCTGCATCCGGCGGGCGTGGCCGATGGCCGAATGGGGCACGTCGCCGTCGCCGGCAATCTCGTTGGAGGTGTCTACGATGACCACCCGCTTCTTCGCCTCGTCGGCCAGCACCCGGGCCGTTTCGCGGAGCATGGTAGTCTTACCCACCCCGGGGCGCCCCAGCAAGAGGATATTCTTGCCCGAGAAGGCCAGGTCCTCAATGATCTTGATGGTGCCGAACACCGCCCGGCCTACCCGGCAGGTGATGCCCACCACCTGGTTCTTGCGGTTGCGGATGGCGGAGATGCGGTGCAGGGTGCGTTCGATTCCTGCCCGGTTGTCGTCACCAAAATCGCCCACCCGCTGCACCACGAAATCCAGGTCCTCACGGCTGACCTCCTGCTGGTTCAGGACCACATCGCCGGAGGGGAAGCGGGCTTCGGGCACCCGCCCCAGGTCCAGCACCACCTCCAGTAGCTCGCCCACGTTCTCCTGTAAGCGCAGCGCTTCAGCCACCCGCGGCGGCAGGACCTGCAACAGCCGTCCCAACTCATCCTGGACTGGGGTTTGCGCTTGTGCCAACTTACGCCTCCACCGTCGCCATACCGGGCCGAAGCACCGGCGCCGCCACCTGGGTGACCAGCATAGTGTAGTCCGCCACCGGTTTGAATGCCTTCTTTTGTAACTGGGCCATCACCTGGGTCTGGTAGTGGGGCACCAGCCATCGTTGCAATCCCGGCTGAGTCAGGGCCAGCGCCAGCAGGGCCGGCAGGGTCTCCGGACGGTCCGGGTGGACCAGCACCTCCCCCTGCACCTCCTGGTGGTGGACATGCAGGCCCAGCCAGCCCGTAATGCGACTGTTGTGGCTGAGGGTCCACTCCCGGCGCCGGCGGCTGTGAGGGTCCTGGGCGTCCTGCCACTGGTCAAAGGTGAGGCCCAGCGCCTCACGCACCGGGAGCGGCGTGGCCGCCGAGTAAAGCTGAAAGAGGCTAAACCGGTCCTCAGGCAACGGGGCGGCCGGCGTGGCGCGGTCCAGGTCCGGGCCGGCGGCCGGGCCGGACGAACCCCCTTCATGCTCCCACACAGTCTCATGGAAACTGGGGAAGAATCCCGCCCGCCTGGCCGCGGGGATACTGGAGTGGTCCCGGGGCAGCCTCAGGAAGACCCGCTCGGCGCCCCGCTCCGCCGCCGCTTGCACCAGCCGCTCCAGCAAGCTGGCCCAGGCCGGCAGCCCCGCATCCAGCTGGCCCAGAAGCAACTGACCCGGCGCATCCGGGCTGGGGCCGGTGGCGCCGGCCAGGTAAAGCCGGTCAAGCTCCCATACCCGGGGCCCGCTGCGGATCCGGGCCGAGGCCAGGCCGCCCAGAGGGATGCCGTCCCACCACACCACTGAAATGCGGTGCCGCCGCTGGGAGAGGGTGTCCCTCCAGAGCTGAGTGTTGCGGGGGTAGGCGGTGCCGGACAGGCCCTCTCGGGGACAGGCCAGGTTAGGCCCCCCGGGGGCGTTGAGCAGGATGCACCGCAGCGCATCGCTGATGCGGAGGGTTTGCATCATTCCACCAACGCCGGGGACTCCTGAGACGTGAGGCTGAGGAAGTACTGGTGCAGGCGCGCATCCCGGGTCAGCTCGGGATGGAACGAAGTTACCATGAGGTTACCCTGCCGGGCAGCCACGGGCTGGCCATCGGCAAGGCGGGCCAGCACCTGGACCTGGGGACCCACCCGGATTATTAGAGGAGCGCGGATGAACACGGCGTGGAAGGGCCGGGCATCCAGGGCAGCGATGGCCAAGTCTTGCTCGAAGCTGTCCACCTGGCGGCCGAAGGCGTTGCGCCGGACGCCGATGTCCATCAAGGCCAGGGGCACGGGGTCCCGCTCGGTAATCTCCCGGGCCATCATAATCATGCCGGCGCAGGTGCCCCAGACTGCCTTGCCGCGCTGGGCCATCTGGCTGACCGGTTCCCGAAGCTGATAGATGGTCATCAGCCGGCTCAGCGCGGTGCTCTCGCCTCCGGGAATAATGAGGCCGTCCGTCCCTTCCAAGTGCTGGGGCAGCCTGACCTCCTGCGTCTCCACCCCCAGAGTTTTGAGGACAGCAATGTGTTCCGCAAAATCTCCCTGAACGGCCAGAACACCGATCTTCAATGCTTCAATTCTTCAGGCTGGACCGCCGGTGAATTTCAAACTGCGACGTCGAGGCCACCCGTACCTAGCTACTTCGCGGGGCCAGCAGCTGCTCCTTGGGGATGCTGCGGGCGCTGATGCCCACCATGGCCTCGCCCAGGTTCTTGGACACTTCGGCCAGGATCTTGGCGTCCTTATAGTGGGTCACGGCCTGGACAATGGCGTAGGCCCGCCGGGCGGGGTCCCCGGACTTGAAGATGCCCGACCCGACAAACACGCCGTCGGCGCCCAGCTGCATCATCAGGGCCGCGTCCGCGGGGGTGGCCACACCGCCGGCGGCAAAGTTGACCACCAGCATCCGGCCCATCTCCCGGGTCTTGGTCAGCAGATCCAAGCTGACCCCAAGGTTGCGGGCCTCCACCACCAGCTCGTCCTCGGGCATATTACGCAGCTTGCGGATGGCGTCCTGCACGGCGCGCATGTGGCGCACCGCTTCAACCACATCGCCGGTGCCGGCCTCGCCCTTGGTGCGGATCATGGCGGCGCCCTCGGAAATCCGGCGCAGGGCCTCCCCCAGGTCACGGCAACCGCACACAAAGGGGACCTTGAAGTCGTGCTTCCACACGTGGTGGGTCTCGTCGGCCGGGGTGAGGACCTCCGACTCGTCGATGTAGTCCACCCCCAGGGCTTCCAGCACCTGCGCTTCCACAAA
>JBGPJN010000292.1:0-3449 GCA_041485445.1 Dehalococcoidia bacterium
CGTGGACTACATGCCGCCTGAGCAGGCCATGGGCGGCGAGGTGACGCCCAGGGCCGATCTGTACTCCCTGGGGGCCATGCTGTACGAGATGGTGACGGGCCGTCCGCCGTTTCTTGGCGATGATGCGGTGGCGATTATCGGCCAGCACATCCACACTCCGCCGGTGGCCCCAACCTGGCACAACGGGCAGTGCCCCCGGCCTCTGGAGGCCCTGATCCTGCGGCTGCTGGCCAAGGACCCCGCCCAGCGCCCCGAGTCGGCCGCCGATGTGCTGGCCGCATTGGAGGGGATTGACCTGACGGATATTCCCACCGGTGTAGGGGCGGACGGCCGTCCGCCCGCCCAGGACCAGGCCCACGCCCTGGAAAGCCTGGCCGGTGGCGTCTTCGTGGGCCGCCAGCGGGAGATGGGGGAGCTGAAGGGGGCCCTGGAGGAGGCGCTGTCCGGCAAGGGCAGGCTGGCCATGCTGGTGGGCGAGCCGGGCATCGGCAAGACCCGGACCGCCCAGGAGCTAGCGACGTATGCGGGACTGCGCCAGTGCCAGGTGCTTTGGGGGAGGTGCTACGAGGGCCAGGGGGCGCCGCCCTACTGGCCCTGGGTGCAGGCTATCCGCAGCTACGTGCGTGACCACGAAGATTCAGACCTGCGCTCCCAGATGGGCAGCGGCGCGGCGGACATCGCCGAGATCGTCTCGGATGTGAAGGAACGGCTCCCCGACCTGAAGCCGCCGCCCCAGCTGGAGCCGGAGCAGGCCCGCTTCCGGCTCTTTGACTCCATCGCCGGATTCCTCAAGGGCGCCAGCCGCAAGCAGCCCCTGGTGGTAGTGTTGGACGACCTGCACTGGGCGGACAAGCCGTCCTTGGCCCTGCTCCAGTTCGTGGCAAGGGAGCTGGGCAACGGACGGGTGCTGCTGCTGGGAACCTACCGGGACATGGAGCTTTCCCGGCAGCACCCCCTGGCCGAGACATTGGGCGACCTGACCAAGGAGCGACTATTCCAGCGCATCCTGCTGCGGGGACTTTCCCAGGATGACGTGGCCCGGTTCATCGAGATGACCACCGGCTCGACTCCGCCCCAGGGGCTGGTCCAGGCGGTGTACACCCACACCGAGGGCAACCCCCTGTTCGTCACCGAGGTGGTGCGCCTGCTGGTGCAGGAGGGGGGCCTCACCGGTGACGTAGGGGCGCACAGCCGTGCGCCCCTACAACCCGGTATCGCCCCACGGGACACCTGGACCGTGCGCATCCCGGAGGGTGTGCGGGAGGTCATCGGCCGCCGCCTCAACCGGCTGTCCCAGCGCTGCAACCAGACCCTGACCACCGCCTCGGTCATCGGCCGGGAGTTCTCCCTGGAGCAGCTCAAGCCCCTGATTGAAGATATGACCGAGGACCGGCTGCTGGAGGTGCTGGAGGAGGCCCTGGCGGCGAGGGTCATCGAGGAGCTGCCCCGGTCGGTGGGGCGCTACCAGTTCAGTCACGCCCTGATCCAGGAGACTCTGGCCGGGGAGCTGTCCACCACCCGCAGGGTGCGGCTCCACGCCCGCATCGCCCAGGCGCTGGAAGCGCTGTACGGCCCGCAAGCCGAGGCCCACGCCGCCGAGCTGGCCCGCCACTTCGCCGAGGCCGAGTCGGTGCTGGGCGCCGAGAAGCTGGTCAAGTACTCCCTGCTGGCCGGGGAGAAGGCGTTAGCCAACTACGGGTGGGAAGAGGCGGAGGCCCACTTCCAGCGGGGGCTGGCGGCCAAGAGGGCATCTCTGGAAGGGACGGAGCCAGCCAGGGATGGGGATGAGGCGGCGCTGCTATTTGGGGTGGGTCGGAGCAGCCTAGCCATGCTCGATAGGTTGCATCTGAAGGAGACGGTGGACATCTGGGGCCGCGCCTTCGATTACTATGAGGCAATTGGTGACGCGCCCAGCGCCGTGGCCATCGCTGAGTACACTCTACCCACCTCTGCCACGCAGTTGGCTGCGGAGGCTCAGTTTATCGTCCGTGCCCTGACGCTGGTCCCTCCAGATTCCCACGAGGCAGGGCGCCTTTTGGTCCGCCGTGGCGTGGAGTTGGGGCGTGTTAAAGCGGACTATGTTGGTGCCCAGGAGGCATTCGCCCGGGCCCTGGCCATTGCCCAGAGGGAGGGGGACACAACCCTGGAGATGGGGACACTATCCTGGGGAGCATACGTGGATTACTTCCACTGCCGCTTTCGGGAGAGTCTGGAGAAAGGCCTGGGAGCCATCAAGTTGGCCCGCCAGGTCGATGACCTGCGTGCCGAGACGGCAGCTCGATCTATGGTTTCATCCACCCTGGTGGCCTTAGGCGACCTGGAGGGCGGACGGCAGCACGCAGAGGTTTTGTTGGCAGTGGCGGAGAGGCTGCGGGAGCGAAATTGGCTATCCGGGGCGCTGTGGCACAATGAAATCGTGCGCCGCTCCGAAGGTGATTGGGAAGGCGCCAGGGACTACAGCGACCACGGCCTGGCGGCGGTCCCTCGGGATAACCGTCTCCTCGCCACTCGGGTATTGTTAGAGTACGAGGTGGGGGACTTCGGCCAGGGCAAGGCCTACTTCGAGCGATTCCTGGAGAGCTGGCGTCTGAATCTCAGTCGGACCAACACCATACACTCATTTACGGCTGCGGTGATACCGCTGGTAGCCCGGATCACCGGCGTTGCGGACAGGACGGACCTAGCTGAGCAGGCTGCCGCAATCGCTCTCTCATCTCCCACACTTGTTCCGCTACAAGCTATGGGTGTCCGAGTTGGTCTAGCGCTGCTGGCGGTACTGAGGAATGATGTTGATGCTGCCCGGCAGCAGTACATCGCGTTGCAGGAAGCGCGGGGTACCTTGGTGCAGCACATAATAGCTGGCGATCGGGTGCTAGGCCTGCTGGCCCACACCATGGGCAACCTGGACAACGCTACTGAGCACTTTGAGGAGGCCCTGGCCTTTTGCCGCAAGGCGGGCTACCGCCCGGAGCTGGCCTGGAGCCTGTGCGACTACGCGGACCTGCTTTTGCAACGTAAGCAGCCCGGCGACCGGCAGAAGGCCATGGGCATGCTGGACGAGTCCCTGGCCATCTCTAGCGAGCTGGGCATGAAGCCCCTGATGCAGCGGGTGCTGTCCCGGCGGGAGATTCTGCGGGCGTAGGGGGAAAGTTGGTCACTACTGGTAGCGTGTTCGTCGGTCGCCAGCGGGAGATGGGGGAGCTGAAGGTCGCCCTGGAGGAGGCCCTCTCCGGCCAGGGGCGGCTGGTAATGCTGGTGGGGGAGCCGGGCATTGGCAAGACCCGCACCGCCCAGGAGCTGACCGCAGCAGCAGGGCAGCGCGGCGCCCACGTGCTGTGGGGCCGGTGCTACGAGCAGGCGGGCGCGCCCCCGTACTGGCCCTGGGTCCAGTCCCTCCGCTCCTACGTCCAGCAGCGGGACGCGGACCAACTGCGCTCTGAGATGGGAAC
>JBGPJN010000293.1:0-3386 GCA_041485445.1 Dehalococcoidia bacterium
CCTGGTCTGCCCCTCCAGCCGTAGGGCAGACACATAGGTCTGCCCCTACCTTTGGGGAGAATGAAAGAGCCCTGGCCAGTGGGAAAGCGACCTGGTGAGGTCAGCCGTCCCCGCACCAGCCGACGGATCGGCACCTTGCTACCGGCTGCGGTAGATCTCCACCCCGGCGTACTCCACCGCCGCCCCCTTGATGGGGGGCCGCGGCTTCTTCACCCGCACCTGCACCGCCTGCACCGGGAACTCCGCCAGCAGCCGGCTGGCAATGCCCTCCGCCACGGCCTCCAGCAGGTTCCGGGGCGTCCCCTCCACCACCTCGCCCACCGCCCGGTAGAGGCGGCTGTAGCTCACCGTGTCCTCCAGCCGGTCGGTGGCCCCCGGCGTCGTCAGGTCCAGCTCCACCGCCAGGTCCACCACGTAAGGCTGGCCCAGCGCCCGCTCCTCCGGGTTGACCCCGTGGTAGCCGTAGAACTGCATCCCCTGGAGCACTATGCGGTCCGCGGGCATACCGGCCTCACCGCTGCGTCCGGGTCACTGGGTTGTGCCTCCGTTGGCGATGGCGTCCGCCAGGGCGATCAGATTTTGGGCCCGCTTCACCACCGGCACGTCCACCATCTTGCCGTCCAGGTCCAGGGAGCCACGGCCCGCCGCCTGCGCCTGCTCCCAGGCCGCCATCACCCGCCGGGCGTAGGCCACCTCATCAGCGGATGGGCCGAAGGTCTCGTTGATGATGTCTATCTGCGCCGGGTGGATGGCGAACTTGCCGGTGTAGCCAATCTGCCGGGCCTTCTGGGCGTCCTGGCGCAACGCCTGGGGGTCGCGGAAGGCCACGAAGGGGGAGTCCAGGGCCGCCACCCGGGCGGCGCGGGCGGCCACCGCCACCAGGGCCCGGGGCACCTGGACCTCCTCGCCCAGCTCGGTGCGGCGCAGGCCCATGTCATTGGTGAGGTCCTCCGCGCCAAAGGCGATGGCCACGATGCGCGGCGAGGCGGTGGCCATGGCGTGGACGTTCATGACAGCGCGGGCGGTCTCGATCCAGGGGATGAGCTTGATGCTGCCCGGCGCCAGCCCGGCGGCGGCCTCCAGGGGGCCGATGAGCCGGTCCGCCTCCCGCACGTCCCAGGCGGACTCCCCCTTGCCGATGCTGATGCCGCTCAAGACCTGCCCTGAGCCTGCCGAAGGGTCGGGGCCAATGACCGCCGCCAGCTCCTCGCGGGTGAGGCCGGTGTCCAGGGAGTTGACCCGCACCATCACCTGCCGGCCGGCGCGGCGCAGCTGGGGCACCCACTGGCGGGCCATTTCTCGGGCGGCGACTTTCTCGGCGGGGGGCACCGAGTCCTCCAGGTCCACCATGATGACGTCGGCGCTGAAGGCCAGCGCCCGCTCCAGCATGTTGGCCCGGTTGCCGGGCACGAAGATGAGGCTGCGCAGAAGGTCCAATTTTTACTCCGTTGCGGATTAGTCCACCTACTGGTGAAACGATCCAAAAAGCCCTAGGAAATCCGATGCGCTTAACCGGCGCTTCGCTCAGGCAGTGGGGACGTTTCGTGTACCGTGGCAGCTTGGGTAGCTAGTGCAGCCCCAAAAATATGTCTTACTCAATCTGACAGCGGTGCGCTTGCCGCACCTGGGGCAAGCGGGCCACGCTTTGCCTTCCTCCTCCATGTGTTTGAGTACGCGGAGTTGGTTCTCACGAACTGTCGTGAGACGCTGCACTGCGCCTCGCTCTTGCTCGAGGCGTGCCTGCTCTTCGTTTAAGCGCTTCCGTTCAGCTAATGCGTGGTCTCCAAGAACGAGCTTGTAGGGTTGCGCGAGTCTCTCGAATTGTTCATCAGACAGTGAATCGATGCGATGGGATAGTGTGTCGCCGTCCCAGAGTTCTACGACTCCACCGAATTCCTCCCTTACGCCCTTTGCGAATCTGGCTGAGGTCGCCACGAGGACTTTGGAGGCGTGTTCCATCACAGCGGCTCCAACAATTTGCCTCACAACCGGTGCCCCTACCGAACCGTCTACGAAATGCTTCACTTGCACCACGAGAGACTCTGTGGTGCCACTTTCATGGGTTCTCCTACATCTGATATCGACCCCTCGGTCGGGACCTGCTCCTGTTAGTTCAGTTTGCCATCCCTCTGCCGCGACTAGGAAGGCTACTGCCTCTTCCAACTGCTGCCATTCCAACAGGCCCATAAGATTCCGACCGGTGCAGCGGAACACTCCGCCCTGACCCACTCTATCAAGCCGCATGTGTAACTGTGCAAGTTTCTTCCGCCACTCCTCCTCACCTGATCTGATTCTCTCCTCAAGGCGGCGCTGTTTGACTTCGGCAAAGCCAATTTCACGTTTCTGCTGCGCTTCAGCCCAACGGGCTTGCGCTTCGGCTGCACTCCTTTTCTTCCGTGGGTCAACCCACAATACTTGCCAAGCTATGTAGCTGGCTATCAGCCCACCCACAACCACCCAAAAAATGTGGTCACCGGTCATTGCAATTAGGCTCACATTAGCAAGCTGTCGGTTCCAACCAGTGCTGAATACATCTTTCGCCGCTTGCTCTGCAATAGAAACTCAGCATCATCCACCGCTTCATCAGCCAACTGCGGGTGCCTTTGCACATACGGTGGAGAAGGTTCCATTGTCATACAAAATTTTGCCTTCCCCTACTACATTAGCCAGGTATGGGGAGCGCAGTTGAACCAGCCGAAGAAGCTCCTCACGGCTGTAGTGCATCGTAGAGATAAAGAAGCTGTAGTCACGCTCATGGGTGAAGTCGCTGCATATCGCGCTAACCTGTTTGCGCAGGACCTCAGGCTGCTGGCTAACCACAAGTACATCTATGTCGCTGTCCCGCCTAGCCTGTCCCCTGGCCACCGAGCCGTATAGCACTATGGACTCCACCTCGCCATCCAGGGCGGCGACGACACGCCGGGCAAACTCTTCCGCAACCGCGCGGTACACCTCACTGATTTTGCGGGTCATACTCTACCATATCCCTGTCCAGAGGTCGCCTTCAGCATCAGAGGGCCGATTACTTCCTTGAGAAACTCGGAGGCATTGAGCAGTTCAACCCCAATCAACTCTCCGCTGGCATCCAGTTCCAGGTTCAGGCCAGGGTAGACCTCCACGACTTGTTCTTCCTGGCCCTCCCGGGCAAGGTAAAGGACATCCACCTCGGGGTCATAATGCACTTTCAGGTGCATGGATTGCCTACCTTCTTACCGGGCGCTGAACAACTCCTTCGACCATCCCCCTGACCCCCTTCCTACCCAGGAAGGGGGAAAACATTGTATCTGGGGGACACCCCCAGGCCCCCGGCGGGGGGGGTGGCCCCCCGGCCCACCCCAATACCCCGGCCCCCAAGAGGGGGCCCGGGTCTAAGGTGGCCCCCCCCC
>JBGPJN010000294.1:0-3384 GCA_041485445.1 Dehalococcoidia bacterium
ACATCCACCGGCACACCAAGACTGAGGTCAGCTCACACTCTGTGAGTGCGGCCGACGTGCGGGCGGGACGGGCCATCGCCTTCCCCTGCCACGGCGTGGGGATAGTCGAGCTGGCCCAAGCCGTGAGCGGCGGGCCGGTGGTCGGGCCGATGCGGGTGGCCGTCCAGCACGAAGAGCTGTCCGACCGCTACGGCCTGGTCGAGGAACGGATCATCGAGTCCTGGAAGCAGGACGACCGTGACTCCCGCTCCGCCGACCGCCAGGAAGGGCAACGGCTTTCTCCCACTGGCGAGGCGGGACGGTTCGTCCAGTTCAGCACCGGACGGAGCTATCGGCGACACTACGACCCCATCCAGATTGAGGACCACGTCGCCAACCGTCCCAAGTATTACGTGCTGGGCTACGGGGTGGACGGCCAGCTCCGCCGGTTCGCCAAGGTGCGCATCCCTGGCACCAGGTTAATCCTGCAGGTGGACGTGTCGGAGTCAATCCAGGTGCTGTCCCAACGCAAGAGCAAGTGGCTGCGCCGGCAAGGTATCAACCCTCGGACGGCGGACACTCTAATCCAAGAGGCGGTGGAAGTGTGGTGGTCGGCTAGGTAGCAGATAGAGGGACTTTGAAAGGCCCCTCTCCATCCCATACATTGTCTGCGTCTGCCCCTTCCCCCTTAAGGGGGAAGGGGTGTTTTGTGTTGCCTAGCTCCGGGAGTTGGGTTCAGCACCCGCTGGGCGGGGAAGGCGCTTAGGTACCCAGTCGGTTGAAGGCGCCATACGCCGGCGGGGGAAGAGAAAGCGGTCGCCCGCCGGGCGCTGATCCGAGCCCCTGGGTGGGCGAATACCCTCGCATTGCGTTCCTGCGATAGCGGGAGTTGCCCGTGGCTGCGCCAAGGCAGCAGGGCTAGGAACTGGGATGGTCAAGCTAGACCTTCCCAACCAGTGCTCCCCCAGAGGACGTTCCTACCGAGCCATCCGCAGCCTGAGGACCCACCTGACCAATACTCACGCGGAGGGACGCAGGCGAGCGCCCGCGGGCCCGACAAGGGGCCGGGGCAGGAGAAAGGGGATGCCCAAAAAGCCCAAGGCGCCCAGTGACCGGCCGCCGGTGTACGTCACCTATCGCCCGGACCTGGAGGAACTGAAGAGCCAGGCCAAGCCGTTCGCCCACCCGCGGATTCAGGTGGGGCACCGGTACGGCGACGACGATCTGCACTATTTCTTCCAGGAGTTCACCGTTGAGTTCCAGGTGTCCCTGCGGCCCAACCCCGACGGAACCACGACCAATGGGGGGCACGCCTACGGCGGGACGGTGGAGCACCTCCCCCTGGACCAGGCGATGGCCGTGCTCAAGACCATCGAGCGGGTCAGGGACGAGGTTAAGCTGCCCCGACTTGTCGGGGCCCGACGAGTACTTCAAGTTCATCGTCGGGCTGCGGGGGGCCGGCTTCAAAGTGGCGGTGTTCAAGGGAGGCGACGGCCACACCATCGCGTTCCTACGCTAGCAGGAAAGGTGGTAAACCATGGCAACAGAACGGCACCCAGGTAAGAAACACATCCGATTCTACCCGCGCAGGTCTTTCAATCCGGCTGTCTGGGCCGAGCAGAACGTCGACAGGATAAAGTCCTTCGTCCTCGATGTCAGAGCAGATCCCAGGAACGCGTACATCGACGTCTTCTACGCCCCCGGCCAGGAGACCCTGATTATCGAGGAGGTGCTGCGGTACGCCGGCGTGGTCGACGTCTGCCGGATTGGCTCCTACCTGGACTGACCACTGCTCGTGGTGAGCTTGTCGAACCACGCCCCCGGTCAGCCGGGGGCTTTGTATTTCACGAAGGAGGTGACCCGTGGCCAGAGACTACGTGGACATCGGTTCCAGCCCCAGCGATGAGGACTGCGCCCAGGTGGGATCGCCGGACTACTACACCAGGGCGAAGGCGGAGTGCGCCAGGTTCATCGAGCTGATCCGCAAGACCCTGGGGGAAGTGCCGCCTGGCGCGCACCTGGCGGTCAAGAGCAACCCCCACGACTTCGGCACCTACTACGAGGTTGTCTGCTACTACCAGGACGACGACGAGGAAGCCCGGAAGTACGCCTACCGGTGTGAGTCAGACGCACCCGCCAAGTGGGACACGCCCCCGTTGGCGGGGGGCACCCCCTCGGAAAATGGGGGTGGCGATCCTTCCGCCGAAGGACCCCAGCTCCAGAAGCGCGACCCCGTCAGGCTGTGCGACTCCTGCCTGGAGGCAGCGGCGGAGATGATGGGCGGTGAGGACCGGGCCACCCAGGCCCTGGTGATGACCGAGCTGGGCGCCGACCTGGAGGACCACCTGTGCGACGCGGTGGAAGCACCGGACACCGTGAAGAGCTGCGCCTGCCATTGCCGGCGCCGCTGAAGGAGGCTGACCGTGGAGCTGCTGCCAGAAGAGATCCAGGCGAAACTGCCGCCCCTCTACTCCCAGGAGGAAAAGGGGATGGACGCCGTCGCCAAGGTGAAGTTCTTCACCCCCTGGTCCGACTGGAACTGGTGGGCCACCGAGTACGACCCGGCAACCAAAGTCTTCTTTGGGCTGGTGGAGGGGTTCGAGCGGGAGCTGGGCTACTTCAGCCTGGAGGAGTTGGAGAGCGTCCGGGGGCCGGGCGGCCTGACCATCGAGCGGGACCTATACTGGACCCCCATGCCGTTGAAAGAGGTCTAACCCAGGAGTAGGTTTCAAACCCGCACTCCACCCCCCTTGCAAAAGGGAGGGTGGGGTTTTTTCGTTGCCCGGATAAAGAAAGGCCGCGCTCCCAGTCTTGGCGGGCAAAGAGCGCGGCCCCTGCTATGGAGGGAACCCATGCCCACTGTAACACCCCCTGAGCTCATGGACAAGATCGCGGAGCGCCTCCAGGAGCTGGAGCCGGAGATCCAGAAGCTGGCCCGGCGCTGGTCCATGGACCACCCTGACGACTGGGAGGACCTGGCCCAGGAAATCCGGCTGGCGATGTACCAGAAGCTTGAGGAAGAACCTGATAGCCCCCGCAACTACCTATTTCAGGTCGCAAAACGCGGGATCGTGGACTACCGCCGGAAAGGCAAGTCGGTGGACGGCAAGCTGCACCGAGACTACGGGCGGCGGTTCGTGTGGCTCCTGGTAACCCTGGACGCCGACCCCGAGGCGGTTCCGGCCGAGCACAGCGGCCTCTATGTCCGGCCGCACCAGCTCCGGCCGGTGGAGGACCTGGCCCTGGCCGAGGTGGTCTACGGGGAGCTGGTGGGGAGGTTGACCGGGCCACAGGCCCGCTACCTTGCCCTGAGGCTCCAGGGCCTCTCCTTCCGAGAGGTTCACGCACTGATGGGTATGACCGAGTGGCAAGGACGCGGCCTTCGGGCGGGGATCAAGAGGCAGG
>JBGPJN010000295.1:0-3351 GCA_041485445.1 Dehalococcoidia bacterium
CCAGCGAGTAGAGGAGAATGAAAAGGCCCTGCCGAGGCGGCGGCCCGCCCCTGATGCCCGGCGCTGGTATAATTCAGCCAATAGGCTCCAGTATAGCGGGACTGCCAGTCCGGGAGGGTGCCAGCATGAGTTCTTCCACAGGCGCACGGTGGGCCGGCGTGGTCATGGCCGCCGGCCAGGGGGTGCGGATGAAATCCCGCACGCTCAAGGTGCTGCACAAGCTGTGCGGCAAGGAGTTGGTGCGCTACCCGGTGGAGCTGCTGCAGTCGCTGGGCATCGGGCGCATCGTGGTGGTAGTGTCGCCCCACAACGCCCAGGCGGTGCGGGAGCTGCTGGGCGACCAGGTGGAGTACGCGGTGCAGCCGGCGGTGCTGGGCACCGGCGACGCCCTGGGCCGCGCGGCGGGCCTGCTCCGGGGCCAGGCGGACCACCTGCTAGTGCAGGGCGGCGACGCGCCGTTGGTCCGGCTGGATACCCTGGAGCGGCTGATGGTCCATCACTTGAAGCAGGGCAGCCAGATGACCCTGCTCAGCGCCGCCGGCGTGGCTGCGCCGGACCTGGGCCGGGTGCTGCGGGACGCCAAGCGCCGGGTGGTAGACATTGTGGAGGCCAAGGACTGGTTGCGACGGGGCTTGCCGTCCGCGGCGGAGGCCGAGGTGAACGCGGGGGTCTACTGCTTTGCCGCCCCCTGGCTGTGGGAGAGCCTGGAACGGGTGGAGCCCAGCACCAGCGGCGAGCGCTACCTCACCAGTCTGGTGTCCCTAGGGGCTGCCTCCGGTTCCAGGGTAGAGGGCGTGGTCACCGACGACCCCAGCGAGGCCCTGGGCGTCAACAACCGGGTGCAGCTGGCCCAGCTGGAGGCCATCGCCCGCCAGCGCATCCGGGAGCATTGGATGCTGAATGGCGTCACCATCAGCGACCCGGCCTCGGTGTACATTGACGCCGACGTGACCATCGGCCAGGACACGGTGATCCTGCCCAACACCATCCTGCAGGGGAAGACCCGCATCGGCGAAGAGTGCCAGGTCGGCCCCGGCGCGGTGGTTCGAGACACCACCGTGGGCCACCGCTGCCGGATCACCACCTCCCACCTGGAGGAGGCCACCCTGGAGGACGAGGTGGACATCGGCCCCTTCAGCCACCTGCGGCCGGGGGCCTACCTGGAGAGCCACGTGCACATCGGCAACTACGTGGAGGTCAAGAACAGCCGGCTGGCCGCCGGGACGGTGTCCGGCCACTTCAGCTACCTGGGCGACGCCACGATTGGCGCCGGCGTAAACATCGGCGCGGGCACCATCACCTGCAACTACGACGGCGTGAACAAGCTGGAGACGGTCATCGGCGCCGGGGCGTTCATCGGCTGCGATACCATGCTGGTGGCGCCGGTGACCGTGGGCGAGGGCGCCATCACCGGCGCGGGCGCGGTGGTGACCAAGGACGTGCCGGCGGGCAAGCTGGCGGTGGGCGTGCCGGCGCGGGTGCGGGAGAAGAGCGGGTAGCGATAGCAGGCACTGGACGCCGCACCCGCCCGGCGATACAATCCCTCAAACAGCAGGAGGTGTACCTATGCCCAAGATCAAGCACATCGCCATCTCCACCCAGGATCCCGACGCCACCGCCAAGTTCTACACGGAAGTGTTCGGCATGAAGGAGATCGCCAAGCTGAACAGCCCCAACGCCTCGGGCTACTTCCTCAGCGACGGCGACATCAACATGGCCATCCTCAAGTTCAAGAACGACCAGGTGGCCGGCGCCGAGTACACCAAGAACTACAGCGGGCTGCACCACATCGGCTTCCAGGTGGAGAGCCTGGAGGAGATCGCCGAGAAGCTGGCAGCGGCCCACACGGAAAAGCGGGACGACATCAACCGCGCCCTGGGCGTGGGCATGAGCAACCGTCACGCCAACGTGGAGGTCAAGTACGCCGCGCCGGATGGGGTGATCCTGGACGTGTCGGAGACGGGCTGGGTGGGCACCTCGCCCATGGTGCGGGACTAGACAGACACCCAACGCTTTCACCGCAGAGCACGCTGAGAGCGCGGAGAGAGATAATCTCTTTAATCTCAGCGTGCTCTGCGGTCTCTGCGGTTAGACGCCGTACTCCCTCACGTGGGCCGGAAGGACGGGGCAGGCCGCTCGGGGTCCAGCTCCGCCAGGTCCAGGGCCATCGCCATGCCGGTCTGGATGCTCTCGGGCCGGCGGGCATCCACGCCCAGGATTCGTGCGCTGACCCGCGGCCCCTCTTCCAGGGTGACGATGCCGGCGCAGTAGGGGTTGTTGCGGCCAAACCCCTGCTTGACCAGGGCGGCAGGGGCCACGGAGATGCAGGTGAAGGTGCTGAGGGCGCCCCGCCCGCTGAACTGATGCCACTCCATGTCCCGCCCGTGGCAGGCGGCGCACAGGGGACGCGGCTGGGCGGACAGGTGCCCGCAGGCGCGGCAGCGCACCCCCATGAGCTTGCCTTCCTTCAGGTAGGCGTTGAAGGATGACGCGGTGAAGGACCTGGGCTGGTCGGGCATGTTGTCTGCTCCCCTATAGGCTGGCGCTCATCCTCCCGACCGCCCCTCACCCCCTCGGTCCCCCTCTCCCTGAGGAAGAGGGGGGAGAAGTAGTTGGTTGCTGGGGACACCCCTTCCTTCCGCCAAAGGACGGGGGCCTGGAAAACGACCCCTCCCGGCCTCCCTTTGGCAAGGGGAGGGATGGAGCAACTCCCCCGCGCCTCTAGTCACTCGTCCTTCTCCCCTTTACCAAGGGGGAGATACAGAGGGGGTGGTCCTACCCCCGCCGCAGCACGTGCACCACGCAGGTGCCGCCGGTGCCGCCCACGTTGTGGGTGAGGCCCACTTCCAGGTTGGGATTGGCCAACTGCCGGGGGCCGGCCTCGCCCCTTAGCTGGTGGAACACCTCAATGACCTGCGCCACGCCCGAGGCCCCCACCGGGTGCCCCTTGGCCTTCAGGCCCCCCGATGTATTGATGGGCTTGTCGCCGGTGCGGGCGGTGCGGCCCTCGTCCACCGCCCTGGGGCCCTCTCCAGGAGCAAAGAAGCCCAGGTCCTCGGTGGCGATGATCTCGGCGATGGTGAAACAGTCGTGCACCTCCGCCACCTGGATGTCGTTGGCCGTCACCCCGGCCATCTGGTAGGCCTGGGCCGCGGCGGCCTTGGCGGCGGACAGGGAGGTCAGCTCCTCGGCGTCGTGCAGGGGCCGTCCCGATGCCTGCCCCGTGCCCGCCACCTGCACCGGCTTGCCGGTGAAGCTGGACGCCAGCTCCGAGGCCACCAGCAGCACGCAGGCGGCGCCGTCGGTGATCGGGGCGCAGTCGTACAGGCGCAGCGGCCAGGCGATCCAGGG
>JBGPJN010000296.1:0-3346 GCA_041485445.1 Dehalococcoidia bacterium
CGTCTGCTTCTTATTCTCTTCCCGGTTGCGTTTGAAAAGGGAGAACACTATTTAGCCTGAATCTGATGTGCCAGTAGCGTACACTCCTGGCTCATTCATGCAAAGCTGACTACATCCAACGAGCGTTCAACAGCAAGGCTCTTTCGGTGTAGTTTAATTCGCTCAATCTCGTGCAGGGTCTCTGCCGTCAGGTAGCTATCGCCGCAACGAGGGCAACTCACCACCGGGACATTCTCTATTACCAGCAAGTCCTTTCCTTTGCCATAGGTCCTGGCAACTTTGCGGATGCGCACACCATCCTTTCCACATATATCACATACCATCTCTAGCTCCCAGGCCCTCACAGTGTGTATACAGTGATGATTACCAGTTTGCCCGTTAAACTTATCTTAGCGATTACCTCCACAGCACTACCGTCAAATGCCTCCCCCCTGACGCAGTATTTCCACTCCGCAGTTACTCTATCCCGCTGACGCTCCTGTACCTCTCCAGTGAGGATCACGCGTTCCACATCATAGACAGTTAAACCATCCTCATCCATTTCCTCTGCGGCGTGGAGGGTCATCACGTACTGGCGTGTACGAATGTTCTCCCGCATACGTCTCAGAATACGGGGGAACACGGAAACCTCCCACCTTAGTTTGCGAGTAAGGCCCCGGTAGTTCGATTAGACTGCCACCGGCAGCTCACCAGGAACCGGCTGGTCAAACAATCCCATAGCAGCAACTTCGAACTATAACAGAGGCCAAGCCCTCCTGGCACTAGCAAGCGGCCTGCATCACATCAACGGCGATCATGCAACGAATCGCGCGTCAAAGGGGGCGCTCCAGCAGGGATTGGGTTCCCTTGCATGCTGTTGATAACCGTCCGGAGGATTCTCTTCTGCTCCTTGGGCTCCTTCACATCAGGGGGAAGAATGAACGGCCCCTGGACGGTCAACTCCACCTCGGAGCCATCGGGTAGATCACAAGACTCTCGGGGGTGAAACGCACCTTTGCGGTAAACCGCTCTCAATCTCTGGGACATTCGACACCCCCTATCAGGCCTTCCGCCTATTATCGTAATTATGCCAAGCTTGGAGCAAAAGCTTCGCCATTTCGACATTGTTCGACGACGAAGGAACTTCGGAAATCAGCGCATTGGCATACTCCCGAACTCTGGGAGCAGCAAACGATGAGTGAGAAGCGTACCATATATCGATTCGAGCCACAGGCCCATACACAGAGATGTCCCAAAGGTACTGTGAGCTGGTAGGGACCCGTTTAACATGTAATTCGAAACGAACGCCCTCACCCAGGTCAATTAACCCACGCCATTTACCACTGTTGACTTCCGCGGAGGCCGGGTTGAGCAATTCTACTCCGGCTGGAAGTAGCTGTTCGATAGCCGTAGCGAACTTTGCTCCTTGTTCAGCTTCTCTTCGCATCTTTTCTTCATCTTGCTGCGCTATCGTGCGTCTCGCCTCATCGGCCCAGCTCATTGCGTAGCCTCCTCGTCTTGCACCCCCACCCGCCCCAGCGCGTCCCGGGCGGCGGCGCGCTCGGCGTCGCTCTTCTTGCCCGCTTGCCCCTGGCCGATGACCTCCTCCAGCACCAACGCCTGCACCGTAAATGTTGGGCTGTGGTCCGGTCCCTCGGTTGCCATCAGGCGGTAGTGGGGCGCGGGCCGCCCCTGCCCTTGCAGCAGCTCCTGTAATCGGGACTTGGGGTTGTCCGGCGGCACGTCCTCTTCCTGGGAAAGCTCCTCCAGCTCCTGGCGCATCACCCGCAGTATAAACCGCTTGGCGGCGGCGTAGTCCCGGTCCAGGTACACCGCCGCCACCACCGACTCGAAGACTGCGGCCAGGATTGTGTCTCGCCGGCGGCCGCCGCTGGCTTCCTCGCCCCGTCCCAGCAGTAGGAACTCCCCCAGCCGCAGCCGCTGGGCCACTAACGCCAGGCTCTCCCGGCACACCAGCGTGGCCCGCCGCTTGGTCAGGTCGCCCTCGGGCAGGCGGGGCAGCCGCCGGTACAGCTCGGTGGAGATAACCAGGCCCAGCACCGCGTCGCCCAGGAACTCCAATCGCTCGTAGGACTCCAGGGACGCGCCGCCCGCCTCGTTGAGGAAGGAGCGGTGCACCAGGGCCAGGTGCAGCAACTCCGGGTCCTTAAACTGAACGCCCAAGAGCGGCTGCAGGATCTCAACTGCGCCAGGCGCCGCGCCGGGCGTGACCCCGCTGGGCTGGGATTCGGAGGGCTTAAGCGATGGTTTGGCTGGCACGGCGGCGGGCCTACCGCACACCCTTGGGCCACGGCGGCTGGGGCCGCTTGATCTCCCCCACGTGCTTGATGCCGCCGATGACCGGCACCAGAGCATCGAAGACGGCCACCGATTCAGCCTGAGGCGGGACAAACATCTTCAGGAAGGCCGCGTGGCCGTTGGGGAACACCACCGTGGGCACGCCGAAGACCCCATGCTCCTCCACCGCCCGTGTGTGGCTCTCGCCCATCTGCCGCAGCAGCGCCGGGTCGGCCAGGTCCTGGCGGAACCGCATGATGTCCAGCCCCGAGGCCTGGGCCGCGCCCTGGACCACCGCGGGGTCCATCAGGTCCCGCTTCTCCTTGTGCCGCGCGGTGAGCAGGGTCATGAAGAAGGTGTCAAAGCACTCCGGTCCCTGGCGGCCGGCGGCCAGCCCCGCCCGCAGGGCCAGCAGGGTGTGGTCGGTGCCGTCCCTCGCGCCGGGCTGCTCCCAGTAACTGAACTCCTCCCCCTGGTCCGAGTTCACCTGGGCCAGGGAGAAGGGCTGCCAGTCCACCTGGAACTCGCGTTCTCCGGACCGCTTGACCTGCGACAGCCACACGGCTGCGTTATACACGAAAGGTCAACGGAAGTCGAAGTAGATGGTGAACTGCTGTGCTGTCATGCGGCGCCTCCCAAGGACGTGGTTGGATTCTATCGAGGCCCGATGGGGTTGTCAAAGATAGCGTGTGCTATAATACCGCCCGTCAGCCCCCCTTGCCTGCGTCTCCGCCCCCACCACCGGAGGCCCCCAACGCCAGCACTGCAGCACGTCAACTCCCCCTTCAGCGCCACTTTGGCCAGCGTCGGCGGCGGCCGGCGGGCGGTGCTGCGCGCGCTGCGGCGACGGGCACTGGCCGATGCCGCGCCCATTTACATGGTAGGCGGACCCTTGCGGGACGTGCTGCTGGGCGAGCCCATCAAGGACCTGGACTTTGTGGTGGAGGGGGACGCCCCGGCCCTGGCGCACCAGGTGGCCCAGGAGCTGCAAGGCGATTCACTGACCTACCGTCGCTTTGGCACCGCCACGGTGGTGCTGCGGGACTGCCGGGTGGACGTGGTGACCGCC
>JBGPJN010000297.1:0-3306 GCA_041485445.1 Dehalococcoidia bacterium
AGCGCCCCCGACAGCGTGCACCTGGCCCGCTACCCGGTGGCCGATGAGTCGCTGGTGGACCAGCCGCTCATGGAGGCCACCCGCCTGGCCATGCGCATCGCCAGCATGGGGCGCGCCGCTAGGGC
Source organism: Dehalococcoidia bacterium (assembly GCA_041485445.1). Taxonomy (GTDB): domain Bacteria; phylum Chloroflexota; class Dehalococcoidia; order Lucifugimonadales; family UBA3495; genus SHYG01. The sequence continues at coordinate 126 of JBGPJN010000297.1, forward strand.
CAAGGCGGGGCTGAAGGTGCGCCAGCCCCTAGCCGACGTGGCGGTGCTGACCCGAACTCCCCAGGAGGCCGAGGCCCTTGGCCCCATGGCGTCCCAGATCCTGGAGGAGCTCAACGTCAAGGAGCTCAAGCTCATCACCACCGGCTCCGAGCTGTACCAGAAGGTGATGGCGGCCACCCCAGGCTGGCCCGCCGCGGCGGTGCCCGGCATGAGGAGCGTGGAAGGCTACCTGGTGAACCAGGAGGACGGCTACCTGGTGGCGGTGAACAGCGCCCTCACCGACGACCTGCGGGACGAGGGCCTGGCCCGGGAGCTGGTGCACCGCATCCAGAACCTGCGCCGGGACGCCGGGTTCGAGATCACCGACCGCATCGTCACCTACTACCAGGGGCCGACGGAGGTGGACCGGGTGATGCGCCGCCACGCCGGCTACGTGCAGCAGGAGACCCTCAGCGAGGAGCTGGTGGCCGGGGCATCACCCGAAGGCGCCAGCGCCGAGGCCCAGAAGGTGGAGGGAATGGAAGTGACCCTGGAAGTGCGGCGGGTGTAGCTGTGGTTTGTATCCCCGACGGCTAACAGGTTAATATAGAACCATGCGCAACACTGATATGTCTACCCCACAGTTGCAGCAATACTCGTGCACCCACTTACTAACTCAAGCCGTTTGCGTGCTGTCCGACGACATTGTTAGGCGACTCAGAAACGAAACAAGTCCAGATAAAGCGACAACCCGGACGATGCTATGGCAATGGAATGCTGTGCCTCAAGATGGATCATTTGTTTACAGCACTGCTTTCATGGATCTCCAGACCCCAAGGGCGGCCAAGCGATACGAAATCGGATTCCACTACGACCTTAGTGCAGAACCCCAGAAAAAATCGGATGTGAAGCCCTTATCCAAGGTTGAAACGGTTCTTTCTCTGCTTGGAGGTTTTCAAGAAGAGGCAGAATTCACCTGCGAAGCCCGCTTTGAGTACGATGAAAGCACGGCACGGAGACTCTTTCCCATCAAGCCCACTCTACTCGATACTGATGAGAGGCTGTTTGACGAGGTCAGGGGTCTGACTCTTGTGAAAACCCAAAACGGCCAGGAGGTTTACCGTGTAGAAATGCGAAGCCCAGACCTGAAGCAGATTTCGCTAGACGTCGCATTTTGCATCAGGCTTGAACTCAACGAGAGTTTGCCAAGTCAGGTGCTAGAACAGGCCAGCGGCATTGCTTCCAAATTCATCGCGCTCGAGTTCAATTTATGACTAGCTCGCCAGTGTGCCCTAAATCTCCTCCTTCAGAGCACGCGGCGGGTCGCCGAATCGCCCCCGCCGCCAGGGGTCGCCCAACTCCGGCTTTCCTGCGGCATCAGCGTAATCTTGGAATGATAAGTGTCGGCCATGCCAGGCAGGACCACACACACTCCGCACCGCCCAGAGGGCTTAACTTGGAAGAAACACTGCGGGTATTGCGGGAAACCCCGCATGAGCGGCATTCCTATCCAGCAGGAACCCTGGAAGAATTCGAGCGTCTCATGCGGGAGATAGACGCGGCGCAAAAAGACGGCCCCAACCCGGAGATTCGAGACGCGTCCCAGAATCACGACAAATATATCTACGAGTGACGTACTCAATAAATGGCTCACGAGATATTTGTTGACACGGCGTTCTGGGTCGGGTTGTTTTATAGCCGTGATCAGCACCACGAAGAGTCGCAGTCAACTTGGTCAGCAATCGTGCGGAGCGCATGGCCGACTTGCACTACTAACTGGGTCCTTCATGAAACACTCACCCTGTTAAGTTGCCGTCTCAACCGACACGACTTGGCAATCCGAGCCTTGTCCTCCATATCGCGGTGGTCGCATATCGCCCGCGTTGAAGCCACCCAACTGGAAGAACGAACCCTTGAGATTTTTCAGCACCACCCAGACTACCGCTGGAGTGTGGTAGACTGCGCCAACTTCGCCTGCATCGAGCAGCGGCAGAGCGAATTCGCCCTCTCTTACGACCGCAACTTCCAGCAAGCCCAGCCTGAGTTCAACTTCCGGCTTTTCAGCCCCTAACATCCATGCCTGAGCTCCCCGAGGTAGAAAACACCCGCCGCTACCTGGTGCAAATCGGCCTGGCGGGCCGCCGCTTCACCGGCGTTGAGGTAACTTGGGCCAACACCCTCAAGAAACCGTCGCTGCATGAGTTCCGGCAGCGGCTCCCCGGCAGCCGGGTGGAGCAGATTCAGCGGCTGGGCAAATACCTGCTCATGCCCCTGGACACCGGCGCAACGTTCATTGCCCACCTGGGCATGGCGGGCCGCCTGCGGGTCCATCCCCAGGAGCAGCCCGCGCCGCCGCACCTGCGCCACACCTTCTCCCTGGACGACGGCCGGGAGCTGCGCTTCCTGGACGGCCGCAAGTTCGGCAAGCTGTGGCTGGTGGCCGACCCTCAGGAGGCGCTGCCGCCCCTGGGGCCGGAACCCCTGGAGCCCGGCTTCAGCGTGGAGGACCTGGCCCTGGGTCTGGCGGGCCGCGAGGCCCCCATCAAGGCGCTGCTGCTGGAGCAGTGGCTGGTAGCAGGGATGGGCAACCTCTACGCCGACGAGTCCCTCTTCCTGGCGGGCATCCACCCCCTGCGCCCAGGCTCGGGGCTGTCGGGGGATGAGCTGGCCCGCCTGCGGGACGGCATCGTGGCGGCGCTGTCCAGCGCCCTGGCCCAGTACGACCGCTCCCGCGCCGCCCAGTGGCCCGACCCGCCGCCGGCCCTGGAGACCTGGACCATCCCCCGCGAGAAGGACGCGCCCTGCCCCCGCTGCGGCAGCGCCGTGTCCTCCATGACGGTGCGCGCCCGCACCACCTGGTACTGCCCCCGGTGCCAGCCCTCAGCCTAGCGCTTGCTTAAGGAGGGAGAGCGTTCTCCCCCTTACGAAGGGGGAGACCCAGAGGGGGTGGTCTGCCCCCTGCGCCGCGCGGCGTGGCGGGGGACGACTCCCCTGTAGTCCCCCCTTCGTAAGGGGGGACAGGACGCCTTCACAAGCAAGTCTGGTCATTCGTCCCTCTCCCCCATACCAAGGGGGAGACACAGAGGGGGTGGTCCGCCCCCTGCGCCGCGCGGCGTGGCGGGGGACGACCCCCCTGTAGTCCCCCCTTCGTAAGGGGGGACAGGACGCCTTCACAAGCAAGTCTGGTCATTCGTCCCTCTCC
>JBGPJN010000298.1:0-3294 GCA_041485445.1 Dehalococcoidia bacterium
ACGAGCAAAAACTCTGACCTAAAGAGCGGCGATTTTGTCACAAAGAAAAAGGTCTATGCTCAGTCTCCTTCCATCCTCACCAGCCAGATAGCAGAGCTTGAGGATTGGACTCCTGCAGGCATAGCAAACAGACAGAAGAAAATAGCTGACCTGTCTGTAAAAACCTGGCCAATCTAGGGTGCGGACTAGTTATTAGCCTTGTGGTTCTCCTTCTGTTGGTTTGGGTCGCAATTTGTCTCCCGTAGCCTTTTCAACAATTGAGACTGCAATCTGGCTAATATCTTTCCGCTCCGCTGGCATCCCCATCCCCTTTCGTGTAACATCTACACCGCTAACCATTAACTAGGCGCCCGGCGCTCAGGCGGTGCCGTCGCAGATTTGGTTAGTATTGCGCCTTGGCTTGGCCCCATCCATTGGCAGGAGTGCACTCCATGAATAAGCGCCGGGTAACCAGAGCGGTTAATGTCGGCGGGGTCAAGGTGGGCGGCGGGGCCGACATCACCGTCCAGTCCATGACCAAGACCGATACCCGCGACGTGGCCGCCACGGTCCGCCAGATCCACGAGCTGGAGGAGGCGGGCTGCGAGATCATCCGCTGCGCCGTGCCCGACATGGCAGCCGCCAAGGCCATGGGGGAGATCAAGAAGCAGATCCACATCCCCCTCATCGCCGACATCCACTTCCACTACCAGCTGGCCCTGGAGTGCGCCCAGGGCGGCGTGGACTGCCTGCGGCTCAACCCCGGCAATCTGCGGGACGAGGCCCAGGTGCGGCAGGTGGTGCAGTCGGCCAAGGTCCGGGGCATCCCCATCCGCATCGGCGTCAACTTTGGCAGCCTGCCCCCGGTGGGCGGCATCGGCCGGACCCGGGGGTTCTCCCGGCACATGGACCTGGTGAACCGGCTGCCCAAGGCCGGCGAGGTCAAGGCGGGCGAGTACAGCGTGGTGGACCACATGGTGGCCACCGCCCTGTGGGAGATCAGCCTGCTGGAAGACCAGAACTTCGACAATATCAAAATTTCAATGAAGGCCTTTGACGTGCCCACCACCGTGGAGGCGTACCGTCGGCTGGCCCAGATGGTGCCCTACCCGCTGCACCTGGGCATCACCGAGGCTGGCACGGTGCAGGCGGGCTCCATCCGCACCGCCGTGGGGCTGGGCGTCTTGCTGTACGAGGGCATCGGCGACACCATCCGGGTCTCCCTCAGCGGCGACTCCAAGGAGGAGGTCATCGCCGGCTACGAGATTCTCAAGTCGCTGAACCTGCGCAGCAAGGGCGCCACCCTGGTGGCCTGCCCCAGCTGCGGCCGGGCCGACGTGGACGTGGTGCGCCTGGCCAACGATGTGGACGCCCTGTTGAAGAAGAGCAACAAGAAGATCAAGGTGGCGGTGATGGGTTGCGAGGTCAACGGCCCCGGGGAGGCCAAGGACGCCGACGTGGGCATCGCCGCCGGCGCCGGCCGCGCCATCATCTTCCGCAAAGGGCAGAAGGTGCGGGTGGTGCCCGCCGCCGACATGCTCATCGCCCTGATGGAAGAGGTGGAGAAGGCCGAGGCCTGATGGTGGCGCTGGCATGAAGTTCACTCGCCTGGTGTCCAAGACCCTGCGCGCCGACCCGCCCGAGGCCGAGACTGCCGCCCACCGGCTGATGCTGCGGGGCGGGATGATCTATCAGGTGGCCGCCGGCGTCTACGCCTACCTCCCCCTGGCCTGGCGCTCCTTGCGCAAGATTGAGAACATCATTCGCGAGGAGATGAACGCCGCCGGCGGACAGGAGCTGATGATGCCCGCGCTCCAGCCCATGGAGCTGTGGGAGCAGACCAACCGCCGCGCCGCCTTCGGGGACAACCTGTTCTCCCTCCAGGACCGCCGGGGCCGGGCCCTGGTGCTGGCTCCCACCCACGAGGAGGTCATCACCAGCATCGTCCGGGCCAACGTGCAGAGCTATCGCGACCTGCCGGTGATCCTGTACCAGATGCAGACCAAGTTCCGGGATGAGCTGCGGCCCCGGGCCGGTCTGGTGCGGGTGCGGGAATTCACCATGAAGGACGCCTACAGCTTCCACGCCGACGAGGCCAGCCTGGACGAGAGCTACCATGCCATGGCCCAGGCCTACCGCAACATCTACCGGCGGTGCAGCCTGCCGGCGCTGATGGCCGAGGCCGACAGCGGGGCCATCGGCGGCAAGGACTCCCACGAGTTCATCCTGCCCACGCCCACGGGCGAGGACACGGTCATCACCTGCCCCGGCTGCGGCTATACCGCCAACGCAGAGAAGGCCGCCGGCCGCTACCCGGACTTGCCTAGTGAGCCGGAGCAGCCGCTGCAAGAGGTGAAGACCCCCGGCATCAAGACCATCGCCTCGCTGGCAGAGTTCCTGGGCATCCCCCAAGCCCGAACCCTCAAGGCGGTGCTTTACTCGGCGGATGGCGAGCTGGCCTTCGTCACGCTCCGGGGCGACCTGGAGGTCAACGAGGTCAAGCTGAAGAACGCCCTGCACTGCCGCGCCCTGCGCCTGGCCTCCGATGAAGAGCTGAAGGCCGCCGGGCTGGTGCCGGGGTACGCCTCGCCCATCGGGGTGTCAGGAGTCAAGCGGCTGGGAGACTTATCCATCGAAAGTGGCAGCAACTTTGTGGCGGGGGCCAACAAGCCGGACACCCACTTTGCAGGGGCCAACTACCCCCGGGACTTCCAGGTGGACCTGCTGGCGGACATCGCCCTGGCCCAGCCGGGCCACGGGTGCCCCCGCTGCGACCGAACTCTGGAGTCCACCCGAGGCGTGGAGGTGGGCCACATCTTCAAGCTGGGCACCTTCTTCACCGAGACTTTGGGGGCGCTGCACCTGGACCGGGAGGGGCAACAGCGGCCCATCATCATGGGGTGCTACGGCATCGGCGTTGGCCGGCTGCTGGCGGCGGCCATCGAGCAGAACCACGACGACAAGGGCATGGTCTTTCCGGCGCCCATTGCCCCCTACCAGGTCCACCTGGTGGGCCTGAACCTCAGCGACGCCGCCGTGGCCGGGACCGCCGATCAGCTATACAAAGACCTGTGGGCGGCGGGCATCGAGACGCTCTACGACGACCGCCCCGAGCCCACCGCCGGCGTCAAGCTCAACGACGCCGACCTGCTGGGGATGCCGGTGCGCCTGGTGGTCAGCCCGCGCAACCTGCGCAGCAGCTCGGTAGAGGTGAAGGGACGCCGGGAGGCTGCGGCTACCATGGTGCCGCTGGACCAGGTGGCGCCCCACCTGGCGGCGCGGCTGCTGGCGGAAGGCGTGGGGCTGGGAGTGGGG
>JBGPJN010000299.1:0-3293 GCA_041485445.1 Dehalococcoidia bacterium
CAGGCTGTACCCTGGTGGTCACGGCTTGCCGTCCTGGATGGTGACGCTCAGCGTTTTCGGCGGCTCCTTCCCCAGCAACCACTTCTGGAGGTACAAGGCCCCCACCGCCGGGGGCTTGCCGTCAGTATCTTCCTGGTAGCGGCTGGTGCTTTTGGTTTCTTTTTCCAAAGTGAAGGTCAGGGTTTGGGGTTCCATAGGCGTTTCTCCTATCGTGAAACAAAGCCACGATTCTGGGAGCGCCACTCTCTCCTGGGCGGTATTCCCATGTTCTGGACCTTCCCACCCCCAACTACTCAATTCGTGCGAAGTAAATCTTCCTGACGGCCGCTTCCAATTCGTGCTCCATGTACACCTCGTCCATCCGAATTTCCATATTCCAGCGGAGCTTCTGATTTGATGGATGCCAGAAGGTAAGCAGAAATGTTGTGTACTCCGCGCTCCCGTTGTGGGGGGTAATGACATCAGTGTCCACGTCAACCTGGAGCTCCTGGTCGAGGCCAGGCAGAAAGCGCTCAATACGCTCCTTGGCTCTGGCGTACCAATTGAACGGAATCATTTCCTTCTTCACGACGTCACCCGCCTGCAGACTATCCCTGGGTTGTACTCATGGATGGACACCTGGCGTTTACCACTCTCCTCTCAAGAGTGTTCCCGCAATCGCAATTGACCCCAGCGCTTGATAACGGGGTGGCGAAGTCACTGATCGCGGGCTTCCACCTGAGCCAGGAACTGAAGGACGCGGCAGACATACGTTTCTGGCGCCTCGGAGTGGGGCGGGACCTCCCCCCATTGGGAGTTGGGTATCAGACGGTGCAGCTGCTGGGCCACGCCCCGCGGATGTATGTCGTTGTTTCCCGGCATGACCAGGGTTGGCGCCCGAACGCTCTTGAGCATCTCCTTGGTCATGCCCAGGCTCACATAGGGGCCGTCGAAGAGGGCGTAGATGGTGTCCCGCATGACTTGGCCAAAGTCCTGGGGAACCATCGCTTCCAGGATTTTCCGGTACTCTGGATCGTAGGTCGCCCGCTCCGGGACAAAGGGCGCAAACCGGTCATCGGGGTCCCAAGCATCCACCACGGCATTGATACCCTGGTTGAGGGCCAGGTCCAAGGCCTTGAACAGCTTCATCGCCAGGTAGGAGTTGCAGATCACCCCGCCGGCGATATTGGAAGGGAATATGGCTCGGACCCGGTCGGGGTAACGCACCGCGCACCCCAGGGAGATGGCGGCGCCGAAGGATCCACCACCCAGGTAAGCCTGCTCGATGCCCAGGGCGTCCATGAGACCTACTACATCCCGGCACACCATATCCCAGGTCTGCACCACCATGGGGCTGCTGGATTGGCCGCCGAAGCGCCGGTCATAGGCAATGACGCGGTGCTCGTGGGACAGTTGTACCAAGACCGACGCATAGCTACTGAGAACCCCTTGAAGACCACCTGCAGAAATGATCAGGGGCGGTCCGCTGCCGGCCTCCTCATAATATATCTCGGCGCCGTTCACCTTAGCTCTGGGCATAGGTCCCCCTCCTCTTGAATCTCCAGGGTGTCTCCACTGCACATGCTATCGGCCCTCTGAACTCGCTGCAGGCGGTGGTGGTTACAACGGGCGGCAATGGCGCTTATCTCCTCCCATTTTTGGAAGCTCCTCTCTCTGGGTGTCAGGGAGGAATTCTCGCCATTGCCTGCTGTATCTCTAACTGGGGAAGGTCACCGGCGGGGCCGGCCGGCGCCCGGTGCTCGCAGCGCCGACAGCGCCGCCACCATCTCTTGGGAGCTGACCACGGTGCCCTGCCGGGGAAACACTTTCTCCATCAGGACTTTGTGTACCTCCGTGTCCCGGTCGGCGCACCCGTCCTCCACAACGATCAAATGGTAATCCAGGTCGGCGGCCAAGCGCACCGTGGACAGGATCACTCCGGAGGTGGCATGTCCCATCAGTATGATGGTATCAATGCCCTGGGATCGCAGGATGGTGTCAAAGGAGCTGCCGGAAAAGGCGCTGGTGCGGTGCTTGGCGATGACCGGCTCGCCCTCCCTGGGCTTAACCGAGGGGTGTATCAGCATCGCAGGGTCCGCCGGAAGCACTTCTCCCGAGGCCCGCATGGCGCTCCGCGGGTTGTTGTGGGCGGGGACCTCAGGATAGCCGGGCCTGAAATGGGAAATGCAGTAGGTGACGAACAGCCCGGCATTCCTGGCCGCCTCCAACACCTCTGCGGCCCGCTGGAAGGTGTGGCGCTCTTTAACGATGGGGTTCTGGGCCATGTTGCTGGCGGAGAAATCCGCCATCAGCAGCACGGTTTTGCTCTTGTCCAACTTGATTTCGGCCATGGGTTGCCTCCTTCTGTCTCTGCTTACCGAGGAAGCCAGTTTAGGTCAGGGGCGGGTCTCCCTCTACGTGTTTACCTGGCGGCGGGGCGGGACCTTGCGTACCTGGTGGTTGGCCGGGTCAAAGTGGAGCCGCTCGATGCCTCTGGTGGACTTGCCCATCAGGATGATTTCCCAGGAAGGGTCGTCGTCCAGGGCCTGCTGCTGGTGGATGTCGTGGGGGTATTCCCGCCACCAAACCGCATCGCCCCGGGTGATTACCCGGTTGATGACCTCTTGCAGCTGGGCATAGCCCTCCTGGGAGCTGTCGTCCACCCGGTCATACTGCACGTAATGGTCACGTCCGGCATAGCCGCAGATTACGCCCCAGGTGTTGTGGGTATGAACCGGCGTGGGGTGTTCGTCGGAGAACTGGGACACCGACAGCACCAGGGTATCGTTTGGCTCGGCGTGGAGGCGGTAGCCTCCCATGGTGTTGCCCCCTGACGTGGCGGGCCGGTATTGTCCAAGCTCAAAGAGGTCGTCCCGCTTGCTCAGCTCCTGCATCTTCTGGCCGATCTCCCGCAACCCCGCCTCGGTGGCGCCCTTAGCCGCCAGAATGGCCTTGACATCGGCCATGAATTCGGCCACGGAGTACGTGGTGGTCAAGTCAACATCGCCCATGGCAACCTCCTTCTATAGTGGTAAGAGTGGTAAGCCGGCCACCACCGATTTAGACCCACTGCCCGGTGGCCGGGACCTCCCCCCGCGTTGCGTCCATTACCCGACCGGCAACCCTAAATGCCGATACGGGAGTTACTCGCCTGAAGTCGGTCTCCAGCTGAGAATGAAGAGAATGCGTAAACTAATACCAAAGTGAAACCCGCAGAGGGTGCATAGGGGGCAATGTAGATTCCACCTTGGCTTTGGTATAGGTTGGCCGAGGGCTTCTGTTGCGCTCAATCCAACCTTTCAAGAAGGTAAACC
>JBGPJN010000300.1:0-3269 GCA_041485445.1 Dehalococcoidia bacterium
CGAAACTGTGCTGTTGCCTGCAGGACGCGACGTCCAAATCCAGTGCGGTGTCAGGTCCACCAGCTCCCAGCCGCCTTCACCCATTTTTTCCAAATAGGCGCCGAGGCGATGGCTCGGATAAAGGTCAAGGCGTTCTCCAGGTTTCCGCACCTCAACCCGTTCGTGCCAATACACAAACTTCGGCATACTGCCTATCTACTTTGTCGGCTTGGCTGCTGAATCCCATGCTGAGCGTAGCTGGTGCTGACTACTTCGTGTGGCTGCGCCATTTTTCTAGGGCAGGGTAGCCGATCCGAAATAGGCCAAAGTTCCCACTGCCAAAGGCCTCTATCGCACTCTGGAACACCTCGTTGTCGTCGCTCCCCAGGATGGTCTGGCCGTCAGAACCTATGGCTACAAACTCCCCCTTGTGAGCCTTCTCCAAGTGCTTGCCATAGCGTTCATAAAGTCTCGCGTCTTCTTCCGCTCTGCGGGCCAGCCATAGCTCTAAGTCAGTCATTGGCTTTACACCTCCTGACCCAGATTGGACAAGTACACCTCTTTATTGGCTCAAGTATACCAAACCCCTGGGACTGGGCTGCACCGCTTGGTTGCCCGCCGTGCCATGCCGTATACTCGGTGGGCAATGCGCCAGAGCTATAAATGGACATGACCGCCAACCCACAGATCAGCGACCCGTACCAGCTCCTGGAGGTCGGCGGGCAGCTGGGCCATCTGGAGTACGCCATCACCCCGGAGCAGCTGCAGCTCTTCCGCGACGCCGTGGAGTTCCCCCAGGCGTGTTTCCCCAGCATCGCCGCCAAGGAGTATGCCGAGGTGCTGGTGCGCAAGCACGGGCGCATCCCGATAATCAGCGCCAAGCACCAGGACCACTACCTGCGCCCCCCGAAGCTGCTCAAGCGGGTCCAGGTCGCCGGCTGGGTGCTGGAGAAGTACCAGCGGCGGGGCCGCCGGTGGCTGGTGGTGGAGACCTTGGCGGTGGATGAGGACGGCGCCGAGGTCCTGCGCAACCAGCACACCTTCATGGCGCCTCGCCCCCAGGGGGCACAGGCCGACGGGGCGGCGGCGCCAGTAGCAGTCTTGTAGTCCAGCATAGGCCGCAGGTCATTCACGTCGTGTTCATGGCGCGATTCCCAGACGCGAAGCCCCTTCGCCGAGGATGGCCGCCGGCAGCTGGATGAAGACCGGCGGCTGGCCGACCTCCATCTCGATGAACTTGCCGGTGTAGTTGGGATCGTAAGCGACCTGCAGCAGGGTGCCCGGCTCGCGCAGCGGCGTGAACCAGCCCGGAGCTTCGAACGCACTGGCCTTTGACACGGCCTCCCAGGGAATCCGCAGGCTGGGAAAGAACCAACGCAGGACCGGAAGCCCTGAAAACATGGTGGTGAGGTGGAGCGCCTCTGCGGTGGTAGCGACCCGCAGGCTTCCCCCTACGAACCTCATCTTCACTCTGTGGAAGTCCGGATGATGCACACTGACCAGCGCCATCTGTCCCGTCGGGCACATCTGCCAGTCGCCGCGGAACGGGACGGACTCGCGATAGCGCTTGGCAAGGAGACGCCAGCCGGCCTCACCGATGAGGTAGAAGACCGCCACCGGAATGGTAACTGCGAAGGCAACCACGAAGGCTACCTCGAACACGGCAGGCACGCCGTCCCGGAAGACCAGGATGCCTCCAATCCACGCAGCGATCGCCAGGGGGATGATTACCTTTGCGTTCCGGTTTGGGTCATATGTCATGTCGCCTGCGCTAAACCGGAGTGTCCCCTATTCACCGTGGGGCGTGCCGCCGCCGGAAGTAGACTCGTACCGCCTCTGCCGGCGGCGGGCCTTACGCCGTCTGGGCTTTAACCCGGCGATCAGCGCCCAGAGGAACAGCCCCCAAAATCCGAACCACACCGCCGTGAACACAAGTACGAACACGATGGCGCCGAGGTCATACCCGCCGGCCACAAACAGTAGCCAGCCGACGGTCGCCAGGTAACTGGCCGGGTGCAGCGTCAGCCACAGACGCTTCGCCGGCCACCAGCGCAGCGGCGGCGGCAACAACGCCCTGCCCACAGTCAGCGCAGAGCGCTTGACTTCGAACCACAGCACCACGGGTCGTACTGACCAGCCGGAGCTGCGGATGACCTTCTCGATGGCCCTCCTGGCCTCCTTCGTGTCGAGGTCGAACTTGCGAACTTCGCCGACCTTCGGCGGGAACACCCTGGTCATGCCGTAGGCCTTGCCGCGCCAGCGTGAGAGGTCCAGCGGCCCCGCTATGAACGTCACTCCCCCGAGGATGAGCAGGCTCCAGCCGGCAAAGCCCCACATGAAGTAAAAAGAGCTGATGGACTCATATGTGCGCACCTCGTGACGGGCCTCGTCCACAAGCAGGCGCAACCGGTACATGTCGCTGTACCACACTGCTGCGTACCGGTCATACCAGGACGGCTCCACGATGTCCCACTCGACGTTGTAGTCGTGGGCCCGGGCCGGGGACAGCCTGAACTTCCCTCCGGCGGCATTGAGCGACGACAGGCGTCTTTTTAGCTTATCTCCGGTCACGGGCTTGCGGTTCGGGAGCGGCGGCTTGGCCAGGAAGCTCATGATGGAGAGCATCATGGCGTGCGTCATGAGCAAGGCCAGCGGGACTGCTGGCAGAATCCAGAGGGGGCTCTGTTCGATCAGAGGCATTGGGCCAGTACTTGTCCCGGAATTCCGTCTCCCTCAACGGAGACGGGAGACGTTGCCCGAAAAGGGCCGCTTGCTAAATGGTCCAGGAGTTCCCATGTTGACCCGCGGCAACTGACGCAGGCCGCTTTGCCTCGGCGCCTATGGACCAACCGTTGCTTGCTCACTCACCTTAACCGACACCGTAAAGCTCCGTTCCCCCACCTTGACAACGTACGTCCCAGGGAAGAGCTCGGTGGCCGAGTTGGTCCGCCGGTACCCGACAAGCTGTTCCTTCCCCGCCTCGTCGTAAACGTAGTACCCCTCCGCGCCGGTGCCGGATACCATGAGGCTGCCCGCCGGGGCCACCGCCTGCAGGCCGGGCTTCACCTCCACCCGCTGCCGCGAGTTGTTCACCAATACCGTGTAGATCCCAGGGAAGAGCTCGGTGGCCGAGTTGGTCCGCCGGTACCCCACCAGCTGCTCCTTCCCCGCCTCGTCGTAGACGTAGTACCCCTCCGCGCCGGTGCCGGATACCATGAGGCTGCCCGCCGGGGCCACCGCCTGCAGGCCGGGCTTCACCTCCACCCGCTGCCGCGAGTTGTTCACCAATA
>JBGPJN010000301.1:0-3245 GCA_041485445.1 Dehalococcoidia bacterium
CATTACATGATGGGCGGCATCAAGACCGACGTCAACGGCCTGACCAACCTGTCCGGCGTCTATGCCGCCGGCGAGTGCGCCTGCGTCAGCGTCCACGGCGGCAACCGCCTGGGCGCCAACTCCCTGCTGGACACCATCGTGTTCGGCGAGCGGTCGGGCAGCCACGCCGCCGCCGCGTCGGGAGAGCTGGGGTTTGTGAACTTCGACGCCGCCGCTGCGGTGAAGCGGGAGGAGCAACGCATCCAGGCCATGCTGAACCGGCCCCAGAACGGCGACCGGGTGGCCAGCGTCCGGCTGGCCATGGGCGAGTCCATGAACCGCAACCTGGCGGTGTTCCGCCATCAGGCGGGCATGGAGGAGACGGTTCAGGAGTTGCAGGAGCTGAAGGCCCGCTACGCCGGGCTGCCCGTGGACAACAAGGGCAGGGTGTTCAACACCGACCTGATATTTGCCCTGGAGCTGGGGTTCATGCTGGACTGCGCCGAGACCATCGCCGTCAGCGCGCTGGAGCGCAAGGACAGCCGGGGCGCCCACTTCCGCACCGACTATCCCAAGCGCGACGACGAAAACTGGCTGAAGCACATCGTGGCGACCAAGGGCGAGGTGGGGCCAGAAATCTCCCACTCGCCGGTGACCATCACCAAGTGGACGCCAGAGGAGCGTAAGTATTAACCGATGAACCTGACAGTAAGAGTCAAGCGGTTCAACCCCGAGGCGGAGCCTCGCCAGCCCTATTGGCAGGACTTTCCCATCTCCATTGAGGAAAACGCCACGGTGCTGGACACCCTGATCCACATCCGCGAGTCGGTGGACGGGACCCTGAGCCTGCGCTGCTCCTGTCGCAGCGCCATCTGCGGCTCCTGCGCCATGCGCATCAATGGCCACGCCGCCCTGGCCTGCAAGACCAAGGCCAGCGCGTCCATGGACCAGGATGGCGTGATCCGGGTGGAGCCGGCGGGGATTATGCCTGTGGTCAAGGACCTGGTGGTGAACTTCGACCTGTTCTGGCGCAAAATTGAGCAGGTGGAGCCGTTCCTCAAGCCCCAGGGGCCGGAGCCCGAGGCGGAGTACGTGGTGCCCAACGAGGCGATGATGCACCTGTCGGGGGTCACCGCCTGCATCATGTGCGGCGCCTGTGTCTCCGACTGCACGGTGCTGGAGGTGGACCCCAACTTCCTGGGCCCGGCGGCCCTGGCCAAGGCCTACCGGTTCACCGCCGACCCCCGGGACGGCGACGCCCAGGGCGTGTCCAAGGAGCGGCTGCGCAAGCTGAGCGAGTACGGCGGTATGTGGGACTGCACCCGCTGCTATGAGTGTGTGCAAGCATGTCCCAAGGGCGTGGCGCCCATGGACCGCATCATGGCCCTGCGCGACCAGGCCATCAAGGCCGGCTTCACCGACAACAACGGCGCCCGCCACACTGAGGCGTTCACCGAATCGGTGGGACACACCGGCTCCCTGGACGAGTTGCAGCTGCCCGTCAAGACCGTGGGCATGACCAACATTCCGGCGCTGCTGGGCTTCATGCCGGTGGGTTTCCGCGCCCTCACCCACGGCAAGCTGCCGCCCCTGGTGCACAAGAACATCCAGAACGTGGAGATTGTCCGCAAGCTGCATCGCAAGCTGGACGAGCCCCAGCCGGAAAAGTGACTAAGTGCCCGCTCGTGGTTCGACCGGCTCACCATGAGCGGGCCAAGACATCCGCTCGTCCTGAGCTTGTCGAAGGATGAGCGCACATAAACCCGGAGGCCAAGTTTGAAGTACGCATTCTACCCCGGTTGTGTTTCCCGCGGCGGTTGCCCGGAGCTGTACCCGGCGGCCAAGCTCATCTGCCGGCGGTTGGGCATTGAGCTGGAGGAGCTGCCCGCCGCCGCCTGCTGCGGCGCGGGGGTGATGCAGGAGAAGAACCAGCTGTTTGGCGACACGTTGAACGCCCGCACCCTGGCCATGGCCGAGAAGAAGGGCCTGGGCTTGATGACCATCTGCAGCACCTGCCAGGGGGTGATGAGCCAGGCCAACCACCGCATGAAGTCCGACCCGGCCTATCTTGCCCAGATTAACTCCCATCTGGCCGAGGAGGGCCTGGACTACAAGGGCGGCGTCCAGCCCAAGCATCTGCTGTGGATTCTCATCGAGGACTACGGCCTGGACAAACTGATGCCCCTGATAACCAGGCCCCTGGCCGGCCTGCGCCTGGCGCCCTTCTACGGCTGCTACATCGTGCGGCCCACGGAGTCCCTGGGGATTCAGGAGCACCCGGAGCGCCAGACCTCCCTGGAAACCCTCATCGCCGCCCTGGGGGCCACCGTGGTGGACTTTGAGGGCAAGACCCGCTGCTGCGGCTTCCCCATCCTGACCATCAACGAGAAGAACTCCATGGCCATGGTGGGCAAGCACACGTCCGAGGCCAAGGACCTGGGGGCCGACGCCATGGTCACCCCCTGCCCCCTGTGCCATCTGAATCTGGACGGCTACCAGCCCAAGGCCGCTTCCCAGGCCCACCGGCCCATTGGCCTGCCCATCCTGCACCTGCCCCAGATCATCGGGCTAGCCATGGGCATCAGCCCCAGGGAGCTAGGTTTGCAGCGGCACATCGTCAACACCAAGCCGCTGCTGATGAAACTGGGGGCGGGCGCGGGGTAGGCTGTGGATCAGGAAAGCGTCTGGCTTGAATTTTCTGGGCTACCACCTGAGGCGCAGCGTCAGGTGGGGGACTTCATTGCCTTTTTGCGGGCGCGCCATCGCCGGTCTCGCCCTATCAAGAAGCTCCCCACGGCTGGCTTGGCCGAGGACACTTTCATCGGAATATGGCACGACCGAGAGGACATGCAAGACAGCAGTGCATGGGTCCGGAATGTGCGTGAGCGTGAATGGATGAAGTCTCGTGCCTGATCTGGTGGTCGTAGACACAGACGTGTTGATCGATGCCGGACGTGGAAGTGGCGACGCCATAGAGTGCCTAAGCCAGATCGAGGAGCGCCCGGCGCTGGCGGCAAGCGTGATCACCCATATGGAGCTAATTGTTGGCTGCCGCAACAGGGCGGAGCTTCGGGCGCTGGAGCGCTTCCTGTTGCGATTCCAGATAGTGAAGTTGGATGAGCAGATGTAACTGTTCAGACTGGGTGGGGGAGGTGCAGGGTTGCTGACCCCTGCGCAGCTTGTACCGGACGTAGCAGGTTTGGCGACCGAGGGGTGTGCAGAGGGGTGAAACCCCTCGCCGGGGGTCTGGGGGTGTCCCCCAGATA
>JBGPJN010000302.1:0-3234 GCA_041485445.1 Dehalococcoidia bacterium
CCACCGGCGCCGGCGACGCCTTCCGAGGCGGGCTGATCAAGGGCCTGGTGCACGGCTACCCCCTGGGCCGGGCCGCCCGCATGGGCGCGCTGTGCGCCCATTACGTCATCCAGAAGTACGGCACTCAGGAGTATAGCTTCACCCCCCAGGAGTTTGCCGCCGGGCTGGTGCGGCACTTTGGGCCGTGGCCGCTCACCAGCCCATGATTGCCGGCATCACCTAAATGCCCAGTGAAGGGTTACGACACGACTTTTGGGAGCCCCCCCAGGACTTGGCGCCGGAGGGGCAGGGGGCTGGGGGACATATCCCTTGGCGTCTCCCTTGCTCTTGACCGCCTGCGCGCGGGCTAGGTAGTCTGGAGCGCCATCGGCATACGCGCGTATTTCCCGGCCCGGAAGAGCCATTGCCGCGTCCACCGTGCTGACAACCCTCGGCGTGACCCCATTCAACAAGTTTCCCACGTCGTCGTAGCTTTGTGCGGTCTTGCTATTGAGCCAATTCTGGGCTACGGTGACGCCATCTTGGCCAAACTTAACGTCCTCGTCAGCATGGAAACCTTCATGTTTGATGGTGAGATCTTCAGCCCAGAATTGGGAGCGCGGCGGCTGATTCTTGAAAAGCGACAGGCCGCGTGTGTTTACGGCTACAGGCGAGGGCGTCAGATCGCTGACGACGGTGGGATAGTTGGCTTGCGTAATGTCGGAGTCGGCATCAGATGCTATGTCGGTTCTGTTACCACCCGCAACCTGATACGTGATATTGGCAACGATCGTGCCTGTCACATTGAAGGCACCCGCCGCTTGGGTCGCTGACGGCCCTGGTCTTTCAAATTCATAAACCGGCCGCGTCGTTCCGAACTCACCCGGGTCAGGTGGGGGGCCCTTTTTGTCGATGCTGCTTTTATACCCAAAAGCGCTTACGATTTTGTCCGCCTGTGCCGGTAGGGCGATGGCTGGAAACAGAGCGGCCGGAAAATAGACGCCCTCCCCCTCCGCCGGCACGGGAGTCGCGGTCCCCGGTGCCGGGACCTCAACCTGAGCTTCCGGCGCCTCAAGTTCCGTTGTGGGGTCCGGCTCCTGGGCTACCATGGAGTCGCTTTGGGACGCCACGGCGGGCCGGCGTATGGTGGCGGAAAAAGAGTGCCGGTGGTCCCTAACGAAGGACCGTATTCCCCCCGGCCCATTGCCTGGGGAAGGCGCTTCAGCCCGTCCAGGCGGGACCACCGGCGTCTTGCTGAAGTCCCATGACACGCCGGGCGCTGACTCTGGGCCGCGAGGAGCGGTTCTGGGCGCGCTATTGGCCGGTTGTCGCGGGGACCATGGCGAATCTTGCCAGACTCGCCGGTCGGCTGTGCTTTCTGATGCCCTACTCTGAGCTTTAGCAAGGCGCTGAGCGAACACTATCGCACCCTCTCCTGCATCTACTCCCTCCGGTGCGGTCTCCGCCGCGCTAAACTCCAGGGCGCTCAACACCGGCGCCTAAGGCGCTGCTCCGGGGAGGCCTCGGTCCGTGGGCTACCAGTCCTTTATCACCGGCAGCACCTCCTTGCCGAAGAGGCCGATGTTGCTCATGGTGGCCTCGTGGGACATGCGCGACTCCTGGCCGTAGAAGATCAGATGCCCCATGTTCAGCCGGCCGTGCAGGTACTCCAGCTGCCGCAGCACCGTGTCCGGCGTGCCGCAGACGATGTGGTGGTTCTCCTTCAGCTCCTCAAAGCTCTGCCGTATGAGCGGGCGGGCGTTGCGCCGGGCCACCACCTGCTCGCCGGCCTGGGAGCGGTAGCCCACCGGGTTCATGTACTCCCGCGGCCCGCGGGTGGTGGTGCCCATGCGCCACATGAAGTGGCGGGCCTGCTCGTCGGCCTTCTCCTGGGTCTCGGCCACGTAGCAACACAGCAAGTAACCGAAGTTGCCGGGCGCCGGCTCGTTGGCCGTCTCGGCGGCGGCGGTGCGGTAGATCTGGAACAGGTCCTCGGTCACGTCCAGGGGCGTGAGGAAGGCCACGTAGGTGTAGCCGTGGCGGCCTGCCCACTGGGCGGTCTCCGGGCTGGCGGTGCCCGGCACCCAGATGGGCGGATGGGGCTTCTGGATGGGCACAATCCAGGGGTTCACCACCCGAAAGTTGTAGTGCTTGCTCTCCCAGCGGAAGGGGCCTGGAGTGGTCCAGGTCTTGATCACCAGGTCGTGGCACTCCTCAAACCGCTCCCGGTTGTGCAGGGGGTTGCCGTTGGTGGCGATGGTCTCCACGCCGGTGCCCCGCACAAACCCGGAGATGACCCGGCCGCCGGAGATCACGTCGATCATGGCGATCTCCTCGGCCAAGCGCACGGGGTTGTCGTGGATGGGCAGGATGTTGCCCAGGAGCAAAATTCGGGCCTGCTGGGTGATGCGGGCCAGCACCGCCGCGGTCAGGTTGCAGGAGGAGTTCATGCACGACGGCGTGTTGTGGTGCTCGTTGACCATCACGCCGTCGTAGCCCAGCTCGTCCACGTACTGGCATTCGTCAAAGTAGCGCTTGAACAGCCCGTGGGCCAGGTCGGGCTTGAAGTAGGTGTTGGGGAAGGTCAGCCGCAGGGAAGGGTACTTCTCCCCCTCCTCGTCGGGGTACTCGTGGTAGGGGAACTCGCTGAAGTAGTAGACCTTCATGTGGTGATGGCCTCCTGATGCCAATGAGTCCTCCTCTCCCCTTGTGGGAGAGGATAGAGGTGAGGGGTAGGTTCACCCTCACCCCAACCCTCTCCCATCAAGGGAGAGGGAGAGGTTATTTTGTCAGCGGTCCTTAAACGCGCGTCAGCACCCGTACTGGCCGGCCAGGTTCCCGGCCAGCGTCAGCCGCTTCCCCGGCGTGATGCCCGCCCGGGCGGCCTCCCCTGCGTTAATCTCCAGCACGTACTGCGCTGGCGATGCCGGCGTGTACACCGGCAGGTCCGCCAGGGCCTGGCCCGGCGCCGGCGGTGGGGCGCCCAGAGTCACGTCCACCACGGCGCACTGACTGCTGACCCACACCAGGTCCAGGGCGAACCGCATGTCCTTCATCCAATAGCCGGGCTGACCTACTTCGTCGAAGACGAAGAGCATACCGTCGTGCTGAGGAAGCGACGCGCGCCCGCTCAGCCCTTGCCCCCGCTCATCCACGGTATCCGCTACCTCAGCGTTGATCACAAGCGAGCCGATGCGTACCTGAACGCGCTTCCGGCCCGACGATCCGCCGCAGGCACAGGCGAGCGCAAGCAGC
>JBGPJN010000303.1:0-3197 GCA_041485445.1 Dehalococcoidia bacterium
CACCTGGACTACTACCTGGAGCTGCTGCACCAGCGGGTCACCCACGCCGGCGGCCAGATGCACTTCGCCAGGGACGCCGCCCAGGCCAACGCCATCGTGGCCCAGCTGGCCCGCAGCCGCGGGGTGCGCATCGCCACCAAGAGCAAGTCCATGGTCTCCGAGGAGCTCGGCCTGAACCACGTGCTGGAGGCCGCGGGCGTAGACGTCTACGAGACCGACCTGGGCGAGTACATCATCCAGCTGGCCGGGGAGACCCCCTCCCACCTGGTGGCCCCGGCGCTGCACAAGACCAAGGAGCAGGTGGCCCAGCTGCTGAGCCAGAAGCTGGGCGTGCCCCTTACCGACAACATCGAGACCATGGCCGCGGTGGCCCGGGACGCCCTGCGCCAGAAGTTCCTGCAGTCGGACCTGGGCATCTCCGGGGCCAACTTTCTGGTGGCCGAGACCGGCACCCTGGTCATCCTGACCAACGAGGGCAACGGCCGGCTGTGCACATCGGCCCCCCGCATGCACATCGGCATCACCGGCATGGAGAAGGTCATCCCCTCCCTGCAGGACCTGGCGGTCTTCCTGCGCCTGCTGCCGCGCTCGGCCACCGGCCAGCGGCTGACCAGCTACGTCACCCTGGTCACCGGCCCGCGCCGCGCCGAGGACGAAGACGGCCCGGAGGAGTTCCATCTGGTCATCGTGGACAACGGCCGTTCCAAGCTGCTGGCGGACCCGGAGCTGCGGGAGGCCCTGTACTGCATCCGCTGCGGCGCCTGCCTGAACATCTGCCCGGTGTACCAGAAGGTGGGCGGGCACGCCTACGGCTGGGTCTATCCCGGCCCCATCGGCGCGGTGGTATCGCCGGTGATGGTGGGACTGGGCCAGGCCCGGGACCTGCCCCACGCCTCCACCCTGTGCGGGGCCTGCCGGGAGGCCTGCCCCATCAAGATCAACCTCCCCCGCATGCTGCTGCACCTGCGGCATAAGCTGGCCGAAAGCCCCGACCCCCAGGAGAAGGTGGCCGGCCCCGCCGAGACCGCCCTGGCCCAGGGCTACGCCGGGCTGATGCGGCGTCCCTGGCTGGTGGCCGCCGCCCGGCAACTGGGACGGCTGGCGCAACTGCCCTTGGTGCGGGACGGCAGAATCCCCCACATTCCCCTGCCGCCCTTTTCCCAGTGGACCGGGTTTCGGGACCTGCCCGCCCTGCCGCCCAAGTCCTTCCGCGAGCTCTGGGATCAAGAGCAGTCCCAACGCCAGGACCGCCAGGACTGACATGGCAGAGGCGGCCCCGCTGGGCACACCCAAGGAGGAGTTCCTGGCTTCCGTGCGCCAGGCCCTGGGCCGCCCCGACTCGCCGGGGCCCCCCACGCCCGCCTACCCCAGTCTGGCCGAGGGGCTGAATGACCTGGAGGCCCAGGCCGCCCAGATGCGGCAGCGCAACGCCGCGAAGTCCACGGAGCTGCTGGACCAGCTGGCCGCCACCGCCCAGCTGCGGGGCTGGAACGTCCACCGGGCCGGCAGCGCCCGGGAAGCGGCGGGGCGCATTACCGCGGTGGTCCAGACCTTGGGGGTCCAGAGGGTGGTGCGCTCCGACCACCAGGTGTTCCAGGGCCTGCCGGTGCACGCGACCCTCCACGCGCTGGGGCTGGCGGTGACGCCGGTGGTGCAGGACCATGCCCACTCCCGGGAGGCCCTGCGGCAGGAGATGGCCCAGGCCGGGCTGGGCATCACCGGCGCGGACTACGCCGTGGCGGAGACCGGGTCGGTGGTGGTGCTGCCCCGCCGTGGCCTGAGCCGGCTGGTGTCCCTGGCGCCGCCGGTGCACCTGGCGGTGGTGCGGCCCCAGGACGTGGTGGCCACCCTGGACGACGTGTTCCTGCTGCGCCGCCTGGAGTATCATAAGAGCAGCGGCGAAATGGGCAGCTACCTGAACTTCATTACCGGCCCCAGCCGCACGGCGGACATCGAGCAGACGCTGGTGGTGGGCGTGCACGGCCCCCGAGAGGTCCACCTGGTGCTGCTCAGCTATGAACCTGCTCTCTCGTAGCGGGAGCCCCCATTTGATCGGGGGGAGATAAGGGGAAGATTATGCCCATGCGCGTTGGTTTCATCCAGTTCCGCAGGCAGATGCTGGAGCGCGAGTTGAAGGAGATCATGGAGCTGCTGCCCACCCTGGGCGTGGAGCAGGTGTTCCTCACCGGAGACATGGTCTCCGGCGCGTACCGGCCCGACAGCCGCATCGAGTTGATTGTGGTCCACAAGACCGAGGCTGTCTTTGGCCGCCGCGCCGACTTCTTCTCCTACCATCTGGGCAGCGGCGTGTCGGTGGACACCCAGGTCTACACGCCCGAGGAGTTCGCCGTGCTGAAAGATACCTTGCCCGCCCTGCAGCGGGCCTGTGAGAAAGGACGCGTGATCTTCGATGCCTGAACGGCCTGAAGGCAAGACGGAAGGCGCCCGCTGGCTTCGCCAGGCGGAGCAGGACCTGGACGACGCCGAGTTTCTGCGGGAAGGCGGGCGGTTCAACCTGGCGTGCTTCCTGGGGCAGCAGGCCGCGGAGAAGGCGGTGAAGGGCTACCTCTACCACCGCGGCGCCGAGGACGTGTGGGGTCACTCCCTCTCGGACCTGTGTGAGGACGCCAAGCTCTTCGAGATGTTCTTCGATACCATCAAGAGCGAGGCCCGTCAGCTGGACAAGTATTTTGAGATTACCCGGTACCCCAGCTTCCTGCCGGGGGGGATTCCGTCGGAGGCCTTTGCGCGGGAGGACGCCGACCGGGCCCTGGAGCTGGCCGGCGTGGTGGTGGAGTTCGTGCGGGAGCGGGTGCGGTGAGGAAGGAGGCCCAACCATGAAGCGGTGTCCACGGTGCGGGGGAGAGCTGGAAGATAAGCGTATTACGCATCCCCAGCAGTATGAGGGGAAGATTCTTATACTTGAAAACGTGCCCGCTCAGGTGTGCCGGCAGTGCGGTGAGGTGCTTCTGCGCCCCGACATCCCGCGACGTGCCCAAGAGCTGGTGTGGTCAGCGGCCGCGCCCAAGCGCACGGCTCGGGTGCCTGTATACGACTTTGCGGAGGCGGCTTAAGTGTAGCCGTTCCCGCTAGCGCTTGAAGGCTGCGCCGACCCCGCCAGCCGACAGGCACGAGGAGCAGCGCCTGCCATGACCATTAAAGATGAGCTGTACCGCCTGGTGGACGAGCTGCCCGAG
>JBGPJN010000304.1:0-3191 GCA_041485445.1 Dehalococcoidia bacterium
AAGGGCTTTCTATTTCCTCACCTCTTCGAGCCCGCAATTGTGTGGCGTGGAAAAATAGAGGATCATTCTCCGCTGGAAAGTATTGCTTCTGGAGATTGTCCAAGTCTTGGCTGAACCAATAGATTTCCCGCTCAAAAACAGCGAGGCCAGCTAATACAAAATAGCTGGCCTCGCCGTGGGTGCCTGATTCGTCCAGATAAAGAATGTACATTTCTACATGGGATAAAGAAGTCGACTGGAGACGCACTCCAACGGGCTCAGCTAGCAGCCCTGCCGACTATTACTATGATAACATTTAGCTACGCTTTGGTCAATAAGCGGCAAGCCGCGTCCACTAGGAACCTCACTGAGAACTGACCAGGGGCAACTGCCGCTCCCGCACGGCCTCGGCAGCGTACTGCAGGGCCTCGTAGATGTCCTCAGGCTCCAGGTCGGGAAACGCCGCAAGAATTTCCGGCTCAGACATCCGGTCTGCCACCATGCCAACTACAGTAGCTACCGGAATCCGCAGGCCGCGGATGCACGGGACTCCGCCCATTTGCTGGGCGTCCACAGTGATGCGTGTGAACTTCATGTCCTGCCTCTTATCTCGGGGGCGTTATCTGGCTTCAGCGAAGGAGGAGCGGCTTTGGGGCATGTAGGCGCATTCCTTACGGACTAGCTCCGCAAAAGAACCGCAAGAATGATGGTCACCCACATAGCCAAGATGGTTCCCAAGAGCCAGTAGAATCGGGTCTCAACTCGGGTTTCCATCCGGTCGAACCCAGCACGTAAATCTTGCTCCAGAGTGCTAAGCCTGGGCGCGATCTGCTCAATGGAGCCTTGCAGCCGGGCCAAGCGTTCTTCCGTCGAGGATGTAGTCATCCGCTAAAGTTTACCCTGAATGCACCGCGATAAAGGTGACAAACTATCGAAAGGAAGCCAAATCTTGAGCGGAGCGGATGTACCCTTCCGTTTCCCGAATCAGCCGCTCGACCTCCTCGGGAGGCTCGCAGGCGCCGTCATAGAAGCACTGTCCGTGAAGATAGTCGGCCCTGGTGTGGTAGGGACCTTCCAAGACTCCAACTCGCTGGTCCTGGGATATCAGAGTGTGAAGCCCACGGGTAGTGCGCGCCGCGGTGGCAGGCTCCGAACCGCTACGGGCCAAAACTAGAGCATCTGTTGCCCGTTTGGTGGCTCCCCAAGCCTTCTCAGCAGCGTTACGCAGCTTGCCCCGCTCCAACTGCTCCAGGGCATCCTCGTAAAGCACCCGTGCATCCTGAAAAAGATCTATTACCCGTTGTGTCTCAAGCATCTGAAATCCATCTCCCTTGCACTCATTCTACCACCTGACTTCTTCTCCTTGCAGCGCCCATACCCGTCTGCTAGCATGGTGCCAGCTTAAGGGCTGCACCCGGCAGCCGGGGAATTGGCCTGTGACCACCGAAAAGCGGCCCCCCAGTCCTGGGAGTTCAATGGACCAGAAGCTGGACACCCTCCAGCAGATGCGCCAGCAGTCCCGCCAGGGCGGCGGCGCAGCCCGCGTCGCGCAGCAACACGGGCGGGGCAAGCTCACCGCCCGGGAGCGGCTGGAGCGGCTGATGGACCCCGGCGCCTTCCAGGAGCTGGACGCCTTCGTCACCCACCGCACCGCCGACTTCGGCCTGGCCGACCGCAAGTTTCTGGGCGACGCGGTGGTCACCGGCTGGGGCCGCATCGAGGGCCGGCAGGTGTTCGCCTACGCCCAGGACTTCACCGTGCTGGGCGGCTCGCTGTCCGAGGTGGTGGGCCAGAAGATCTGCAAGGTGATGGACCTGGCGGGCAAGACCGGCTGCCCCCTCGTCGGCCTCAACGACTCGGGCGGCGCCCGCATTCAGGAAGGCGCGCTGAGCCTGGCGGCCTACGGCGACATCTTTCTGCGCAACACCCTCTACTCGGGCGTGGTGCCCCAGATTTCGGTGATTCTGGGTCCCTCCGCCGGCGGCGCGGTGTACTCCCCGGCCATCACCGACTTCATCTTCATGGTGCAGGGCGCGGGCCAGATGTACATCACCGGCCCCGACGTGGTGAAAGCCGTCACCGGCGCGGAGGTGACCCACGAGGAGCTGGGAGGCGCGGCGGCCCACGCCACCCGCAGCGGGGTGGCCCACTTTGTGCATCAGAGCGAGGACCAGTGCCTGGCCGAGGTGCGGCGGCTGCTGGGCTTCCTGCCCGCCAACAACCTGGAGGACCCACCCCTGACGCCCACCAGCGACCCATCCGGCCGCGCCGACCCGGAGCTGCGCCATCTGGCTCCCGACGCGCCCAACCGCCCCTACGACATGCGGGAGGTCATCCGCCGCGTGGTGGACGACGGGGAGTTCATGGAGGTGCACCAGAGCTTCGCGCCCAACGTGGTGGTGGGCCTGGCGCGCCTGGCGGGCCGCCCGGTGGGCCTGGTGGGCAACCAGCCCGGCCACCTGGCGGGGGTGCTGGACATTGACGCCTCGGTGAAGGCGGCGCGCTTCGTGCGCTTTTGCGACTGCTTCAACATCCCCCTGGTGACCCTGGTGGACGTGCCGGGGTTCATGCCCGGGGTGGACCAGGAATACGGCGGCATCATCCGCCACGGGGCCAAGCTCATCTACGCCTACGCCGAGGCCACGGTGCCCAAAGTTGCGGTCATCATCCGCAAGGCCTACGGCGGGGCCTACATCGTCATGAGCAGTAAGCACCTGCGGTCCGACATCAACCTGGCCTGGCCCTCGGCGGAGCTGGCGGTCATGGGCCCCGAGGGCGCAGTGAACATAATTTACCGGGATGAGATCGCCAAGGCGGGCGACCAGGGGGAGGCCTTGCGCCGCAAGCTGGTCGCCGAGTACCAGGAGAGGTTCACCAACCCCTATATCGCCGCGAGCCGGGGCTTCCTGGACGACGTGATTGACCCCGCGGAGACCCGCCCCCGGCTGATCCAGGCCCTGGCCATGCTGCAGGACAAGCGGGACACCCTGCCCGCCAAGAAGCACGGGAATATACCGCTGTAACCATTTAATGGCCGGGATTTGGGGATTGGGGGATTAGCCATGAATGTATCTCCTAATCCCCCAATCCCGGCGGAATAGATTCTATGGGGGCGATGAAGGAGCTAGTGATGGAGTTCGGCACCTTTGACCAGCTGCCCTGCGCCGATAGTCAGTCCCCGGCGGACCGCTACCGCGACCTCATCGCCCAGG
>JBGPJN010000305.1:0-3167 GCA_041485445.1 Dehalococcoidia bacterium
CATGGATTCTTTAGATTCTTCGCCATCGCTGCGCTCCGGCTCAGAATGACAGTTTCGTAGTTACGAAATACTCCGTAGACTCCAGACTTCGAGAGTCTGACTAGCATCAGGCATCTTGGCAAGAGGAGACGCCTAGTCCACGCCCGCCGTTAGATCACCGATTGCTCCGCCATCTGCTCAATCTGGGCGCGGGAGTAGCCCAGCTCCCGCAGGATCTCCCCGTTGTGCTCGCCCAGCAGCGGCGGGGGGCGGTGCAGGCTGCCCGGCGTGAGGCCGAACTTGATGGGCAGGCCGGTCTGCCGGATGCTGCCCAGGGTGGGATGGGGCATCTCCACCAGCATCTGCCGGTGCAGCACCTGGGGGTCGGAGAACACGTCCGCCAGGTCGTTGATTACCCCCCAGGGCACACCCACCGCCTGCAGCGCTTCCACCCACTGGGCCTGGGGCCGGGTGAGGAAGTGCTCCTGGAGCAGGGGGATTAGCACTGCCCGATTTTTCACCCGGTCGCCGCTGTGAGCGAACTCGTGCCGCCTCTGCAAGTCCTCCCGGCCGATACCTTGGCAGAATTTCTCCCAGAGGCTATCGTTGCCCACCGCCACGTTCAGGTACTTGCCGTCCTGGCACATGAACGCCTGGTAAGGAGCGAGGTTAGGATGAGCTGTGCCCAAACGCCCCGGCGGGCGGCCACTGGCGAAGTAGTTGGCTGCCTGGTAGGTGAGCCAGGCCACCTGGCCGTCCAGCATCGCAACATCAATGTACTGGCCCTGGCCGTGGACCTCTCGGTGGTAGAGGGCAGCCATGATGGCGAAGGCGGCCCACATACCCGAGCCGATGTCGGCCACCGCCACGCCCACCTTCACCGGGTCTCCGTCGGCCTCACCGGTGACGCTCATCACCCCGCTCATGCCTTGCACGATCTGGTCGTAAGCGGGGCGGGCGCGATAGGGGCCGTCCTGGCCGAACCCGGAGATGGAGCAGTAGACGATTCTGGGGTTCACGCCGCGGACGGCCTCGTAGTCGATGCCCAACCGGGAGGTGACTCCAGGGGTGAAGTTCTCCACCACCACGTCGGCGTCTTGGGCCAGCTTCAAAAAGATTTGGATGGCCTGGGGCTTTTTGAAGTTGAGGGTCAAGCTGCGCTTGTTGCGGTTGATGGACAGAAAGTACCCGCTCTGCCCACCAACGGATGGCGCCCACTGCCGGGTGTCGTCGCCGGTGCCGGGCAACTCAATCTTGATGACGTCGGCCCCGTAGTCCCCCAGCATCAGTGTGCAGAAGGGACCGGCCAGGACCCGGGTCAGGTCCAACACACGCACCCCTTGGAGCGCCGTCATGACTGGCTCGCCTCCTCGCCTCGACTTAGAACCCGCCGGGAATTGTACCACAGGGCCAGCCAGCGGGCCGGGCGGCCAGCGGCGCGGCGATTGTCCGCATCCATCCCCCAATCTCCCATTCCCGGCCCTTCGGTTATATCCCTCGGGGATTAGGGGATAACTTCAGGGGACGGAGTTGCTAAACCCCCTCTCAAAGAGATTGGTTGTAGCGTGTGACCCGGCCCGGCCGGCTTATGCGGCCGCCCGGTAGGGAGCGTCCCCAGGCCGGGACACCGCCCTGGAGAAGTGGCGCCCGCCGTGGGACAGCCGCCTGCGCTTGCCACCTTCCAACTTAGGGACCACCGGCGCCGGCATCGGTTCCGGGCTGATGTGCAGCGGCTCTTCCAGCTTCTTCATTATGTCTTTACTGAACCCGCACTGGACGCACGTGACGAACGGCCCGTACTGGTCCCGGTCCTCAAACAGGTCCCCGGAACAGCGGGGACACCCCTTAAACCAGAACATTATTCTGTGCCCTCTTATCGTATTCAATGTTGCGGTCCAGCTACAGCCCTGGGGTGGATGGCGGCATGACCTGGCCGGAACGGCAACCATCACGAGTCCCTGCCCGGCGATCGGCCTGGCGGGACTTTTCACTCGTTAGCTTAAAGAACCTGGCCCTGAAGCAGCAGAGGAACGCCACCTATCTGGCCAAAGGGAACCACCCAGGTACTTTGGGCAGGGCGCAGCTTTGGCTACCCTGGACCACCCACGAGTTCTTTTGTGCTTGCTCATTGGAGGGCCGGGGGCTAGAATAAACCCATCCATCCCATACCAAGCACAGCCGATGCTCACACAGGGAGGGCGTATGACCAGCACCAAGACCGCGGCCACCAACCGGTTCGCAGAGACCTTTGGCGCACCCCAGGGCCGGGCCGCCACCAAGGTCAAGCCGTTCATGACCCCCTTCGTCCAGGAGTTCATCCGCCACTCCCCCTTTGCGGTGATGGCCAGCAGCGACCATCAGGGCCACTGCGACGCCTCCCCCAAGGGCGGCCAGCCCGGCTTCGTGAAGGTGCTGGACGACAAGCACCTGCTGTTCCCTGACGTGGCCGGAAACAAGCTGTTCCAGTCGTACCAGAACATGGACGCCAACCCCCACGTGGGGCTGGTCTTCTTCATTCCCGGCGTCAAAGACACGGTGCGGGTGAACGGGCGGGTGACCATTGTGGAGAAGCAGGAGCTGGAGGAGCAGAACGTGGAGGTGTGCCTCTACGACCCCGACGAGCGAGGCCAGCACCTGCAGGGCATCGTCATTGAAGTGGAGGAGGCCTACGGGCACTGCCCCCGGGCCTTGCACTTCTCCCGGTTGTGGGACGTGGCGACCATTGCGGCCAACGAAGCGCAGCGGCCCATCCCCGACCGCAGCACCAACGTCTAGCGCTCATGTTCACGTTGCATTCAGCTCTGGCAGCCAGGCCGGAGCTGACCTGATGGCGCAAAGAGAGAGCGAGCCGGTGGTGACGGTGGGCATCACCTTGGAAGGGTTAGTCGCGGCTTTGCGCGCAATGCCGGATGAGGACCGGGAGTGGTTCCTGGAGAACCTGCTGGCGGCCACCAGCCCCGAGTACCTACAAAGCATCCAGGAGGCCAGACAGGATTACCGCGAAGGTCGGGTAACCAGTGCTGACGAGCTCTTCAAGGGCTAGTTACCGTGGCTTACACGCTGGTCTTCACCCAGCGGGCAGTAAGGGACCTGGATGCCTTGGATCCTGAGGTGAGGCGGAGGGTTGGCCAAACGCTGACGAGATACCAACAAGCGCCGCTACAATTCGCCCGCCGGATGGCCGCGCC
>JBGPJN010000306.1:0-3154 GCA_041485445.1 Dehalococcoidia bacterium
GGCCCTCATCCCCCCGGCCCCCTCTCCCAGAGGGAGAGGGCTGGGGTGAGGAGGGGGCGCACGGCTATGCGCTCGTACACTCCGTCGTCTACTGCATGGGGGAGTAGCTGGTGGGGCGCAGAATCCGGTTGTTGACCCGGGCGTTGATGGGGCCGTCCCGCTCCGATTCCGACCGCACCTTGTGCCAGCCGGGGTCGGACTGGAAGGCGGCCCACTTCTTCTCCCGGTCGGCCAGGCTGTCAAAGCCCAGCATGTACACCAGCTGGTTGCTGGTGCCGATCTCCTCGGTCCAGAACCCCACGATGTGGATGCCGTGCTTCTTGAAGAAGCCGCAGGTGTGCTTAGCGAACCGGTCGTTGAGGGACGGCAGCTTGCCGGGGTTGGCCTCGTAGGTGCGCAGCTCGTAGATCATGAAGCCTCCTTCAAATATTTGCCCGTGTATTTGCCCGTGATTGTAGGGGCAGACCTGTGTGTCTGCCCTGGGCGCACACGCAGGTGCCCCCCTACGGAGGAGGTGGGACCACCCCCTCTGTATCTCCCCCTATGGTAAGGGGGAGAAGGACGGGCGCCAAGACTTGCTGGTGGGGGCGTCCTGTTCCTCCCCTTACCAAGGGGAGGTCAGGTGGGGTCGTCCCCCGTCGCTGGGCCGGACCACCCCCTCTGAATCTCCCCCTTGGCAAGGGGGAGAAATAGTCCCTTCCAACCCATTCTCACAGGCCCGCCAGGCGGCGCTGGTCCGGCGCCTCCGGCACGGCGTAGGGGCGGCCCAGGTACTCGTAGGCGCGGCGGGTGGCGACGCGGCCCCGGGGCGTGCGGGCCAGGAAGCCCAGCTGCAGCAGGTACGGCTCCCACACCTCCATGACCGTGTCCGAGTCCTCGCTAAGGCAGGCGGCCAGGGTCTCCAGTCCCACCGGGCCGCCGTCGAATTTGTCAATCAGGCTGGTCAGCAGCCGGTGGTCGGTCTGGTCCAGCCCCAGGGCGTCCACCTTGAGCAGCTCCAGGGCCTGCCGCGCCACCGCATCGGTGATGCAGCCGTCGGCCATCACCTGGGCGTAGTCCCGGGCGCGCTTGAGCAGGCGGTTGGCTACCCTGGGGGTGCCCCGGGAGCGCACCGAGATCTGGGCCAAACCCGCCGGCTCGGCGGCCACGCCCAGAATCTGCGCCGACCGGCCCACCACCTGCTCCATCTCCGCGGGCTGATAGTAGTCCAGCCGGAACACCGAGCCGAAGCGGTCCCGCAGGGGGGCGCTGACCAGGGAGAACCGGGTGGTGGCCCCCACCAGGGTGAAGGGGTTGATGCGCAGGTTGACGCTGCGCGCCGCCAGCCCCTTGCCCACCATCCAGGACAGGAAGAAGTCCTCCATGGCGGAGTAGAGGACCTCCTCCACGGTGCGGCTCAGGCGATGAATCTCGTCGATGAACAGCACGTCCCACGGCTGGAGGCCGGTGAGCAGGGCCGCCATGTCCCCCGCCCGCTCGATGGCCGGGCCGGAGGTTACCCTTATCTTGACCCCCATCTCCTGGGCGATGATGTGAGCCAGGGTGGTCTTGCCCAGTCCCGGCGGCCCGTAGATGATGACATGGTCCAGAGGCTCACCGCGCTGCTTGGCCGCCTGCACCGCGATGCCCAGGTTGTCCTTGACCTCGCCCTGGCCGATGAACTCGGCCAGACGCCGGGGCCGCAGGGAAACGTCCAGCGACGCATCGTCGGACTGGGCGGCGCCCTCGACAAGGCGGGGCTCGGGCTCGGCCTTGGCCGCATCGCCGGGGCTGGCGGCGCCCTTCGTCAAGCTCAGGGCAACGTCCTTCGACGGTCGTCCCGACTTGTCGGGACGCGGCGGGCGCGCGCGCCGTTCCCCGGCCGGCTGCACCCGCTAACCTCCCCGGCCCATGTCTCTGGTCGCCAGCCGCATGAGGCCAATTCTAGGCCGGGGCCGCAGGAGCGTCAAGGAACATCTGTCACCAATTGCGACAGGAGTGCATGGGCTTGGGCAGTACCACCGGAAGGTGGGACGTCCGGCCCTGGCTGCCGCCGGCCTCGCTGGGTACAATTGGTACACTAGGGCAGTCAGCACCAGTCCAAAAACCGCAGAGAGCGCTGAGGACGCAGAGATTTTACGGTTGACTGTCTATTATCTCAGCGGTCTCGGAGCCTGCCCTGAACCCGTCGAAGGGTGCGCAGCGGTGACTCTACCGATAAGCTCTAAACTATCAGGAGGCTGGCGCGATGGGAGACCTGCAGGGCTGGGAGCTGTCAGGGGGATTCGAGGCCGCCGCCAACCTCCTCGAGCGGCACCGGGACGCCATCAACGCCCTGAACGTCTACCCCGTGCCCGACGGCGACACGGGCACCAACATGCTGCTGACCCTGCGGGCGGCGCTGGCGCGGTGTCGCCAGGATGGGGGCGCCTCGGCGGGCCAGGTGGCCGCCAGCCTGGCCGATGGCGCGTTCCTGGGGGCGCGCGGCAACAGCGGCGTCATCTTCTCCCAGTTCCTGCGGGGCCTGGCCGGCGCCCTGGCGGGCCACGACGCCTGCGACGCGCCCGCCCTGGCCGCGGCCTTCCGCCAAGCCTCCGACGCCGCCTACCGGGCGGTGGGCCGTCCCGTGGAGGGCACCATGCTCACGGTGATCCGCGCCCTGGCCGAGGCGGCGCAGGCGCGGCTGGCCCAGGAGGAGCAGGACGCAACGTCGCTGTGGGAGCACGGGTATCAGGCGGCGCGGGAGGCCCTGGCGCGGACCCCGGACCAGCTGCCGGCCCTGCGGGAGGCGGGGGTGGTGGACGCCGGCGGCATGGGCGTGGTGGTCATCCTGGGCGGCGCTTTATGTCATCTGGGCCGGTTGGAGCCCGCCCAGGTGGACCAGGTGGTGGCGGCCGGGTACCAGGGATCGGGCGTGGCCGGCGATTTCGTCGCGGCCAGCGTGGAGGTGCAGTGGGGCTACTGCACCCAGTTCCTGATCCAACGCCCGGATGGGGGGGCCGACCTGGCCCCCGACGACCTGCTCCGCCAACTGGCCGGTCTGGATGAGACCAGCTCCGCCGTGGTGGTGGGCGACCACCGGCAGGTGCGGGTGCACGTGCACCGGGCGGACCCCGGCCCGGCGCTGAGCCTGGGGGTGGCCCTGGGCCAGCTATCCGAGGTCAAGATTGAGAAC
>JBGPJN010000307.1:0-3131 GCA_041485445.1 Dehalococcoidia bacterium
CGGTCTCCCTGGCGGTGGCCCGGGCCGCCGCGGCATCGTGGGCGGCCAAGTCCGGCGCCGCCCCCGCGTCCGGCGTTCCCCTGTGGCGCTACCTGGCCGGGGGCCAGGCGGTGAGCCTGCCGGTGCCCATGTTCCACCTCCTCAACGGCGGCCGTCACGCCTCCAACTCCGCCGACATCCAGGAGTTCATGGTGGTGCCCGTGGGCGCCGCCAGTTTCTCCCAGGCCCTGCGCGCCGGGGCGGAGATCTACCAGACTCTGCGACGCCTGCTCCACGACGAAGGCCACAGCCAGAACGTGGGCGACGAGGGCGGCTTCGCCCCGTCCCTGCCGTCCAACCGAGACGCCCTGGAGATGGTGCTGCGGGCCGTAGCCAGGGCGGGATACACCGCCGGCCGGGACGTGTACGTGGCCCTGGACGTGGCCGCCTCCGAGCTTTACCAGCAGAACGACGGCCGCTACCGCCTGGCCCGGGAGGGCGTCACCCTGACCTCCCGGGAGCTGGTGAACCGGTACGTCCAGTGGGCGGGGGAGTACCCCATCATCAGCATTGAGGACGGGCTGCACGAAGACGACTGGCCCGGCTGGTGTGAGCTACAGCGCCGCCTGGGGGACCGGGTCCAACTGGTGGGCGACGACCTCTACGTCACCAACATCGCCCGCCTCCAGCGCGGCATCGACTCCGCCGCCAGCAACGCCATCTTGCTCAAGCCCAACCAGATTGGTACACTCACGGAGACCCGCCAGGCTTTCGACCTGGCCCGGCAGGCCGGCTGGGGCACCATCATGAGTCACCGCTCCGGGGAGACGGAGGACACCACCATCGCCGACCTGGCGGTGGGCTGGGACGTGCGGCAGATCAAGGCCGGCGCACCCGCCCGCTCCGACCGGGTGGCCAAGTACAACCGGCTCCTCCGCATTGAAGGGGACCTGGGTGAGGAGGCACGTTATGCGGGAAACCAGGCCTATGAGCACCTCAAGGGCGTCTAGTCCCCCAGCCGGCGGCCAGCGGGCCGTCCTCTGGCGGGTGGGCCGCTACCTGGCCCGGCAGGGCCTGGTGGGCGCGGTGCGCCTGACGGCATGGAGCTTGGTCCAGTCGGTGCTGCTGGTGCGCGGCCTGCTGGCCATCATGGCCTCCCCCGCCTCATCGGGCCGGTCCGCCGGGGAGTTCAAGGACATGTACCAGGCCGACGCGCCCAACACCCCGCCGGGCGCCACCGCCTCCGACGGCTTCTGGCGCATGTACTTCCAGGCCTACACGCCCCGGGCCTGGCGCATGCGGCGGCTGATGCCCATGGCCGTGGGCAAGAAGGTCCCCCGGGACGAGTCCGGGGAGGAAGAGGAGTAGCCTGTTTGAATCGGTGCCTGTCCTCCCCCTTAGCTAGGGGGAGTTACTGAGCCTTGAGGAAACTGCTAAACACCCTCATGCTACACCCAACCTGTCGGTGGACAAGTCTCCTCTCCCCTTGTGGGAGAGGATTAAGGTGAGGGGTATTCACCCTCACCCTACCCTCTCCCATCGAGGGAGAGGGCGTCAGGGCGGTGCCGTTGGCCTCTAAAATCGGGACAGGCGAGGGATGAGTTTATAGATCTATTCAAGGGCCAGTAGAGGGGGTAGTACGACCCATCCTAACCTCCCCTTCTTACTGATCCTTGAGCAAAGCGCTAAACTTACCCAGAGGGCTTTCAATGCCAATATGCAAGGCCGAGCGATTGGCGATAAGGGTTTAGTTTTCTATTCTAAGGATCAGTAAGGGGGAGGGGCTTTCATAGCCGGGCCCCCCAACTCCCCGGTACCGGTCTGGCCCCCTTTGGGGACTCCCGCAGACCCACCTGCCCCCAAAGCTCGCCCTTTCTGGTCACAGTCCCCGGATTATGATATAAAGTACGCGCACCAATTTTGGAGGCAGCAACATGACTACTAAAATCGGCATCAACGGCTTTGGCCGAATCGGACGCCTGGTGACCCGCGCCATCATGGCCCGGCACCCGGACACCCTGCAGGTTGCGGCAATCAACGACCTGACCGACGCCAAGACCAACGCCCACCTGTTCAAGTACGACACCAACTACGGCATCTACCCCGGCGAGGTGATGGCTCAGGGCAACGATTTGGTCATTGACGGCAACAGCATCCGCGTCTTCGCCGAGCGCGACCCTGCCCGTATTCCCTGGTCGGAAATGGGCGTGGACCTGGTTATCGAGTCCACCGGCATCTTCACCGACGCCGCCAAGGCCGCCGGACACCTCAAGGGCGGCGCCAAGAAGGTGATTATCTCCGCCCCGGCCACCGGGGAGGACCTCACCATCGTGCTGGGCGTCAACGATAAAATGTACGACACCCGCAAGCACCGCATCGTGTCCAACGCCTCCTGCACCACCAACTGCTTCGCGCCCATGGTCAAGGTCCTCCACGACGCCTTCAAGGTGGAGCACGGCCTCATGTCCACCATCCACTCCTACACCAACGACCAGGCCATTCAGGACCAGCGCCACTCGGACCTGCGCCGGGCCCGGGCCGCCGCCCAGAACATCATCCCCACCAGCACCGGCGCCGCCCGGGCGGTGGGCTCCGTGCTGCCCGAGCTCAATGGCAAGCTCCACGGCATCGCCTTCCGCGTGCCCACCGCCACGGTGTCTGTCACCGACTTCACCGCCACCGTGGGGCGAGGCACCACCGTGGACGAGGTTAACCAGGCGTTCAAGACGGCGGCCCAGGGCCCGCTGAAAGGCGTGCTGCAGTACTGCGACGAGCCCCTGGTCAGCTCCGACTTCAAGGGCAACACCCACAGCTGCATCTTCGACGCCCTCTCCACCATCGTCATGGAGAAGCGCATGGTCAAGATCATGGGCTGGTACGACAACGAATGGGGCTACTCCTGCCGCACCGCCGACCTGTGCGCCCTGATTAACGAGAAGGGCTTCTAGCGCTTTCGACGAAAAATCGTCTCCTCTCCCCTTGTGGGAGAGGATTAAGGTGAGGGGTATCACCCTCACCCCAGCCCTCTCCCATCAAGGGAGAGGGAGCCATTCTCGGGTCAATGAAACATCTCAGATCGTGGGTGAATGACCTGCCGCTGGTGATGCGACTTCCGCGCCACGCCCGGCAGGTTTTGGTTTCCCCGAGCCTCC
>JBGPJN010000308.1:0-3121 GCA_041485445.1 Dehalococcoidia bacterium
CCAGAGAACCGGTACTTGGCGTCCATCCGGCGGATGGTGTTGATCCCACGCAGCGTAGCCTGCCGGCCCAGGGCCTTCTCCAGGACCGCATTGGAAAAGGTGGATTCACTCTGCTTCTTAAGGCACAGCCAGTAAATCTCCCGCCCCTCAACGTGGAAGTCGTCAATGTCTGTCTTCAATCCGGTCAGCTTGTGCTGAGACTGCCCGTCCAACGGGCTGGCCAGGAAGGCCACGTTGAGCGCCCCGGCGGAGTCCAGGTCTGGCTGTGGGAAGGGACGGCAGGTGAGGACGCGGGCTAGTTCCGCATCAGTGCGAATAAACGTAGCCACGTCAAAGCCCAGAACTTCCCCCAGGGCGGCCTCAATCCGCTCCTCCAGCGCCTTGGCGGTGGCGGCCGCCTCGAACACCACGTTGCCGCTGGCGATGAACGTCTCCACCTTGGCCAGGTCCAGCGACTGAAAGAGCCGGCAGAGGTGGTCCATCTTCACCGTATGGCCGCCCACGTTGATGGCCCGGAGGAACGCCACGTAGCGGGTCATGGCGCAGACCGGAGCGACGGCACGGTAGGAGGCATCAGCCGCCCGATCCCGGCGCGGGGACCACGCCAAGCTGCACCATCAAACCCAAACGGTCCATGCCTCCCCAGTGTTCCACAATTTTACCGTCAGCCACTTGCACAATATCCATCACCTGAATAGCCACCCTCTTGCCGGTGGGCCGTATCCCCATCAGCTCGCCTCGATGGGTGGCGTTGAAGGTCTTCCGGGTAGTCACCTTGTCCCCTTCCGCTACCTGATCGTGGATGGTGGTCCGCAGATCAGGGAAAGCGGTGTGCAGCATAGTGAACAGTTGGCGCATTCCATCGCGGGTCGGCGGGACGCCCAAATTCATGCCGCTGCTCTCGGAAAAGTTGGGCGACATGAGTTCGTCTATGGCAGTCATCAACGCCGCCAGGCCGCTGCTCTGTGCCCGCTCAACAAACTGCCGGACCACGGCCTTGTTCTCGGCGGGCGTCCCGGCCCGCCGAGCCCCAGCGCCTCTGGCTGGGCGGGCAGCGGACCCGCCCGGCGCCGGCGGCGGCGCGGGGACAATGCCGAGCTGTTGCAGCAGCCCCAGGGCGTCGATGTGCGCCCAGTGCTCCGCCAGTTTTCCGTTGGCCACCCGGTGGATGGCGATCCCCGCCATCTTCACTTCCTTGCCGGTGGCCGGGATGCCCAGGAAGTCGCCGGTGTGCGTGCCGTACCCGGTGACGCGGGTAACCACCTTGTCGTTCTCAGCCAATTGGGCTTCCACCACATGCCGGAATTCGGCGAAGGCCGCCAGGGCCAGGGCGAAGGACTGCTTGGCCCCCTCCAGGCCAGGGGCTAGCCCGGGGAATGGCGGCGGATTGTGGTCTTGATAGTTGGGGGAGATGAAGCGGTCCAGAATGGTCACATCCCCGGTGTCCACCTGCTCGAAGTAGCGCCTAACCAGGCTTTTGTTTTCTTCGGCGGGCATGGTGCGCCTCCAACAGCTAAATCTTCCTCAGCGCCACTTTCCGGCGGCCCAGGCCCTCGTCAATCTCCGCGGCGGTAACCGTGAGGGGCGGTATAGAGCATCTCAATGTCCAGTGGCAAAATCTAGATTGATGCCCAGAGCCTTTGCACCACTTCCCGCACCCGCGCCCAATCGTCGGCTGCCAGTCTTCCCAGACTCCGCTCCACAAGGCGCTTTTCTAGAGTAGCCACTTTAGCGATTCGGACAACCGATGGCAGCAGCAAGCCCGCCTGCTGCCAAGCTATGATTTCCACATCGAAAGTGCCCCGAAGCGGCTGGCTGGTTACCCGCGCTACAACTACATCTTCATCCCCAGTATCCACAAGCACCAACGCGGGACGCCGTCGCACTCCGGCCGCGTCAGCGAACGGGAAGGAGAGCAGCACGATCTCACCCCCCTGGTAGCCCCCACTGCTCATGCCTTGTCATAGATCGAGTCGGTCTTGCTGTACCCGGCGAGGAACTGCGCCGCCGCCACGTTGGACCACGCCGCATCCTCCTCCTGGTCTGCGGGCTCAGGCACCAGGATGATCACGCGGAGTGTCTGGCGCCGGGGCAGTGAAGCCAGCAGAGCTTCAGGCAGTTCAATATTGCCCTCTTCCGTCACTCTGACCGGGATTTCGTAAGCCTTCATTCCACCTTTCTCTGCCAAATCTTCTTCAGCGCCTGCCGTA
Source organism: Dehalococcoidia bacterium (assembly GCA_041485445.1). Lineage (GTDB taxonomy): Bacteria > Chloroflexota > Dehalococcoidia > Lucifugimonadales > UBA3495 > SHYG01. Next base: position 2,211 of record JBGPJN010000308.1, read on the forward strand.
GCTAGCTGAGTGAGCCTGCCAGGCCGCGCTCATTCGTTCCCCGTTACTTCGCCAGGTAAACGATACGCACCGTGGTTTCGGTGGCTACCACAAAATTACCGGCAAGTTGGTCTGCATGCCGGGCCAGCAGCTGTTCAAAGACTCGGACCTTGTTGGGGGTACGCTCATCTTCCAATCTGAGCAATACAACCCCCTTGTGAGGCCTTCCATCCCGAAAGACCATTTCACCAAAGTCTTTGTCATTGGTAACAAGGATACGGTCCTCGGCCACCGCTCTCCGTAAAACGCCGTCATCGTCCAACCCACGTGCCTGCTGATAAACCGAGAGGACATCGTGGGGAACCTGTTGCAGCCATCTGGCGAGTGCAGGCCCAGTACACTCATCAACCAGGAACCGAATTTAGGCACTCTCCTTAGCCAGTGGGACAAAGGCCGTGCTCTCAAGTGTCTCGCTGGCGAAGATAAGGCATGCCAGGATGTCCTCTCGACTTAGCCCCTCGTACTCTCGCAGGATGGTGTCAACGGTGGCGCCTTGGCCCAACATCCCCAAAATATATTGGACGGTCAACCGCGTTCCTCGAATGACCGGCTTGCCGACCATCACGTTGGGGTTGACCGTAATACGCTCCAGTAATTCATCTTTGTTCATGGCTAAATCTTCTTCAGGGCCACTTCCAGGCGGCCCAAGCCTTCGTCAAGCTCCGCGGCGGTGACGGTGAGGGGCGGCATGAAGCGGATGGCGTTGGGCTTGACCCCATTGAGCAACACCCCCGCCTGGTTGGCGTGGGTCAGCAGCTGGGGGGTGATGTTGCTCTCAAACTCCAGGGCGGCCAGCAGCCCCTTGCCCCGCACCGCGGAGACGAAGCTGAAGCGGGCCTTCAGCTCGTTCAGGCGGGCCAGCAGGTGCTCCC
>JBGPJN010000309.1:0-3107 GCA_041485445.1 Dehalococcoidia bacterium
ACCTTGCGCGTCCGCACCTTGAACTCGGCGGTGTCAATGATGGCGCTGTAGCGCCCGCCGGTGCCGCCGCCCACGGTCAGCAGGATGTCCTCCGGCTGCCGGGCGCAGCGGCGGATGAGCTTGTCGTCGCCGGGCTTCTCCGGCCCCTGCTTCACCCCCAGGCGGATTAGCTCGCTGAGCGGCCGCGCGGCGTGCTCCAGCAGGTACTCCTGCACGTCGCGGCGGCTCCACCCCTCCTGCTGCAGGGTCTGGGCGTGCTCCCGCCCAATGACCAGCACCCACTGGCCGGGAAACCGGTGGGCCAGCGCCGCCGACCGCATGGTGTCGGCCAGGGAGTCCAGGATGCTCTGCCCCGTGTGGCCGTAGCGGTTGTTGACGCTGGTGGCGTTGTAGGCCACCGCCACGGTGACGCAGCTATCCTCCGGCTGGAATCCCCGGCTCACGTGCAGCCCGCCCCAAGGGGAGTCCTCCTCGTTGTCGGCGATGCAGAAGGTGTACTTGGTGGGGTTGCCCAGGGTGCCCCGGTCCAGAGTGCCGGGCCGGGCGTCGAAGCCGTTCATGAAGCAAAGCCGCACCGCGCGGCCCAGGCAGGCGTTGGCGCGAAATCCGGGGCCCAGCAGGCCGTCCCTGGAGTTCAGGCCAATCTGCTGGCGGATGGGGCCGTTGACCACCATCAGGATGCTGGGCGAGCTGGTGGAGGCCGAGGCCATGTGGACGAAGTTCTTCTCCTCGTCCAGCGCCCGCAGGGTGGCAGCCAGCACGGGGAAGTACTCGGGCAGGCAGCCGGCCATGACCGCGTTGGCGGCGGCGTTCTCCGAAGTGAGCACCCGGCGGCGCATCTCCAGGGAGAGCAGCTCCTCCTCGCCGGTCAGGCCGTTGAGTTGCAGCATCTCCCGCACCTTGTACTCCACTGGGGGCACCACCGGCAGGCCGTCGGACCAGCCCAGGCGGTAGCACTCCTCAATGGCCTCAATGGTGTCGCTGGTCTCCACCAGCCTGGACCTGGGAGAACTGGCGGTCATGGAATGCCTCTGTCGTAGGATTTCAGCGGTTAGCCATCAGTGAAGTGTCGTGTGGCTCAGATAAGTTTGTCCAACCAGCCTACAGTAATGCACAATCGGTTAGCTGAAGCGCTGCCCAGATGTGCCATCAAGTGGCGGACGGTCGAGATACTTCCTGCGGTATTCTTCGTGTAGCTTGTTCTCCAGCTGCAAAGCCTCATCTTCCGTCCCCACATAAACGTAATCAAACCGCAATCTATCCACCGGGAGATGTTCCTCAAACCCGTACTCGTCCCACTCAATTCCCGCCTTATGGCCGTTTCTGCCGTCCTCTGCAGATCGGCGGAAGGCTTGAATCCTTGTCCTGAGGTTGACAGATTTTCCAATGTGTAAAATGCCAAGCGGGTCACAGCCGCGAAGTCGATTGATGGCCAGTGCCTTTCCATTAGCTTCGAAAGCACGGATTCGATAGACACCGAGTCTATTATCCACTTGAAGGTCTGTGCCGGGCCGAAGATTAAAGAGACTGAATGGCCCTACCCACTTCTCACCTAAGCCTGCCATGACCATCCTCCCATGAGAGCCATCAGCTATCTACCGTCAGCCCCTGCCCAGACGGGGAGAGGAGCGGGGGCCTGAAGGCTGACCGCTGACGGCTGAAAGCTGTCAGCTACACCGGCAGCCGCAGCTGCACGCCCGCCTTCTCCTCCTGAAGCTGGGCCACCGCGTCGGAGTCCAGGTCGCCCCAGCCCCGGTGCATCGCCTCCACGTGGCGCTGGTCCACCATGTTGGACAGCTCCATGGGGATGCCGTACTCCCGGCCCAGGTCGGTGGCCAGGCGCACGTCCTTGGCCGCCAGGGCGGTGGCGAAGCCCGGCTCAAAGTTGCCCTTGAACAGGAACCGGGGGAACTTCTCGGTGATGCGCTTGCAGCCGCCGGAGCTGTTGGCGATGACGTCGGCCAGGGTTGCCAGGTCCACCCCGGCCTTCACGCCCAGGGTCAAGGCCTCCGCCAGCAGCACGCCGGTGCCCATGCTGAGTAAGTTGTTGCAGATCTTGCATACCATGCCGTTGCCGATGGGCCCGCAGTAGACCACGTGGCGGCCAATGGCGTCCAAAGCGGGCTTGACCCGGTTGAAGATCTTCTCGTCGCCGCCCACCATCACCGCCAGGGTGCCCGCCGCCGCGCCGTACACACCGCCGCTGACCGGGGCGTCCAGCACGATGACGCCCTTCTCGGCGCAGGTCTGGTGGATGCGGCGGATGACGGTGGGCGAGTTGGTGGACAGGTCCACGTAGATGGAGCCGCGCCTGGCCCCCGCCAGGACGCCGTTCTCGCCCAGCACCACCGCCTCCACGTGGCGGGGCATGGGCAGGGAGGTGAACACCACCTCGTTGCCCGGCACCGTGGCCTTGGGTGAGTCGGCCCAGTTGGCCCCCATCTCCAGCAGGTTGGTGGCGGCCTCCCGGCGGATGTCGTGGACCGTTAGCTGGTGGCCCGCCTTGATCAGGTTGGTGGCCATGGGGTTGCCCATGTTGCCCACGCCGATGAATCCGATCTTCATGGTCAGCGCTCCTTTGGGGATGCTACAATTCGCCCGCATTATAGCATCGGCCCTGGGGCCGGGGTATCGGGGGCGTAGGGGCGAGGCTTGCCGCGCCCCGCCCGTAGGGGCGCACCTGCGTGTGCGCCCAGGACAGACCCTTCAACTGAAGGGCAGACACACAGGTCTGCCCATACGCAGGCAACCACCAACAGGAGGATCACCCATGCGCGCCATTGACATGCACATCCACGTGCCCCGCCAGCCCGGACTCCCTCCCATTGAAATTGAGGAACAGCTCTTAAAATACTTCCGCGCGCCGCCGCCGCCCAAGGACGGGGCGGAGATGGCCGACAAGTACCGGGAGCTGGACCTGTTCGGCGTCATCTTCTCGGTGGACACCCGCACCAACACCGGAGAAGCGCCGGACAGCAACGACTACGTGGCGGGCATAGTGCGCCAGCACCCGGAGCAGTTCATGGGCTTCGCCTCGGTGGACCCGTGGCTGGGCAAGGCGGCGGTGCTGGAGCTGGAGCGGTCGGTTCGGGAGCTGGGGCTGCGGG
>JBGPJN010000310.1:0-3102 GCA_041485445.1 Dehalococcoidia bacterium
CGTCCGACACGGTTCAAGAATTTATGCAAGGGTCTATAGCTGACCATGGGCAAGTATCTTGACGATGCCAGAACGCTCTACAAGCAAGCCCTCGTTGAGCTGGAGCGCTGGAAGCAGACCCAGGACACGGTTTTGCTGCGAGACGCTGTAGAGAAGGCTTGGGGGGCGGTAACCCAGGCTGCCAACGAGGTGATTGACCACCACGGCCGTAAGGTTCCCTCCGGCACGGGGGTGCGGCGGGGCGAGCTTCACACCCTTGAGCGGCAGGATAGGCGGTTGCGGAGTTTACGTCTGGAAGATCGGTTCACCAGCGCCGAGCATGTGCTGCATACCGAATGCTTCTACGATGGCACTTGTCCGGTGCCCCTGGTGACGGACATGGTGGTAGAGAGTGTGAAGGAGTACCTGGACGACGTGGAGCAGGTTACTTCAGGCCGGCCAGGTTAGCCAGGCTCCAGGATCAAGCCAATGGGTGGTACTGCCACGGGCAATAGCGAGATCAAGGGGGTGTAGCGATGGTCACCAAGCTGGGACACGTGGGACTGGTCTGTGACGATTTTCTCCGGATGCGGGACTTCTACACCCGGGTCATCGGGCTGACCGTGACCGATGAAGACCCGGAGCGGGGCGGCTGTTTCCTCAGCGCCGACCCGGAGAACGAGCACCACGAGCTGGCGCTGGGGCAGTCCCGGGGGCCGGACCACCCCGAGGGCGCCCGGCCCAAGACCACCGGCGTGGGCCAGGTCTCTTTCATCGTGGAGAGCCTGGACGCCCTGAAGGAGATGTACCAGCGGCTGCTGGACGAGGGCGTGCGCATCGACCGGTGCGTCACCCACGGCATCTCCTGCAGCGTGTACTTCTACGACCCCGAGGACAACCGGGTGGAGCTGTACTACAAGACCGGGTTCAACGTGCGCCAGGGCTTCAGCCGGCTCATTGACCTGAAGAAGCAGTCTAACGCCGAGCTGCTGGCCTTCTCCAAGTCCTTTGAGAAGACCCAGGGACCCTTCCAAGGGGCCAAGCTGCCCGTGGGGCGGGCGTAGCAGGCTGGGCGAGTCCTATTTCTCCCCCTTACCAAGGGGGAGACCAAGAGGGGGTCGTCCCTGCCCAGCGGCGGGGGGACTATCCCACCTGACCTCCCCTTGGTAAGGGGAAGCAATGGGCCCCCATCCTCTCAGGGAAGGCTCAGTCTGCCGGGCCGGCCGGCAGGTGACATAATCAGGGAACCCAAGCAAGTGGGAAAGTCATAGGTTTGGTACGGAGGAATAGATATGGCCACAGTGGCTGTGGAGGTGATTTACCGGGGCATCTATCAGAAGACGCTGGCCCGGAACATCGTCCGCTCGATAGTATTCGCCGCCCGCAAGGAGGGCAAGATCGGCACTGCCTTTGGGCGCTATGGCGACTCCCCGGAGCGCAACGGCATCCCGGCGAAGCAGTTCGCCATCGTCGCCGACTCCCCCGAGGAGCTGGAGGAGAACCTGGCGGTGTACTCGGCCCAAGAGGTGGACGTCACCATCAACGTGGACGACACCATGTGCAAAGGCATTGAGTCCTGGGGCTGGTACGGGCTGGAGCCCATCAACAAGCTCACCAAGCCCGGCGGGACTCTGCTGGTCACTTCCCGGCAGCAGGCCGACGCGCTGATCCAGGACACCCATCAGCGCAGCGAGCCCTACAACCTGGCCATCCTCCCCGCCACGCCCAGCTTCTCCGGCCTGTGGGTCTACAAGGACGACCACACCGACGTGCGCCTCCTGGGCGCCATGTGCAAGGTGTGCCCCCAGCTGGTGAGCCTGGAGTCCATGGTGGAGGCCCTGCGGGAGCAGGGGATGAGCGAGCTCAAGGTGGCCTCCGCCCAGAAGGCCTACTCCCGCATCACCCAGCGGCCCGTTGAGCCCGGCGAGGGCAACGCCGAAACCCCCTTCTCCTTCGTCCTGCCAGGCTGGAAGACCATGGAAGAAGGCCTGGTGATCCGGGGCATTGAGCAGGGCGGCGGCTTCCGCGGCGGCGACACCGGCTACGAGCCGGTGCGCAACCCGGTGTTCAAGAAGTGGAGCACCCGCAGCATGCGCCCGGTGGTCAACTTTTAGACCTGCATCAAGTGCACCCTGTGCTGGCTGCAGTGCCCGGACACCTGCTTTGACGTGACCCCCGACGGGCTGTACGACGCCAACATGGAGTCGTGCTGCGGTTGCGGCGTGTGCGACGCGGTGTGCCCGGTGCCCAACTGCATCACCATGGTCAACGAGGCGGAGTTTAACGACAACAAGAGCGAGTGGGAGGCCTGGCAAGCGGACCCCGCGGCCTACAAGCAGTGGATGACCGAGCTGGTGGAGAAGCAGAACGCGGGCGAGGAGCGCTCCCACGGCTTCCACCACGTGGGCGGCTATGCGGAACAGATCTCCAAGATGAGGGACGTCTAATGACTACTACCGAGACCAAGCTCTTCCAAAAGGAAACGGAGGAGCTGATTAGCGGCAGCGAGGCCATCGCCATCGCCTGCGCCCTGGCCGACGTGGACGTGATCACCGCTTACCCCATCCGGCCCTACGATACGGTGATGCAGTACGTGTCCAAGCTCAAGGCCGACGGCGCCTTCGACTGCGACTTCATCGTCGCGGAGAGCGAGCACTCCCAGTTCGAGATCGTGAAGCACGCCTCGGCGGTGGGCGCGCGCACCTTCTGCGGCTCCAGCGGCGTGGGCTGGTTCTACGCCATGGAGGCCATCACCGTCACCGCCGGCCTGCGCCTGCCCGTTGTCGCCATGGTGGGCAACCGCGCCCTGGACGACCCCGGCGCCTTCGGCGTGGAGCACAACGACGCCCTGGCGGTGCGCGACCTGGGCTGGATGCTGTGCTGGGTGGCCACCGCCCAGGAGGCCCTGGACACGGCGCTCCTGGCCTACCGGGTGGCCGAGGACCCCCGGGTGTTCCTGCCCTTCGCCGTCAGCTGCGACGGCTCCTTCCTCACCCACTCCCAGGCGCTGGTCAAAGTGCCCGACACCAGGAAGGTGCAGCGGTTCCTGCCCCCTTACAACCGGGGCAAGATGCAGCTCCACCCCGACAACCCCATCACCATCGCACCCCAGGTCAACGAGGA
>JBGPJN010000311.1:0-3051 GCA_041485445.1 Dehalococcoidia bacterium
AGACGCAACGGCACCCACCCTCCGGGCGCCTACGCCTTCACCCGCTTCGGCTAGTCCGCCGACTCCCGGCCAAGCGCCAGGGGCGCCTGCTTCCCCCGGGCCCGCACCGGTTGGGGCGCCCACTATGGCGACTCCGGTGGCTCCCTCCAGCCCGCCCGCGCCCGCCGCAATGCCCACCACCGCGCTGAGTCCACCGGCGCCGCGTCCTTCAGCTGAAGGACTGCGCCTCATGCCGGCCCTCACCGGCCTGGTCCAACCCCTGTTTCTCACTCATGCCGGCGACGGCAGCGGCGACCTGTACATTGTGGAGAAGCGCGGCCGCGTCCGGGTGGCCAAGGCCGGGGCGGCGCCCGCGCGACCCTTCCTGGATATTTCGCCCCTGGTCCGCTCCTCCGGCAGCGAGCAGGGGTTGCTGGGCCTGGCCTTCCACCCCAACTACCGGAGCAACGGCTACCTGTTCGTGAACTACATCAACCGGGACGGGGACACGGTCATCGCCCGGTTCACCGCGCCGGGGGACCGCAGCGCCGCCGACCCGGACAGTCAGAAAACCGTCCTGACCGTCAAACAGCCCTTCGCCAACCACAACGGCGGGATGGTGGCCTTCGGCCCCGACGGCATGCTGTGGATCGGCATGGGTGACGGCGGGTCCGGAGGCGACCCCAAGGGCAATGGCCAGAACCTGGGACAGGTCTTGGGCAAGCTGCTGCGCATTGACGTGGACCAGGGCGACCCCTACGCCATCCCCCAGGACAATCCCTTCGTAGGGCGTCCCGGCGCCCGGGGCGAAATCTGGGCCCTGGGGCTGCGCAACCCCTGGCGCTTTAGCTTTGACCGCCTGACCGGGGACCTGTATATCGGCGACGTGGGGCAGAACGCCTGGGAGGAGGTGGACTTCGTTGCCGCGGGCACTCCCGGCGGCATGAACTTCGGCTGGAACCTCACGGAGGGCAGCCATTGCTATCCGGAGGGCCGAAGCTGCGACCGCGCCGGCCTGACGCTGCCGATTGTCGATTACCCCAACAACGGCGGCGGCTGTTCGGTCACCGGCGGCTACGTCTACCGCGGGCGGGCCATCCCCGCCGCGGTGGGCATCTACTACTTCACCGACTACTGCAGCGGCACCCTGTGGGCGGCCACCCGAGACGTCGCGGGCGCGTGGCGGCACACCGTGGCCCGTCCCGGCCCCGGAGCCAACAGCGGGTACAGCTCCCTGGGCGAGGACGAGGCTGGGGAGCTGTACGTGACCAGCCTGGGCGACGGCGTGGTTTACCGCCTCAGCGCCGCCGCCCCTTAGATAACCTTGCATGAATCTTTTACGTGAGGCGGACGAAATCCCCCTTGCCCCCCTTTCGCAAAGGGGGGCAAGGGGGATTTCGTCCGACACGGTTCAAGAGTTTATGCAAGGGTCTATAAACAGTTTCGCCACCAGGCTGTAACAAATATTTAACATGCGGGAAATACTTGCGCAACACCGCTGCCCCAGGATAGACCGCGTTGACTCCGTAGCCTGAGGAAGCTGGCGGGAACGACCGCCTCGGCCGGGCAACGAGAGATCTGATGGGAGGTTAGGCCAATATATGTTCGGATTGGTATCATCGACTCTAAGGAACTTCCGGTGGAGCGGCGTCGCGGTGACGTTGCTGTTGGGCGCGGCCATGACGCTGCTGCTGGCCTGCGGGTCGTCAGCCCCAGCCGCCACCACGGCGCCCGGCGTCACCAAGGCCTCCCCCACGGCCATGCCCGCGGGCGAGACCATCAAGGTCGGGGTGCTGCACTCCCTGTCGGGCACCATGGCCATCAGCGAGACCGCGGTGCGGGACGCTACGCTGCTGGCCATTGAGGAGATCAACGCCTCGGGCGGCGTCATGGGCAAGAAGCTGGTGCCCACCGTCGAAGACGGCGCTTCTGACTGGCCCACCTTCGCGGAGAAGGCCCGGAAGCTGATCACCAGCGACAAGGTGGCGGTGGTGTTTGGCGGCTGGACCAGCGCCAGTCGCAAGGCGATGCTCCCGGTGTTTGAATCCAACAAGGGGCTGTTGTTCTACCCGGTCCAGTACGAGGGCCTGGAGACCTCGCCCAACATCTTCTACACCGGCGCCACCACCAACCAGCAGATCGTGCCGGCGGTGGAGTACCTGCTGAAGGAGGGCAAGAAGAGTTTCTTCCTGCTGGGCTCGGACTACGTTTTCCCCCGCACCTCCAACCTGATCATCAACAAGCAGCTGGCGGGTGCCGGTCTGAAGGCGGTGGGCGAGGAGTACACCCCCCTGGGCCACACCGAGTACAGCACGGTGATCTCCAAGATCAAGGCCGCTAAGCCCGACGTGGTGTTCAACACCCTGAACGGCGACTCCAACGTGGCCTTCTTCAAGCAGCTCAAGGACGCGGGCATCACGGCCAAAGACCTGCCGGTGATCTCGGTGAGCGTGGCGGAGGAAGAGGTGACGGGCATTGGCGCGGCCAACATCGCCGGCCATCTGGTGGCTTGGAACTACTTCCAGACCACCAGCACCCCGGAGAACACCAAGTTCGTGGCGGCCTACAAGGCCAAGTACGGCGCCAACCGGGTCACCGACGACCCCATCGAGGCCGGCTACTTCGGCGTGTACCTGTGGAAGATGGCGGTGGAGAAGGCGGGCAGCACCGACGTGGCGAAGGTGAAGGAAGCCGCCAAGGGCATTCAGTTCAAGGCTCCCGGCGGCCTGGTGACCATTGACGGCACCAACCAGCACACGGCCAAGACCGTGCGCATCGGCGTCGTCCGGATGGACGGCCAGGTGGACGAGGTCTGGAACTCCGGCGGGCCGGTGAAGCCTGACCCGTACCTGGACACCTACACGTGGGCCAAGGGCATCCGCAACCAGGTTCAATAGTAGGCTCCAGTCCCACGTTTTCCACGGTATAACCTGTATAATCCTGTCCTGAACCCCAGGCAACCCAGGCCAAGTGTCGGCCTGGGTTGCCTGGCGATACACTATAATCACGACTCCGGCGCCAGCCCGGAGCAGCCACTCCAATTTAGAGCGCCTAACAAAATCAACTTTGAAG
>JBGPJN010000312.1:0-3036 GCA_041485445.1 Dehalococcoidia bacterium
CTGCTTCGTGAGTGTGCGTCGTCGGTGTGGGAGGGCGCCTGCCGGAATCACGCCCTCACCACCGATGAGCGCATCCGGTTGCGGCTGGCCAGCACCTACGGGATCCGCAGCGCTGCGCAGGTGGTGGATATCGCCTACAGCCTGTGCAGCTCCAGCGCCATATTCGCGGCTAACCCAATCCAGCGCCGGTTCCAGGATATCCATGTCATCACGCAACACATTCAGGGGAGCTTTGCCCACTATGAGACCGCGGGCCAGCATTTCCTGGGCCTGGAGCCAGAGGGCGTGTTTTGAACCCGTTGCCCCTTGAAGCGGCCCAGCTCAGCGGGCGAAGGGAGAATTTTTAAAGCTCGATGAGGCGGAGTTATGCTAATCACCAGGATCTACACCGGCGCCGACGGACAGTCCCACTTTGAGGAGATTGACCCGGCCAAACACCCGAACCCCCGGTCATTAACCGAGACCACCAGCATCAGGTTCCGGGTGTCCGAGCCCGGCGCCTTCAGCGACTGGCACCGCGAGTCCCGCCGCAATTACATCATCACTCTATCCGGCGAGGGCGAGATTGGGCTGGGCGACGGCTCACGGCGGCGCTTCGGCCCGGGCGCGGTCATGCTGGTGGAAGATTTGACCGGCCAGGGTCACACCACCCGGGTGACCAGCGCCGTGCCGCGGGTCACCGTCGCCGTTCCCCTGGCTAACCAAACGCCCGGCACATAGGCTGGCGCACAAGCCCGTCACTCTGTCCACACCGAAGTATGGAGTGCCCGCGAGCAACTGCGGCCCGTGACCTTGGTGAAGGCGCGCCTGGGAACTGATTCACCGCCGCTGAGCAGGTAGTTGGTCAGTATTATATGGCAGGGTTGACCCCGATGGAATCGGGGAATTGGGACTCTATCCGTCCCACCGGCGAAGGCCGGCGTCCAGGGACAAGCGTGCTTGAGAGACGCTGACGGATTCCGGCGCAAGCCGGAATGACGAGGGCCTATCTGACCAACTGCCGCCGCAGCGCAGGATGGATTGTGGATTGTGGCTGATGGGGATAGAATCTACAACCAGCCTGGCCGCGGGGGCGCTATCTGGCGCTATTCAACGAGGCGATACATTGATGTTCAGGAGGTTGAACAATGGCTTTCATCAGACTGTACACCGGCGACGACGGCGACACTCACATTGAAGAAATGGACCTGGCTTCCCAACCTGATCTGACCAAGCTCCAAGCCGCCAAAGGGATAGTCTTTCGGGCGGCTCCGCCTGGCCGGTTCAGCGACTGGCACACCGCGCCCCGGCGTCAGTACATCATCACGCTATCGGGACAAGGGGAGATCGGGTTGCGGGATGGAACCGTTCACCGCCTCGGCCCCGGGGATGTGGACCTGGCCGAAGACCTCACCGGACGCGGGCACACCACCCGCGTCATCGGCAATGTGCCGCGCGTGACCGCGACCATTCACCTGGATGGGTGAAGTTGGGCTGGAGTTGCCCAATATTCCGACTTGAACACCCCCTTAGGTCACCACTGCACGAGCATGAGTAGGCCCACCTGTTGACGCTCACGCGTGGGCCTACGCGAGACCTTGGTCCTCAAGGCAGGGCCGGAAACACCAAGGCCCTGCAGGACCCTGGGCTTCGGCAAGGGCGCATTCCTGGGTCCAGCCCCAACCCGTCCCAACCGGCCGCATCGATGCCCAGCCATCTCCACTGGTCGCCTTTTGCTGTCCCCTTGCCTGCAACACCACACGCTCTAGGCGCGGGAATGTCACCTCCAGGCCCTTTGGCACGTGACGGTCGCTGGCCTGGCTTACTACCAGGCCCTATGGAGGACCCTTGCGGGACTACCGCCGCCCCAGCCAGAGCAGTTGCCAACGAGAATGGTGATTGACAGTGCCTGATTAGGGTGCTAATGTTCACTGACTTTCCACTTAAGGGTCTTGCTATGACGACCTTTGGGCGCAGGCCCGCCGAAGTAAGGCGTGTCGGCGACAACGTGAACCAGGACGCTGAAAATGAGGGCTTGTCTCAGGCCCTGCAGTATCCGTTGTTCAGCGCCATTTTCAACCGGCGGTCCCGGCGCATCAGCAAGGGTATCGCCTCGGTGCCTGCCGGCAGCCTTAGCTACACTTCAACCCAAGCGGCCCAACCCCTAACTCCCCTGGAAGAGGCTTTGCTGGTGGCCGCCACCGGGACCACCGGCATTGTGCTGCCCGACGTGCCGATGAAGACCGAAGACGGCAGGAATCTGCCGGGGGTGGCCTTTAACCTGGAGATCACCGCCCGCGCCGCCAGCAGTCCGGACAATGCCCGTGCGACCCACTTCTTCCTGATTAACGACTCGGGCACCTACTTTCTGAAGCAGCCCAAGGATTTTGACCCATTTGCCTTCTCCCGGGGCGGCCTCACCGCCGCCAAGCTCATTGAGTACACGGAGAAGTGCAAGCACAAGGTGCTGGACACCAGGGTGGATTTCCCCAGGGTATTCCCTTGCTACATCGGCGCCAACCGGTATGTGTCCAACCTCCCCGGCACCACGATATTGATGCCCATTGTGGACATGACCAAGCAGTACATCAACGGATTGATGACTGTCTTGGCCCAGGAGGATGGGCAGCGGCCGGTATTCCTGGACGACTGGAAATTCTACCGGAAAGCCGGCGTCAAGAAATGGATCAAAAAAGGCTTTCTCAATAAAGAGATATTGTTGCCCCTGGGCCAGCTGGGCGGTCTCCGGACGGACTACGAGGCGCTGCTCTTGACCCAAAACCTCCTGCTTTGCATTCAGGCCATGGGGTTGGGCGGATGGATTCACGCCGGTTTCTATGGCCCGCTGCTCTTTGGGGACGCCAACTATGCCCGCTACGGTCCCGGTCTCCAGTTCCGGTACCACAAGCCCAAACGGACGCTGCCGCGGCTTATCCGAATACCCATCACGCCACTGCCGGCATGGCGGCCCAACCCGGTGGGGCTGGATGGCGTGATTGAGGGATTCTGTCCGCCGTACTATAAGAGTATGAGCGAGGCCGTCGATGCCCTCGTCGA
>JBGPJN010000313.1:0-2980 GCA_041485445.1 Dehalococcoidia bacterium
ATCACCTAAAGCGACAGCGCCCATGAAATACACCGTCATAATTGCCAAGGGCCGGGAGTCCGGGTTTGTGGTCCAGGTGCCTGCATTGAAGGGGTGCGTCTCGCAAGGGGAGACTCGAGAGGAAGCTCTGGGCAACGTCAAAGAGGCAATAGAAGTGTACATCCAGGCGCTTAAGGAAGACGGGCTTCCAGTGCCTACCGAGGTTGGAAAAGCTATAGTCGAGGTGGAGGTGACGCTCCAGTGATGCGGCTCCCTCGCGGCCTTTCTGGCAACGAGGTAGTGCGGGCATTGCAGCGAGCAGGTTTCTATGTCAGACGGCAACGAGGGAGTCATGTAGTGCTCAGGCGGGATGACCCCTTTGCCCAAGTAGTAGTGCCAGCCCACCGCAGCATTGACACGGGGACTCTGGACTCTATCCTTGAGGGCGCCGGGTTGTCCGTCGAGCAATTCCGGGAGTTGCTGTAACTATATTGTGACCGGTTCCCCTTTCGGGCAAGCAGGGGCGAACGCCAACCTCGCCCCTTAACTTGTCCTGGTTCGAGCCCACGCAGCGCAGCCGCTCCGCATCCTTCTCAGGGAGTATGGCCCCAAGGTAGTAAACATTGGCAACAACCACCAAAACCGCCCCTCCGCAACCCCAGGCCGAGACGCACCTAACCGGGTACGCCGCCTTCCTGCGGGGCGAGCGCGGCCTCTCCGCCAATACGGTGCGCATCTACCTGGCCGACCTGGCGCCCTTCTGCCGGTACCTGGCCCAGGAGGCCCTGGACTACACCCGCCTGGACCGGGCGATGCTGCGAGGCTACTTGGCCTGGCTGGCCACCAGCGGGCGCGGCGGCCAAGGCTACGCCAGGGTCAGCATCGCCCGCAAGCTGGTGGTGCTGCGCTCTTTCTACCGCTTCCTGGTGCAGCAGGGCCTGTTCCGCACCAGCCCGGTGCCCTCGGGCCGCAGCTTCCAGGTGAAGGTGGAGAAGCGGCTGCCCGGCTTCCTGGGGATCCGGGAGACCGTCCGGCTGCTGGCCGCGCCCGAGGAGTCCACGCCCCTGGGCCTGCGGGACCGGGCCATTCTGGAGGTGCTCTACTCCTGCGGCGTGCGTCTGGCGGAGATTGCCGGCCTGGACCTGCCCAGCGTGAACCTGGCCCGGCGCGAGCTGCTGGTGCTGGGCAAAGGCGCCAAAGAGCGAGTGGTGGTGTTCGGCGCGCCGGCGGAGGAGGCGCTCCGCCGCTACCTGCAGGACGGACGGCCCCCCCTGACCGGCAAGACCACCCCCGACAGGGGCCGAGAAGAGGAGGGCGTCGGGGCCATCGGCCCGGCCCTGTTCCTGAACCGGTACGGCCAGCGCCTCTCCCGCCGCAGCATTGAGAAGCTGGTGCTCCAGCATGCCGCCACGGCCGGACTGCGGGCAGGCGTGCATCCCCATACCTTGCGCCACACCTTCGCGACCCATATGCTGGAGGGTGAGGCAGACCTGCGGGTGATCCAGGAGTTGCTGGGGCATGCCAGCCCCACCACCACCCAAATCTACACCCACGTTACCAAACAGGAGGCCCGCCACGCCTACCTGAACTTCCACCCCCTGGCCGGGGAGGCCCGTCCTGGCGGGGAGCGTAAGGCTCGCCTTAGCGGGGAGCGTAAGGAGACCGCCCCACCGCCATGACACGATTCCTGGTGCTCAACGGACCCAACCTGAACATTCTGGGTCGCCGCAACCCCGGCATCTACGGGGGCAAGACCCTGCCGGAGATTGTCCAAATTCTGGGCCAGCGGGCGGCGGACCTGGGCGTGGAAGTGGCCTTCTACCAGTCCAACCTGGAAGGCGAATTGATTAACTGCATCCAGGGCCACTGGGGCAAAATCCAGGGCATCATCGTCAACCCCGGCGCGCTGACCCACTACGGCTACTCGTTGAAGGACGCCCTGATTGACGCCGCGGTGCCGGTGGTGGAAGTGCACCTGGGCAACCCTTACGCGCGGGAGGACTGGCGGCGTCACTCGGTCATCGCCGACATCGCCCTGGGCCAGATTGCGGGCTTCGGATGGAGAAGCTATACTGCGGCATTGGACATCCTCGCCGCCCAAATCCAGGAGACGACGCCATGAACCAACGAACCGAGCACCTGGTGGCCAAGCTGCCGGAAAAAGAGTTGGATGCCGTGCTGATTTCGGCCCCGGAGAACCGCCGGTACCTTTCGGGGTTCACCGGCTCCGCCGGCTGGCTGCTGCTGTCCAGGGGGCAGCCGGTGCTGGCCACGGACTTCCGCTACACGGAGCAGGCCGGCAGCCAGTCCCCGGACTTTCAGGTGATTCAGGTCAAGGGCGGCGGGTGGGCCTGGCTGTTGGAGCTGCTCAAGAGCAGCGGCGTGCGGCGACTGGGGTTTGAAAGCCAGCACATGACCGTGTCCACCCACCAGGGCCTGCTGGACGCGCTGAAGGCCGACCCGGACCTGGGCAGGGTCTCCCTGGTGCCCACCTCCGGCATGACAGAAGACCTGCGAATAATCAAGGACGCCGAGGAGCTGGTCCTGCTCCAAAAGGCCATTGACGCCTCCGACGCCGCCATGACTGCCGTCTGCCCCACCATCCAGGCCGGCATGACCGAGAAGGAGGTGGCCTGGCGCATGGAGGTGGCCATGCGGGAGTTCGGCGCCGACTGCCCCAGCTTCGACACCATCGTGGCGGCCGGCCCCAACGGCGCCATGGCCCACCACCGGCCCTCCGACCGGCCCATTCAGGCGGGTGAGCCCATCGTTATCGACATGGGCGCCCGGGCCGCCGGCTACTGCAGCGACATCACCCGCACCGTGGTGGTGGGCGAGCCCGACGAGATGTTCCGCAAGATTTACGACATCGTGCTGGGCGCCCAGCTCACCGCCATGCACACGGTCAAGCCCGGCCTGACCGGCGAGGAGTGCGACGGCCTGTCCCGGTCGGTCATCGCCGAGGCCGGGTACGGGGACAACTTCGGCCACAGCCTGGGCC
>JBGPJN010000314.1:0-2977 GCA_041485445.1 Dehalococcoidia bacterium
AATCTGGATCTTGGAGCAGGAGTTCTGCCCCTGGAAGCCCACGGGGAGGGTGGAGACGGTCTGGAAGGGGCGCAAGGTGCCTGACGCGGGGTCCAGGTGGTAGCCGGTGACGCTGCACCCCTGCTCGTTGGAGAAGTAGAGTATGTTCAGCCGGGGATGGAAGCAGAAGTGGCGCGGGCCGAGCTGCTCCGTTGGCGCCATCCGGTCGGGGGTGTTGGGGGTGAGGCGGCCGGTGGCCTCGTCGAACCGGAACTGGAGGATCAGATTGGGGCCCCGGCCGGCAATGTGGGGCACAAAGGCGAACCGGTTGGTGGGGTCGGTCTGGAAGGAGTGGGCGCCCCGAAACGTCTGCCGCTTCTCCACTGGGGGCGCGCCCACCGTGCCGTCGGCGCCGATGGGGTGCACCGTCACGCCCATGCCTTCGTAGTAGGACGCCAGCACAAACCGGCCCTTCCGGTCCGTGGCCAGCCAGCAGGGGTCGGTGTCCAGCTCCACCGTACTGGACATGGTGAGGCCCCCGGTCCGCTGGTTGATGTTGAAGCTGGAGAGCTGGCGGGAGCCGCGGCGTCCCACGTAAAGGTTCTGCCGCGCCGGGCCAATGGCCAGGGGGGCGGGCCCGCCCGCAACCCTCGTCTCCCCCTGAGCGTCGAGCTTGCCGGTTTCCGGGTTGACCGTGAAGCTCAGAATCCGGTCATCGCCCTGCAACGAGACGTACAGGTAAGTTGGCATGGGTTTATTGCTCCTCCTAAATGGGGGTGTAAAAACCCCGGATTCTCTATCACCAAGGGGCAGTTTCAGAGGGGATGGTACGACCCCTCCCTTCGGCTACGCTCAGGGCAGGGCCTAACCTCCCCTTGGTAAGGGGAGGAATGAGCCGACTCCCCCAGCATGTCTTGTAGTTCGTCCTTCTCCCCCTTACCAAGGGGGAGATACAGAGGGGGTCCTTCGGTGGAAGGACGACCCCTCCTACGCCAGGCACATCACGGGCTGGGCATCTCCCGCCCCAACCGCTCCATCTCGGTGGCCAACCACAGGGCCATGGCGCCGCCGCGGTCATCCAGGCCAAACACGGCCGGGCGGTCCAGGTACTCCCCCAAGCTCTTCTGGACTCCGGTGTTGGTGCAGGGGTCCACCACCCCGCCGGATTCGTCAACGCGCTGGGCAACACCCTGCCAGGCCAGCTCCACCGCGGCCCGGTACGAGGAGTCCAGCCAGCCCAGGCGCAGCCCCCGGGCCATGGCGTAGCCGGCCATGCAGGTGGCGGTCAGCTCCTGGTAGGAGCCTGGGCAGTCGATCACCTGGGACAACATGCCTGAAGGGCCCTGGCCCTGACGCAGGGCGTCCAGGTGGTGGCGGTGCATAGCCAGCAAGGCGGCGCGGTCGGGGTGGTCAGCGGGCAGGCAGGTGAGGGTCTCCGCGAAGCCCAAGGCGGCGAAGCCGTTGCCCCGGCCCCAGTAGAAAGGCGCCGACCGGCTGTGCCAGAACAGCCCGTCCGCTTGCTGGACGCGGGCATTGAGCAAGAACCTGGTCAGCAGGTCCAGGTAGGCGGTGTTGCCAGAGATACGGAAGGCCCGGCCCAGGACCGCCCCGTTCATGAACATGTCTTCCGTGCGGAACTCCGGGTCCGAGGGCGGCGGCGCTCCTCCGTTCACTCCCGGTTGGTAGCGCTTGGCGACGCTGACTAGAAGATCAGCGTACCGCCGGTCGCCCGTGGCCTCGGTTAGCTCGTCGGCCCACACCAGTCCGTTGAAGTTAGATGGCGCGATGCGGTCGCCGAATAAGGGCTTGGCGCCGGAGACGTAGGGCTCCACCAGCCGGGCGACTTCGGGCACCGTGTCCCGGTCCGTTGGGTCCAGCGCCGCCAGGCGCAGCCGGCCGCTGATGGCCACGCCCTGGGTGTAGACCACCGGGCTTAGCTGGTGGCCGTAGGCCGAGGCCAGCACGCGGGCGATCTCCAGGGGCGTGCGCCGCCGGCGGGCCTCCAGCACGCGGCGGGCGGGCGACGGCGGCAGGCGGGGCGTGCTGGCCAGGGCGAACCACAGGCGTTCCAGCTCACCGGCCAGAGCCTCAGGCGTGGCCGTCAACCGGAGGCCGGGGATGGGCGCCAGGCCGTTGGGTTTGCCGGTGGCCAGGGCGGCCAGCAGCGAGTCCGGCGGCCCCAGCGGAGCAGCCGCCAAGGCCGATGCCAGGTGTCCCGTGCCTTCAGTAGCCTCCCAGGCCACGGCGTCCCCGGCGCGGACTTCCAGCAGCAGGTCAGGCGCTTGAAAGCCGGCCCAGCGCCACAGGTAGCGCGCCTCGGGGTTCTGCGGGTCAAAGAAGAAGTTGTCCTTGGGCGGATAGCCGCTGGCGGGAGTGCCTCCGGCGCGGTTCTTGGGCGCGGCGCCCGAGGCCAGCCCGTCGGGGTTGCCGCAGGGGACGGCGCTCAAGGCGATGGCCCGGCCCAGCCGGCTGCCGCCCTTGAGGTAGCTTTCCAGCACCTCCAGGGCCAGCGCCACGTCGGCCTGCCGGCCGGATAACCCCCCGATGAGCAGTACCCTGGCGCGGTCCGTCCCCGGCAGGTAGGCGTCCTGGTGCACCAGGGCTGGAATCGCCCCTCGGGAGCAGGTCAGGCCGCCGGCATCCAGCCGCCAGGTGCTCTTGCTCCTGGCGACCAGGGGCTGCAGGGTGGCGTTAAGGTCTAGCATGGCGATATCTTCCCCTGGGCGCGGCCCGGACGTTTCGCCCGGACGTTTCATGATGGGGCGTCTGGTAGGGCAGGGTTGCCCTGCCCGGTGTAAACTCGCACCAGGGCGCGGCAAGCAGCGCCCCTACATCTTGGGGCATTGCCTTATCGAGCCTTCCACTGATCGCTAAACATTCCCGTGGTGAGCCATTTCGACCATCCCCCTAGCCCCCTTCCTCGCCAGGAAGGGGGAAGAAAGTACGGTTTGGGGGATACCCCCAAACCCCCAGCAGAAGGGGCTTCGCCCCCTCTGCG
>JBGPJN010000315.1:0-2975 GCA_041485445.1 Dehalococcoidia bacterium
CCGGAGAACCTGGGCCGGAACCCTCCCAGTTTCCTCTCAAGGGCCGCCAGTAACACGCCTGTAACGGCAGATATGGGACAGTAGCTATAAAGTTAACCCATCAGCGAGGGCGGCGGGAAAATAGTGAGGGGGATTTACCCTGGGAGTCTGGGTGCAACTCTGCGATCTTAGATAAGACATTTTACCCGTGGCGCCGTCACGGGAACTTTCTGGAGGCCGCTACATGTCCCGCTTTGTCCTGCCTGTGACCACCCTGTTGCTCCCCCTGATACTGGCCCTGGTCGTGGCTTGCGGCAACACCGCGCCATCCCAGCAGGCTAAGCCGGCCCCCGCCGCCGCCGCAGCGCCCGCTCCGGCGCCCACCGCCGCCGTCCAGACACAGCCCAGCATCATCCCCGCCAGCTTTTTCCTGGAGGTAACGGCGCCCGATAACGAGGCGGTGGTGACCGTATCGCACCTGCCGGTGCAGGGACAGACTGCCACCGATGCCGTGGCCACGGTGAACGGGCAGGTGGTGGAGGTGGACGCCCAGGGGCAGTTCCTCACCGAAGTGACCCTGGAGGAAGGGCCCAACCTCATCGAAGTGCTGGTGAGCGACTTCGAGGGCCACCAGCAGGGCCAGACCCTGACGGTGATTTACATCCCTCAGCCAGCCTTCTAGAGCGACCCGCACCGGGGCAACGGATGCCCCTTAACCGAATGGAAACGTAGGGAGACATTGGGAGGACCACCTTGCCGCAGTTGAAGAAGTCCACGTCCAAGAAAGGCGCCCTGGCCATGTCGCTGGCCACCGCCAGCATACTCACCCTGGGCGCCCTGGGCACTGCGCTGGCCGATACATCAAACCAGACGACAGGCCCGGCCTCCGGAGAGCGCCGGGGCGTCTTTGGCAGCGTCACTGCCAAGGGAGCGACCACCTTCACCCTGTTGGGTCGCGGTGGCGAAACCCTGGTGGTGACCGTCAACGACCAGACCAAGTTCCGCATACCCGGCGATGCCGACCCGTCCTTTGGCGACCTGGCCACCGGCCAGCGGGTGGCGGCGCTGGTCCGGCGGGAGGCGGAGGGACTGGTGGCGCTGCAGGTCATGCCCGTGCCCGGCCAGCCCCAGCGGGAGCACCGGGTCCTGACCGTGGTGGACGTGGCCGGCAAGACCATCACCGCCCAGGACGCCCAGGGCAACCAGATCACCGTGGAGCTGGCCCAGGAGATTAGCCCGGAGCTGAAGGGGCAGGTCGCCATATTCATCGGCGAGCAGTCCCGGCAGTCCAACCGGTTCAAGGCCAACGCCGAGGTCAAGATTGAACGGGTGGTGGAGCGGCTGGAGGCCCACGCCAGCAAGCTTCAAGAGGAGGCCGAGGGCGAAGACGACGCGGAGGCCAAGACCCGCAAGGAGTTTGACGCCACCCGCCTGACCCAGCGCCTGGAGGCCAACCGGCAGCAGCACCTGGACCGCCTGGATCGGGTCATCGCCAGGGCCCCGGAAGCGGCCAAAGGCTCTCTGGAACAGGCCCGGGCGCGGTTTGAGGCTCAGCAGGCCGACGACCGCGCGCGCTTCGAGGCCCAGCAGGAACAGGCCCGGGCGCGGTTCAAGGAGCAGTACGAGGCCCGCCTGCGGGCAGGGGAAAACCCCCGGGGCACGCCCCAGGAGCGGCCCGGCGTCGTCCGGCCCCGGCCCGATGGCGTGGGCGCTAACTCGAGGTCCCGCGCCGTGCAGGGGGTGGTGCAGGTCGTGGACCTCAGCGCCAGCAGAATCACCATCCTCACTCTGGATGGCACGGTGACCACTCTGGACATCACCGAGGAAGCCAGAATTCGCGTTGGCGACCGCCCCGTGGCCATCGGCGACCTGGCGGAGGGCGCCCGCGTCACCGTCTACTACAACCCCGGCCGGCCCCCGGTGGATGCGCCACCCGTGAAGGACCAGGCCCGGCAGGTGCTCACCGGCACCCTGATGTCGGTGGAGCCCGGCTCGGGCACCATTACCGTGGGGACCCGGGAAGGGAGCGTGCAGACCCTGCGAATTAGCAGCTCGGCCCCCCCACAGGTCCAGGCGGCTTTGAAGGAGCTAACTGTCCTGCTGCCCGGCACGCAGGTTGTGATCAAGTACGTCTCGTCAGGCAGCGAGATTCTGGAGATGGCGGTTGGCCGGGCGGACGCCGGTGGGCCCAAGCCCACGCCGCCGGTGTACCAGCCCGCCAACCCTCAGATGGACCGGGGGATGGAGCAGAAGAAGCTCCAGCAGACGGAGCAGGAGTCGGCCGCCCGGAAGCGTCTCGAAGAGCAGAAGGCCCAGGAGCAGGCCCGCGCCCGGTTCTACGAGGAGCAGGCCCTGGCCTGGAGGGCGTTCCAGGACCAGCAGGCGCAGGCCCTGAAGCGCTTCTACACCGACCAAGAGCCGGCCCGCGTCCGCTTCCAGGAGGAGCAGAAACTGGCCCTGGCGCGGCTCCAGGAGCAGACCAAGGATGAACGGTCTCTGCTCCAGTTCCAAGAGGAGCAGAAACAGGCCTTGACGCGCTTCCATGACGAGCAGGCCCAGGCCCTGAAGCAGTTCCAGACGGACCAGGCGCAGGCCCGCGCCCGGTTCCAGGAGGAGCAGAAGCAGGCCTTGGCGCGGTTCCAGGGGCAGCGCTAGCCCGGCTGGGACCAACCCCGGCCCAGCGGTTAGAGCCTCCCCCAGCTACACCGGGCGGTGAACCCGCCCCGTGTTGCACGACCCCAGCCCTGAAGTCCCCCCGCATCGCCTAAACAGCGGAGCGGGGGGATTTCCCGTTCTGCGGAGCGTCGGCCGGTCCGGGCCCGCGGGCAACTGTTCAGACTCGGGGAGAACGGTTTCCCACTAGCGCTCCAACACCATGGTGGGTCGGCTGCTGAGCGCCATTTCGACCTTCCCCCTTGCCCCCTTCCTTACGCTTCGCTAAGACAAGCCTGGCCAGGAAGGGGGAAGAAAAGAAATGTATCCTTCGGCAGGCTCAG
>JBGPJN010000316.1:0-2972 GCA_041485445.1 Dehalococcoidia bacterium
CTTTTCCTTCCGCGTTATAACCGAAAATGCGAAAACGCGCCGCCTGGCGCTTGATGCGGGGCGGTGCCCCTGTTCTTGGGTTACCGCCGTCCTTGTATCCGCCCGGAGGGGGTACCGTTGGCCTAGGCATCTCTGGGCCGATGAAGAAGGCTTCAGGGCTGTTCCCGACACGTGCGATGCCGATTGCTGGGTGGATTTTGCACAGTACGATTTCATCGTTATGAGACATGACCTTTACTCCTCTCGACCTATCCACTGTAGTCCCGTCTGAAATCCATCCTCGCAGCCTGTCGATGGTCACGTAATTCCCCCAGGCGTGGTCACGTAAATCCCCCACCCCAGAGGAGCGCATTAGGGTTGATGCTACATCGTTTTCACCTCCTGGGCAACGGCGCGGGGCCGGAGTTGCAAGCGGTAGCTCTTGCCCACCAGCACCACGTGGTGGGCCGTGTTGACCAAGCGGTCGAGGGCACTCTCCGCCAGGACTGGATTGGGGAAGAGAGGGTACCAGTCCTGGGGACTGCGATTGGACGTGACGATGGTTGAGGTTCGTCCGGTGCGGTGGTCGATGAGCTCATAGAGGTCCTCGGCTTGAGGCTGGGTGAACTCGTTGATGGCGAAGTCGTCCAGGATCAGGAGATCGGGCTTGACGTAGTTGCGGAGCCGCTGCTCCCAGGTCCCGTCCGCCCGTCCACCGCCCAGGTCGCGCAGCAGGCGGGAGGTCTTGGTGAACAGCACGTGGTAGCCTCGGCGGCACGCCTCGTGCCCCAGCGCCTGGGCGCAGTGGGTCTTCCCCACACCCACGGGGCCGCAGAGGAGGACGGAAGCGTGCTCCTCGATGAAGCGGCAGGTGGCCAGGTCCCGGAGTTGCCGGGCGGGGGTCTGGGGGTTGTAGGAGAAATCGAACTCCTCCAGGGTCTTCACCGCTTCGAACCGTGCCCTGGCTACCCGCGTCGCCAGCCGCTTGTTGGCCCGCCGCTGGATCTCGTCTTCCACCAGCAACTCCAAGAAGTCCACGAAACCCAGGGTGTTTTGTTGAGCCTGAGCCAGCCGGCCCTCCAGGGTGTCCAGCATCCCGCCCAACTTCAAGGCTTTCAGCTTGGTGTGCAACTGATGCATGCTGGTCATGACCCCACCCCCGCTTGCGGCCCGTCCACGACCGCCAACAGCTCTTGGGGGCCACGGAGGAAGGCCCCGGCAGTCAAGAGCGGGAGCGCCGAGGCCTCTTCCTGGCGTTCAAGGCCCCGTTCCAGGATGGTCTTCACGGTGCGATAAGCCGGATCGCCGAAGGCCAGGGCGCGCTGGCAGGCGGCTTCCAACCGGGCCCCACCGTACTTGTCCGCCAACCGCAGAATGCCCTGGGCCTGGCGCAGATGATGCAGGGCGTGGTCGTCCAAGAGGCCGCTCACCACCGTGGCCACCGCAGGTCCCAGACCCCTGGCCTGCCGCCGGCACCAGTCCGGGGTTCGGGTGAAGAAGGCCGCTTTGTCCGGCGGGTAGTCGGCCCAGTCGGTGCTCCGTTGTCCCTTGGCCATGCGGAGGTGGGTCTTGATGAGCACATGCTCACGGTAGCACTGGGCCAAGCGGGAAGTCAGGCGCACCTCCAGGGTGGCCCCTACGTATTGATGGGGGATGGAATACCAGGCCCCGGCCACCTGGATGTGGCAGTCCCGCGCCACCTTGGCCTGGGCCCAGCTGGCCAGCTCGAAGGATGCCGCAGGGAGGGGGAGCAAGGCCGGCTGCTCCATCAGGCAAAAGTGCTCCGCCGGCCGCTGCCCCGTGGTGCCATGAACCCGCTGGCCGGCGACCTCGCGGCACCAGGTGACCAAGGCGGCGTTGATCTCCGGCAGGCTGGAGAAGGCCCGCCCCCTCCAGAAGTCGTCGCGGATGAAGGGGATCATCCGCTCGATGCGCGGCTTGTCTTTGGGTTTGGCCGCCCGCGCCGGATCGATGAGGAACCCATAATGATGGGCCAGCTCAGCGTAGGCCCGGTTGAACTGGGGGTCGTAGAGGTCGGGGCGCAGGACGCCCGCCTTCAGGTTGTCGGGGACGATGCGGCGAGGGACGCCGCCGAAGAAGGCGAAGGCGGCTTGATGGCAGCTGTCCCAGGCCTGCTGGTCCATGCGGAAGACCGCTTGACCAAACAGATGGCGGCTGTGGGCCAGCACTATGGCGAAGGCATGGACGGCCCGGCGTTGCCCGGTCCAGGGGTCCAGCCACATCCCGAGGAATCCGTAGTCCACCTGGGCTTCATCCCCCGGTGGCGGGTCCGGCCGCCGCACGGTGATCTGGGACCGGCGCACCTGCTCCGACGGATGCTGGCGGAGATGGCGCCGGAAGCTGGAGAGGGACGCCTGCAAGCCCTGTTCTCGCCGCAACCTTCGCCAAGCCACCGTGGGCGTCACCTCCTGAAGCAGGGTGGTGATCTGCTCCTGATGGGCTTGGAACTCGGTGGCGGTGGGATGCAGCCGGCCCCGCTCTCGGACGCCCGGGAATACCCAGTCCACCCAGGCTGCCCAGCCTTCGGCGGGTCCGGGGCCTTGCCCTGGGATGAAACCCGCCTGCCTGGCCGCATCGGTGTACTTGCCCACCGTCTTGCGGTCCACCCCCAGGCTGGCGGCGATCTTCCGAATACTACGACCCTGATGCCAATGCTCGAGAATCTCCACGATGTCACGCACAGCGAAACTCCTTCTGCCCATGGGTCCCTCACTCCTTCACAGGAAGTTGGGACCAACGTGCCACGATGGGTTGCCATGCGCTCCACGGGGTGGGGGAATTAGCTGACCATATTCATGGTCGAAGTGGGGAATTTACGTGACCACTGACAACCTCCATACGCCTTATGGTTTGTTCCAATTAGCAGCGGCTGGTTCTTGGATTGCCGTCAGCGTTCCTCCCCTTTATTCCCTGCGTGAATTCCAGCGACCCTTTGGGGTGGATCGTTCTGTGTTCTCAGCATTACGTTGGAA
>JBGPJN010000317.1:0-2936 GCA_041485445.1 Dehalococcoidia bacterium
AGGCCCTGGAGAAGCTGCCCCTCTACTTTGACGGCGCTTGCCGCGTGGAGGAGCGCGGGATGCTCCAGGCCCGGCTGGTCAAGGCCAGCGGCGGCGGCACGCCCCGCGTGGACGGCCCGTACCACGCCGTGAACGACGTGGTGCTGGCCCGGGGCACGGCGTCCCGGGTGGTCACCATCCGGGCCACCATTGACGGCGCGGACCTGACCACCTTCCGCGCCGATGGGGTGATCCTCTCCACCGCCACCGGCAGCACTGGATATAATCTGTCGGTGGGCGGACCCATCCTGGACCCTCTGTCCGACAGCTTGATCCTGAAGCCGGTGGCGGCCCACGTGGGGCTGGCCGCCGGGCTGGTTCTGCAGGCCACCAGCAAGGTGCAGTTGTCCCTGGCGGGCGACCAGCAGGCGGTCCTCAGCGTGGACGGGCACGTGGACTATCCCATGGCCCCCGGTGACCGGGTGGAGGTGGAGCAGAGCCCCCTGAAGGCCCGGTTCCTGCGGGCCCAGCCCCCCAACGACTTTTACGCCACCCTCACCCGGCGCCTGGGCTTCGGCCTCAGCAGGCGCGGCCAGTAGAAGTAGAAATCGGGGCAGAAGGTTTACGTAACCATGGCCTCCGCCGAGTCTGAACCCACGCTGGAAAGCCGGGTGATTTTCCAGGGCCGCATCATGACTGTGCGGGTGGACCGGGTGCGGCTGCCCAACGGCCGCGTGACTACCCGGGAGATTGCGGAGCACGGGAACTCGGTGTGTGTGGTTCCCCTGGACGGTCAGGGCAACGTGGTCCTGGTGCGCCAGTACCGCAAGGCGGTGGAAGGGGTGCTCCTGGAGGTTCCGGCGGGCGGCATTGACCACGGCGAGGTGTCCGAGGCCACGGTGCTGCGGGAGCTGCAGGAGGAGACCGGGTTCACGGCAGCCAAGCTGCGGCGTCTGGCCAGCTTCTGGGTGTCGCCGGGATGGTGCACCGAATTCATGCACGCCTACCTGGCCACCGGGCTGGCGCCTTCGCGCCTGGCGGCGGACGACGATGAAAACATCACGGTGGAGCACGTGCCCCTGGCGAGCATCCCGGAGCTAATCGCCAGCGGCGAGATCCAGGACGCCAAGAGCATCGCGGCGCTGCTGCTGGCCCTGCGGGCGCTGGGAGACGGCTGGTGATCGAACCCACCATCGAGCCTACAGTGGAAAGCAAGGTTGTCTTCAAGGGCGTCGAGCTGACCCTGCGGGTGAACAAAGTGCGCCTGCCCGATGGCCGGCTGGCCACCCAGGAGATTGCGGAGCGGCCTGCTTCGGCGTGCATCGTGCCGGTGGATGGCCGGGGCAACGTACTGCTGGTGCGCCAGTACCGGCGGGCTGCGGAGCAAGTACTGCTGGAGGTGCCGGCGGGTAAACTTGACCAGGGTGAGTTGCCGGAGCAGGGGGCGTTGCGCGAGCTGCGGGAGGAGACCGGGTTCACGGCGGCCAACCTGCGCCACCTGGCCAGTTTCTGGATTGCGCCGGGGTGGTGCACCCAGTTCACCCACGCGTATTTAGCTACAGACCTGACCCCGTCGCGGTTGGCGGCGGACGACGATGAGAACATCACGGTGGAGCAGGTGCCCCTGGCGCGCATCCCGGCGATGATCGCCGCCGGTGAGATCCGAGACGCCAAGAGCATCACCGCGCTGTTGCTGGCCCTGCGGGCCCTGGAGAAGGGTCACTGAGCCCATCCCAAAACCCACCGCAGAGCACGCAGAGACCGCTGAGGCAATCCTTACGGTTTGCTACAACAAGGGTCAGCCAAACGTAAACCCTAGGCGTTCTCAGCGCTCTCTGCGGTTAACAAACGGAGTAAACATTCAGTAGCAAGTGGATCAGGGCCTGCCAAAGGATTGAACATTCCAAGGGATATAAGGAGAGACCGTCCATGTTGGAGCACGATGTCCTGGTGATTGGGGCCGGGCTGGCCGGAATGCGCGCCGCTATTGCGGCCAAGGCCAACGGCGCCAACACCGCCATCATCAGCAAGGTCCATCCCGTGCGCAGCCACTCCAACGCCGCCCAGGGCGGCATCAACGCGGCCCTCACGGACCGGGGCGACAACTGGGAGGACCACGCCTACGACACCATCAAGGGCAGCGACTACCTGGGCGACCAGGACGCCATCGAGGTGATGTGCCGCGCCGCGGGGCGCTCCCTCATCGACATGGAGCACATGGGCGTCACCTTCAACCGGGACGAGGAGGGGCACCTGGGCACCCGCGCCTTCGGCGGCCAGCGCCGCGCCCGCACCTTCTTCGTGGGCGACTTCACCGGCCAGGCGCTGCTCCACGTGATGTTTGAGCAGCTCATCAAGTCCGGCATCCACCGCTACGAGGAGTGGTTCGTCACCTCCCTGATCCAGGAGCAGGACCGGGTCTGCGGCGTGGTGGCCCTGGAGATCCGCACCGGCCAGCTCCACGCCATCCGCGCCAAGACGGTGATCTTCTGCACCGGCGGGCTGGGCCGAGTGTTTGAGCCCAGCACCAACGCCCTCATCGTCACCGGCGACGGCATGGCCCTAGCCTATAACGCCGGCGCCCGGCTCATGGACATGGAGATGGTGCAGTACCATCCCACCACCCTGGCGGGCAGCGGCGTGCTCATCTCCGAGGCCGCCCGCGGCGAGGGCGCCTACCTGCTGGACAAGAACGGGGAGCGGTTCATGAAGAAGTACGCCCCCAACATGATGGAGCTGGCCTCCCGCGACGTGGTCTCCCGGTCGGAGCAAACAGAGATCAACGCCGGCAACGGCATCAACGGCTGCGTATATCTGGACTGCCGCCACCTGGGCGAAAAGCTGATTAAGGAGAAGCTCAGCCAGATACGGGAGATCGGCATTGACCTGGCCGGGGCCGACATGGTCAAGGAGCCCATCCCCATCCGTCCCGGCATGCATTACATGATGGGCGGCAT
>JBGPJN010000318.1:0-2880 GCA_041485445.1 Dehalococcoidia bacterium
GCTGCGGCCCGAGTTCTTGGTCAGGGCCAGCTGCACCGCCTGGAACAGCTCCGGACTTACCAGGGCCTCATGGGTGCCGGGCATGACCTGCTCGCCGTGCTTCACCCTCCCGGTGTAGAAGACGTTGTGCAGGATGCCCCGCACCGAGGCGGTGGTGAAGAGCCTGGGGCCAGAGGCGAGGTTGCCGGTCCCGTCCTCCAGCTTGTGCATGTTGCGGGTCCGGAACCCCTGGGCGTTGAGCCAAGCCGCCAGGGTGGCCAGGGTGGTCTGGCCGGTGGCGTATTTCTGGAATAGCTGCTGGACCACCGCGCCTTCCTGGGGATGGAGGTGGACTCCGCCGGGGTGCTCGGGCTGGCAGCGGGGCTAGCGGAGCTTGTTCACCTCCTCCCAGCAGGACTGGTAGCCGAAGGGGATCCCTCCCAGGTGCAACCCCTTCAGCGCCCGCTCCTGGATCCCCTTCTTCACGTGGGTGGCCAGCATGTCGGAGAAGAACTCGCCGAAGCTCCCCAGGGTGCGGGCCACCAGGCGACCCTCGGCAGTGCTCCAGTCCAGGTTCTCGGTGATGCTCACCAGCCCCACGTTGTGCTGGCTAAGGATGGCGACGGTCTCCAGCAGCACCTTCAAATTCCGGGCCCACCGGTCCAGGGTGTGCACCACCACGATGTCGAACTCGTGGTTGGCGGCGTCTTCCAGCAGCTGCTGGAACACCGGCCGCTTCTTGCTGGAGTCGGAGTGGGCGCTCTTGCCCTCCTCCCGGTAGATCTTCCCTGGGATCCAGCCTCTGGTCTTACATAATTGGTAGAAGAGGCGCTCCTGGGCGTCCAGTGAGTGGCCGTCCACCTGGCTGCTGTCCGAGACCCGGATGTAGGCGACCGCTCTCAGCATGGTGTCTCACCCTTTTCCTTGCTCAGCTTGCGGGCGGCGATGGATATGGCCCCCTGGGCCAAGGTCTCCAGGAAGTGGTCCACGGCGATGGCGTCCAGTTCATTCTCAACCTAACCCTGACCCAGGCCCTCACCCCCTCCCGCTGCGGCGGCACAGTATATACCGCTGGGTAAACCAGTCAACCCCGTTGGGCGCATCTTCAGCGCCTGGATTCCCGCCTGACCTTGGCGGAGGAGGGCGGTGGGAGAGGAGGCCCACGATACTCGTGTATAGTGGCGGATGTGGCCTGGCTCCAGCCTGGAGACTCTCTGTGGTGGGAAGAGGACGGCCTGTGCAGGCGCTCCAATTTCGTTATGGAGCGCCTGACCCCGCAGGGCCTGATGGTCAGGATCATCCCTGACCTGGAGGCCGGTGGGCCATCCTGGAGGGCCAGGGCCGGGCGCGGATTTGGCTGCCGGCTAAAGGAATGAGGCGGTGGGGCGATGGCGGCGCCGGGCGCCGGGCCCATGTCCCCGCTGCAATCGCCTATACGCAGCGTATAGGCGCCGCCTGGGACCAAGGCCTTGACTCGAGGTGGGTTGCTCCCCCGATCCTGCCCTCCTGCGGAGCAGGATCCGGGGCCGGCCGGCCACTTCTTCAGATCCAGGACGAGTCCACCCACTTGTCCACTGACGCGGCGTAGTCTTCCTCCGGCCCAGCGGATGTGCGGCCGCACTGGACTTCTCCGGGACCGTTTCTGGTAGCCACTACCCGGGCCAGGGCCCCTGGCAGTCCAGCCTTCCCTCCCCAGGTCCACTCTACCGCTGGCGCCGGTCCACCATCCCGTCCACTCACCGGGCCAGTCCGTCCACCATCCGCCAGCCTTGGTCAGGATTCTTGAAGGCCCACAACCCCGCCAGACCTCCTGCAACAGCCAACCAACCTTTGCCGTTTATGGGAATCTTCCAGTTTCTTTTCTGGGGCTTGAACCCGCTGTTTAGCGTTCACACCGTTCACCGGCTTGTCCTACCTGAGTGAACGGGTGAACGTTCACTGTTGGCAGCTGAGTGAACGCACTGGAAACGTTGCGGCGCTGGGAGAGCTGGCCCGTTTGACCCAGCCCGCCTGCTCCGGTTCCTGGCGCCGGCGTCGTCGGTCAACGGCGGAGGCAGACCGCTGCTGGGTGGGCCAGTGCTGGGAGGGCGTTCAACCCCCGTTCAACTGAAGTTGGAGTTGAACAGTCAGGTGTTCAACGCTGTTCAATTGAACGCCGGTTGAACGCTTGGGTTGAACACCCGTTGAACAGCGAGGTTGGACAGTGGTTGAACGCGACGGACTGGGCCGGCCAAGGCCGGAAGGTCTGCCGGGGCGCCATAG
Source organism: Dehalococcoidia bacterium (assembly GCA_041485445.1). Taxonomy (GTDB): domain Bacteria; phylum Chloroflexota; class Dehalococcoidia; order Lucifugimonadales; family UBA3495; genus SHYG01. Next base: position 2,242 of record JBGPJN010000318.1, read on the forward strand.
GCCGGAGCCGGGCCTGCCCGAAGCCCGCCTGGTAAGCGGCTCCCCCGGCGGACCTGTACGCCGGCGTATAGGGGGCGTCGGACGTGGGGACCGGGGAAGACGTATTGTGTAGAGCCGCTCTACACAATACGCGGGCTCCCAGAGTAAACTGGCGGCCGCAACCACCGTGGTCCCGGCTTCAAGGAGGCCACCGTGCCCGCTTACTTGTTGAAACCAGGGACGACTCCCGGCGTGGCCCTGTACACCCGCTGCGAGGACGAGCTGCCCCGACGAGTCGGGGCTGCTGGCCCCGCTGGAGAAGGCCAGCCGCAACTCGCCCCAGGACCAGCAGGTCAGCGGCTACTATGACGTGGACCCCACCTACACCATCGCTAGGTTCAAGCGGGGCTACCGGGGCCGGGCCGGGGATTACCAGAGGTTGATGGCCCTGCGGGCCAGGATCATTGCTGAGGGTTGGCCTTTCCCCGAGCTGCCCCGGCCGGAGGAACCTGAGGCGACCACCGGCCTCTGAGCGGTCCCAGGCCGTGCGCCGCCATTGGGCTATCTCTGCCTGTGCTCTATACACGGCGTATAGTCAGCAGCTTCCGCCAGCCGGTCGCCGGAGTCCACCCCAAATTCGGCGCTCCACTATGGGAGTCC
>JBGPJN010000319.1:0-2875 GCA_041485445.1 Dehalococcoidia bacterium
CAATGGCCTTGCCGCCCCGCTCTACCATGCCCACGGCGATTGTCTTGCCAGCGGCCCCACGCCCAGGCTTCCCGGGGCGCTTGCCGCCGATGTAGGTCTCGTCAACCTCGACCTGGCCGAAGAGGGGCGGGTTGTCGCTCGCCATCATCTTGCGGATTTGGCTGAACATTCTCCAGGCCGTCTTGTAGGTGACTCCCAGCTCCCGCTCCAGGTGCTTGGCCGAGATTCCCATCCGAGTGTTGGACATCAAGAACACGGCGTAGAACCAAGAGCGCAAAGAGGTCGAAGACCCTTCAAAGATGGTCCCTACGAGAGGGCTAATATGGTGCCCGCAGTTATGACAGGCGTAGACTTTGCGCCCAGCGACCCGGTAAAACTTGCCCAGAGTCTTGCAGGAAGGGCACTCAATACGCTCAGGAAGGAGCTTGTTACGAAGCCATTCAAAGCAAGCGTCGTCATTGGGGAAGGCTTGGTCGAACATCGCCTTGGTGAACTTCTGCATTGCCATACTCCGCTATCTGACTTAGCTATGAGTATAGCAGGTATTCAACTTGAATGCAAGGGATAAGTACCTTCATAGATTACGAAACTGTCATTCTGAGCCGAAGCGCAGCGAAGGCGAAGAATCTAAAGAATCTGCGATGGTGCTGTGCTCACTACTTTAGATTCTTCGCTGCGGCTCAGAATGACATCCGTAAGATCTGGATGTCGGACAATTGGCATCACGCGTCTTACCAAGGCGGAGATACCGAGGGGGTGGTTCGTCTCCTCCTCACCTCCGCTCCGCAAGAGGAGATGCCTTCTAGGCTTCTTCTTTGCAATGGCCCCTAACCCCCAATCCCGGCCCATTGCCGTGCCGCCTCCGGAGCCTTACGGGAACGTCGCCTTGAACCTGGCCGGGCTTTTGCGATATGATGCAGCCGCACCGGGAGGGCCCAGGGTATGGTGAGCAAGCGCGATTTTGTTTCCATCACGGACCTCAGTCCGGCGGAGACCCTCCAGCTCATTGCCCGCGCCCGCCAGATGAAGGCCGAGGGCTGGGGCCAGCCCTTGGCCGGCAAGAACATCGCCCTGCTGTTTGAGAAACCCTCCCTGCGCACCCGGGTGAGCTTCCAGGTGGGCATCCAGCAGCTGGGCGGCTTCTCCATGTACCTGGGACAGCAGGAGGTGGGGCTGGGGGTGCGGGAGCCGGTGTCGGACGTGGCCCGGGTCCTGTCCGGCTACGTGGACGGCATCATCGCCCGCGTGTTTTCCCACCAGCACCTGGTGGAGTTGGCCCGCTACGCCACGGTGCCGGTGATTAACGCGCTGTCGGACCTGGAACACCCCTGCCAGACCATGGCCGACCTGCTGACCATTGCGGAGCATAGAGGGGAGCTGGCCGGGCTCAAGCTGGCCTTTGTGGGCGACGGCAACAACGTGGCCCGCAGCCTGTGCCTGGCCACCCCCGCCGTGGGCATGAGCTTCGCCATCGCCTCGCCGTCGGGGTATAGTCTGGACGCCGACTCGCTGCTACAAGCCCGCCAGCGCAACCTGAGCCGGTCAGTCCAGATCCACTCCCTGACGGAGCCTCAGGCCGCGGTGCGGGGGGCCGACGTGGTGTACACCGACACCTGGACCAGCATGGGTCAGGAGGGGGAGGCGGAGGTGCGGCGCCGGGACTTTCGCGGCTACACGGTGGACCCGGAGCTGCTCGCCAAGGCCTCGCCGGGCGCCCTGTTCATGCACGACATGCCGGTGCACTACGGCGAAGAGGTGCCGCCGGGGATGCTGGACCACCCCCAATCGGTGGCCTTCGCCCAGGCCCACAACCGGCTCCACGCCCAGAAGGCCATCCTGGAGTTTATCCTGGGGTAGTCCTCCCCGGGCCTTGTGTACCTCATCCTCACGGCGTCCAGGTGAAATTTGCCAGACCCAACGGTTACCCCTCTGGTCGCCATCGTGGGGCGCCCCAACGTGGGCAAGTCCTCCCTGTTCAACCGGCTGCTGGGCCGCCGGGAGGCCATTGTCTCCGACGTGGCGGGCACCACCCGGGACCGGCTCATCGCGCCGGTGGTGTGGGAGGGCCACCGGTTCCTGCTGGTGGACACCGGCGGCCTGGAGCAGCACCCCGAGGGGACCATCCAGGAGCAGGTGCAGGAGCAGGCCCGCATGGCCATGGATGACGCCGACGTCATCCTCTTCCTCACCGACGTGGCCGACGGCGTGACTCCCGCTGACCAGATAGTGGCGGACCGGCTGCGGCGCACCCGCAAGCCGGTGGTCCTGGTGGTGAACAAGGTGGACAATCCGGGACGGGAGCTGGCCGCCGCCGAGTTCTACCAGCTGGGGCTGCCCGACACCCACTTCATCAGCGCCTACCACAACCTGGGCGTTTACGACCTGATGGAGCGGGTGACCTCCTTCATGCCCGCCCCGGGACCCCCGGAGCCGGAGACGGCCATGGCCGTGGCCGAGTTTGGCTCAGAGGGCGGAGTGGAGGCGCCGGCGCCGCCGCCGCCCGGCGAGTTGAAGCTGGCCATCGTGGGCCGCACCAACGTGGGCAAGTCCATGCTGGTCAACGCCATCTTGGGCGAGGAGCGGTCCATCGTCAGCGAGGTGGCCGGCACCACCCGGGACGCCGTGGACACTCCCTTCACCTTTCAGGGGCAGCGCATCGTGCTCATCGACACCGCGGGCATTCGCCGGCGGGGCAGCGTGGAGCCGGGGATTGAGAAGTACAGCGTCATCCGCGCGGTGAACGCCCTGGCCCGCAGCGACATCGCCCTGCTGGTCACCGACGCCACCGAGCTGGCCACCGCCCAGGACGCCCACATAGCGGGGCTGGCCTGGGACATGGCCCGGGGACTGATTGTGGTGGTCAACAAGTGGGACC
>JBGPJN010000320.1:0-2866 GCA_041485445.1 Dehalococcoidia bacterium
AACCGGTTGGGGCTGGCCGCCTGCAACGCCTCCAGCACGGGCTTGACCCCGTCGCCCAGCTTCAGGTCGGCGTGGCCGATGATGGCGGCGGCGGCCCGGCCGGGGCCGTACAGCCCGCTGGCGCTGGCCGCGGCCAGGCCCTGGACAAACTCCACCTCACCCACCGGCTTCATCTCCACCGGGCCATCGGCGCGGTACATGGACCTGGCCTCAATGAACACGGTGGAGCAGACGTTGTGGCCGCTGTTGATGTCGGCGGCCAGCTCATGGAGCAGGTACCGTTGGTAAGGCACGCTGGCGGGACGGAAGTCCCAGAAGTGGTGGTGCGGGTCACAGATGGGGAGCTGCGGCTCCAGGGTGGGTTCCTGGGTCAGGGCCAGCCAGTCATTTCCGCCGAAGGGCATAAAGGCGCCTCCTTACTTACTTGAAATTCAATCACTGGGTCGCAGTTGGCGACCCCTTTGGTCAGTCCGCCAGGGCGCCCATGGGGTCCCACGGCGGGAGCACGATGGGCTCCAGCTCCAGCGCCCGCTGCAACTCGGCGGACAGGTATCCCTTGGGCACGGCGATCTCAAACATGTAGTCGTCAAACCACGAGTCGTTCATCAGGAAGAAGCCCTTGTCCCCCACCTTGTCGTCCCAGCTGTTCTCCACCCGCCACCGCCGGGGACGCCCGTCCACCACGTCCACCCCGGTGAACACCATGGCGTGGGTCATCCGCGTCTGCCCGTACTCCAGGCGTCCCGCCTTGTCCAGGGCGAAGTCGGCGCCGTAAACGCCGGGGTAGTCAAACAGCTTGGCGTCCCACAGGCCCAGCTGGCGGTGCATCTGCTTGGACGTGTCGCAGCCCATCCACACCGGTTGGCCGTCCTCCAGCAGCCGCTGGGCGATGTCCTTCATCAGCTGGATGTCCACGTTGAGGTACTTCACCGGCGACCCGCCGGCCACGTTGCCCAGGTAGGCCACCGTGAAGGTGCGCCCGTGGGGGCTGGTGGGCCGCGGGTCATGCACCAGGCAGGCGTACTCACCCACCGGCGTCGCCACGTACTTGGCGGCAAACTGGAGCGGCGTCATCTCGCCGTCACGATGGAACTGGCCGTCCTTGTCGGTCCACTGCCAGTCGAACCGCGCCGGCGGGGTCCCCAGGTGGATGCACAACACCCGGTAGATTACCTGGAGGGTTTCCTGCTTGGCGCGGCGCATTGCGGTTAGTCCCGCCTCCTGGGCGTAGAGGTCGCGGATGGCCTTGGCGCCCTGGCGGACCTGGTAGTTCAGGATGAAGTTCATCCGCTCCGAGTTGCCCGAGCTCTCCGTCTCCGGCATGACCGGCTTGGGGACCACCCCGTGCTTCTTGACCAGGTTGACAAACATGTCCCACTGGCCGCCGTCGCTGATGGGACGCTGCAGCAGCCAGGCCACCGTGCGGTCGTCCAGGGGCCGGTCCGCCGTTTCAATGCCCGCCTCCAGCAGGAAGTTGGCCCGCTCGATCTTGTCCCAGAACATCAGGTAGTTCTGGCTGAACTCGAACTGCTTCACCATCAGCACATTCTTGGAGGCGGCCCGGAGCAGGTTCAGCCCGGCGAACATCCAGCAGCGACCGGACTTGGCCTGGTTGGTGACGCCCCAGTTGTCCAGGGCGACGGAGAAGGAGTGGGTGGCGCCAGTAACTATGGACCGGTCCAACGCGATGTCGTTGACGTCGTGCTGGGTGACGGCGTTCTGCACCAGCCGGTAAGTGGGGTTGGACTCAAAGCGGCCTTGAAGCTGGGCCAGGTCCTCCTGGGTCAGCGCGCCTGTGTCGCCGCTCGCGCCGTCGATGGGGGGCCGGGAGATGGTCGAGGGCCTGCGGGGACTCATGTCACTCGTCATCTGACTCCTTCTCGGGCGGCGCCGGTTAACTCCGCATGACCCCGGCAGGAGGATTGGAGCCTCTCCGAAAACTCACCGCCGAGTGCGCCGGGACAACTCTTCCGTTCCCCTGATGGGCAATTGGCGGCAGACACGCTGAATCACCGCACATTTCACAGGGTCGGTCCTGACACCGGGAGCATAGCGAGGAGTCCCCTGCTTTGTCAAACCGGGCTGATTCGCCAGCAGGGACGAAAAACAGTTTCCTCTCCCCTTGTGGTAGAGGATTAAGGTGAGGGGTATTCGCCCTCACCCCAGCCGTCTCCCAGGGGGAGAGGGGGCCATCTTCGTAGCAATGCCTTTGGTCAGGCGTTAACCCGCCGCCCAGTAGCTGAAGGCCGCCTCGTCCAGCTCCACGCCCAGGCCGGGGCCTTCCGGCACGGCCAGGTAGCCGTCCACCACCTCCAGGGGCGTCTTGAGGATGGGCCTGCCGTCGCGGATGGAAACCTCCTCAATGACGTACTCCTGGGAGTAAACCGCGTTGGGCTGGTTGGCGCAGAAGTGCAGGTGGGCCACGGTGCAGATGGTGGGCTGGACGTTGTGCACCGTAATGGGCCGCCGGAAGGTGGAGGCCACCGCCGCGATCTTCTGCATCTCCGTGAAGCCGCCGGCCTTCACGATATCGGGCTGGACAATGTCCACCTGGCCCTGGAGGATCAGGTCGGCGAAGTCGCGCCGGGTGTAGATGCACTCGCCGGAGGCGACGGGCATGGTGAGCGCGCCCGCCACCTGAGCCAGCCCTTCCAGGTCGTACATGGGGCACGGCTCCTCAAAGTGGAAGGCGCCCAGGTCCTGCAACTGCTTGCCGATCTCGATGGCGCGGTGGGCGGAGAACGCTCCGTTGACGTCCACCAGGATGGGGTAGCCGTCGCCCACGGCCCGGCGCACCTCCCGCACGCTGGCGACCACCGTCTCCCGGGGGTCGTCCAGGGCGGCGGCGACGCCGTTGTGCAGCTTG
>JBGPJN010000321.1:0-2850 GCA_041485445.1 Dehalococcoidia bacterium
CGTCGCCAACCTGTACCAGGAGGGGAACTTGCTGCTGGGCGGCCCGGTCACCATGTTCGCGGCGCCCCAGCCCGAGGTGGACATCGCCCCCTTCTACCGCACCCCGGCCCAGACTCGGCAGGAGTTTGCCCGGCTGGGCTGGAAGACCGTGGTGGGTTTCCAGACCCGCAACCCGGTGCACCGCGCCCACGAGTACATCCAGAAGTGCGCCATGGAGGTGGTGGACGGCCTGCTGCTGCACCCCCTGGTGGGGGAGACCAAGGCCGACGACATCCCCGCCCTGGTGCGGATGCGGTGCTACCAGGCCCTGCTGGAGAACTACTACCCCAAGGAGCGGGTGCTGCTATCGGTATACCCGGCGTTCATGCGCTACGCGGGGCCCCGGGAGGCCATCTTCCACGCCCTGGCGCGGCGAAACTACGGCTGCACCCACTTCATCGTGGGGCGGGACCACGCCGGAGTGGGCAACTACTACGGCACCTACGACGCCCAGCACATCTTCAAGGAGTTTGACGCCAAGGCCCTGGGCATCACGCCCCTGTTCTTTGAGAACTCCTTCTACTGCAAGAAGTGTGGGGCGGTGGCCAGCACCAAGACCTGCCCCCACGACGCGGCCCAGCGGATCAGCGTCAGCGGCACCGCGGCGCGGGCCATGCTGCAGAAGGGGGAGCTGCTGCCCCCGGAGTTCACCCGCCCGGAGGTGTCCAAGATACTGGCGGAGGCGGGGTAGGGGGAGCAGGGGGTATGGCAAGACCATTGCCGATTTCCGATGTTCAGGCAGCGTCTATCCGCCACCGCGCGCCCGACTCATAAACAGAGCAGGGTATCCATAGTGACTAGCTTGTAGATCCGCCACCGAACTGTGTTCGATGTCTTCGTCGGCTCCCAATTTGCTGGTCCACCTTCCGTTGGGCAATTGCAGTGCTACATGTTTGGGGCTGTGGTCTAGCGCGGTATACACTGCAACCTTGTCAAAGCCTTCTTCCAGGTCTCCGTTGGCGCAGACCTGAAATCCCATCCGGCCAAAGCCATCTATGAAGGCAGTGATGGAATCATCGCGGGGTGCCCCTTCGGGCCAGTAGTATTCGGGGGCTTCGTCGACGGGAAGCGGCCACCATTTGGTGGACTTGTCATTCATGGCCCAAGCCGCACAGTTATAACTGTTACTGCGGTCGCTGGTGATGTCGAAGTTACCTGGGTCCAATAATGGGAAGCGCCTCAGTATTAACCGCCGTCTTCGTTGTGCCGCATCGTCAGAGCCGGTAACCACGTTGGCGCCCCCATTCTAGCCAGGTGTCAACCACCTTTGTCGTACTCCTTGCGGTTTCTTGGTTGATAGTTGGGGGGTCGGCGACCAACCGTCTGAGAGCTATGTACCAATCCCCGCCGTTATCTCGCAACTCCTCTAAAATAAAAGGTACGACTCGAGGTCCTATGTCTATGATTCGCTGATACGCTTCATGGTCAGCGATTTCTGTTGGCGAGGACAGGAATTGAGTAGCTTCGCGCCACCAGTCGGCCAGGGCGTGGAATTCCCTGCAGAGCCGGTCATCTCCTCGTCTTACGGAGATGGCTACTTCAGCGGCATCTCCTTGGACAAAAGGGTAAAGCTGAACACTGGATGACCCGCTTACGTCAGGGCTTAGACGAATACTTACCTCAGTGTCGGTGGCTTCTTGCGCAATCAGCATTGTCGTCATGATTGAGGCTCTTCAGTAACGGTAAGCTTATCTTCTGACTGAAGTTGGTCAAGCGCGTTAATCTTGTCATCTAACCAACTGCGGAAGGCGCGGGCGGTTTCCACGGTCATAATGATCTCTGCCCCAACCTCCCGCACCCATTCGGCGGGCCGACTTACCTGCCTCGGCTGTCGGATAACCTTATTCTCCCCATCCACCTCTAACGTCGCGGCATCAGGAATTTTGGCATGCTCAGAGTAGAATGCGACATATACCATCCCGTGTGGTGTTACACCGCCAAACATGCCGTCGGCGTGGAGGGCACTCATATTGGGATTCTTGATGTACTCCGCTCTTATCCGAGTAGGCAGCTGCTGCGCAGCGGCGCTGCTGGAGCGTGGTCCTCGTCCGCGGTTGCGCCTTGGCTGGGTCACTGCTCACATCCTTTCAGGAGCCTTACGCTAGGCCCGGCGACCGTGCCCTCCCTGGAACCAATGTTTCTACACCGCAGTGTAAATTTCCTGCAAGAATTGTAGCATCAGTTGTTTCCTTCTCGTCAACGAATTACCCGAATTGTTCGGTTGGGTTCCAGATAGTATCTGCTTTGTTTGTGTTGGCCCGCCACATTTTTAGCCACCTACGTCGAGGGGGAGACCCGAGGGTTGTTGTTGCTGCCCGGATGCATGCCCTCCGTCCTCCGCTGGCCCCCACTCCCCTCACCCGCACAACTCGTTCTCCTCCGTCACGTACCACCGCTCCCCGTCAATGTAGGTGCGGCCCTCCGCGTAGTCCAGCCGGCGTAGGGCAGTGGTTCCGTCGCTCCAGGTCAGCTCCAGCAGCGCCTGCTCCCCCTGTCCCTCGGCTGAAGGACCCTGGGCCAGCACGCGCCACCGGCCCTCGTCCGAGGACAGCCCGCCGCCGCTGGCCGAGGCCCCCGGCACGTAAATCGCCGTGCTGTTGCTTTCGCGGAAGGCGAACCGGCCATCGCTGCACAAGTAGTAGCCCCTGCTGATGGCGTAGCCGCCGGACGCCCCGCTGGAGTAGCTGTCACGGAAGGACACCTTCTTGCCTCGCAGGTGCTGGAGCCACTGCTGCACCAGGCGCGAGGCTTCATCGGTGGTCGCAGGCAGGTCCTGCGGCGCCCGCCCCGGCGTGATCTCCGGCCCGCCGC
>JBGPJN010000322.1:0-2830 GCA_041485445.1 Dehalococcoidia bacterium
GGCGGCTCTCCCAGATGCCGGCGGGGGTGACCATGCGCACCGACTCCACAAACTCGTCAATGTGGGTGTGGTTGGTGGCGTAGTGGCCGCCGGAGCGGGTGGCCAGCCAGCCGCCGAGAGTGGAGAACTCGAAGCTCTGGGGGAAGTGGCGCAGGGTGAAGCCGTGGGGCCGCAGCTGGTCCTCCAGGGCCGGGCCCAGCACCCCGGCCTGGATGCGGGCCGCCCGGGAGACCGGGTCCAGCTCCAGCACCTGGTCCAGCTTGGACAGGTCGATGGTCACCACGCCGTCGAACCCGTCGGGAGGCTCGATCCCGCCCACCACGGAGCTGCCCGCGCCGAAGGGGATGGCGGCGTAGCCGGCGCGGGAGCACCACTCCAGCACCGCCTCCACCTCCCGCTCGTGGCGAGGGTAGGCCACCACGTCGGGCGGGTTGGGGAACTGGCGGTTGAAGGCCCGCACTCGGTCGGGGAAGTTGCGGCCGTAGGTGTGCACCGCCCGGTCGTGGTCGTCGGTGACGCAGATGGCCGCCAGGGATGCCGGCGGGGTGATGCGCGGCGGGCGCAGACGCAGGTCGCTGGAGCGGGGCATGGGCGGCACCGGGATGGCCACCCCGAACTGCTTGGACAGCGTCTCCGCGGTCTGCCGCCGCTCCTCCAGGGTGGGTTCGTCGGACTCCAGGCCCCAGGCCCAAAAGCTTCGCCGCGCCGTCATTATGTCGTCTCCGCCGGTGCCAGTGTAGCCAAATTATAGCAGGCCGGGGCGGGACCGGCCCTTGCGCCAGGGCCCTTTCATTTTCCCCGAAGGTAGGGGCAGACCTGTGTGTCTGCCCTTCGGCTGGAGCAGACCAGGGCGCACACGCAGGTGCGCCCCTACGGGCAGGCCGAAAATGAAAAGGACCGGCCCTTGCACCCGGCGGCGCGGGTTGGTATTGTGGTGGCATCGCAGCCAATGCAGGGCTGAAAGGGAGGCGACGTTATGAGCCACACACCCAAATACCTGGGGCACGTGAACCTTTACGTACGGAACGCGGCGCGGTCCAAGGAGTGGTACGAGAATGTCCTGGGGCTGCACACCTACGACTTCACGCCGGGGCGCGCCGCCTTCATGTCGGCCAACAAGGAAGAGTCCCACGAGATAGCGCTGATGGAGGTGGGCGAGAATGCGCCGGGGCCCCAGCCGGGAGGCGTGGGCCTCAACCACATGGCCTGGAAGATGGAGCGCCTGGAGGACCTGAAGGAGCTGTACCTGCACCTCAAGGAGCAGCAGGTGCCCATCGACCGGGTGGCCGACCACGGCATCTCCGTGGGCATCTACTTCCACGACCCCGACGGCAACGGCATTGAGGTCTACTACGAAACGCCCCGCACCCAGTGGCACCGGCAGGAGAAGCTGTTCACGGGAGGAGCGCGGCCCCGCGGGCAGTTCCCCGGCCCCTGGGACCAGGAGCTGGCCCGCCCGCAGGCCGCCGCGCGCTAAATACAGTAGCGCCGGCCCGCCATGACGCAAATCAGGGGCGCCCCGAGGTAGTCGGGGCGCCCCTGTTGCTAGCCGTTGGAGGGCCTGCGGGATTCTTATTTTCTCCCCGTCGCGAAGGGGGAGACCAAGAGGGGGTCGTCTCCCTCATCGCAACATGACTGACGGCGAGGGAGGGACGACCCCTCCCGGCCTCCCCTTGGTAAGGGGAGGGATGAGCCGACTCCCCCTTACCAAGGGGGAGATACAGAGGGGGTGGCCTCCGCCTAGTTGGGCACCAGCGCCACGGTGCGGATCTCCCCAAACTCTTTCTTCAGCTTCTGCCACGACTCGCCGCCGTCGTCGCTGGTGTAGACGTAGCCGTAGAGGCTGGCGGCCACGATGGCGTTGGGCACGGCCGCGTGGGTGGCCAGCCAGTAGACCACCGAGTTGGGCGCCACCGGCAGCGGCGCCGCCTGCCAGGTGCGGCCTCCGTCCTTGGAGTGGCGGATGGCGCCGGTCACGCCGGGGATGGCGTCGCCGTTGCCCACGAACATGACGTTGGGGTTGTCGGCCTTGAGGATCAGGCCCCGGCAGTAGGACCGGTTATCGCTGGGGCTGAACTTGGGGAACGATTGGTAGCTCCAGCTCTCGCCCTCGTCGGTGCTGGTGGCCATGCCGAAGGGGCTGGTGCAGTAGATGGAGGTGGTGCGCCCCGGCTTGATGGCCATGCCGTGGATGTCGCCGTGGAAGGGATCGGGCCCCAGGTCCGGCAGGCGCACCCAGGAGTTGCCCCCGTCCAGGCTCTTATACACACCATCCACCTCGATGCCGGCCCAGATGGTGCGGTGGTCCCGCGGGTCCACCACAATGTTGGTGGTGCGCGGGATGCCGATGGGGCACTGCATGTTGACGCCCATTGCCAGCTTCTCCCAGCTCTTGCCGCCGTCCCGGGAGCGGAAGGCCTCGGGCCGGGTGCCCACGAAGATGGTATCCGGGTCTACCGAGTCAACGGCCAGTGACCACACCTGAATGCCGTCAATGGGCGACTCCACCCTGGCCCAGGTGGCGCCCCGGTCATCGCTGCGATAGACTCCCACATCGGTGCCCACCAGAATCCGCTGAGGATCGTCGGGGTACACGCACGACGCCCGCACGTTGCACTCCGAGGGCAGCGGACTACGGATGCGGTTCCATGTAGTTCCACCGTCCGGACTGACCGACAAACCGCCGCCCACGGTACCGACGCAGATAGTGTAATCCTTCGCCATAGCCATTCCCTCCTGCGGAAAGGGTTGTTGGGCCCTCTCCTGGAATGGGGTAATGATAACTCCCGGCCAAAACAAAAGCTATGGGGTGGCCAGCGCGCGGCTCACC
>JBGPJN010000323.1:0-2822 GCA_041485445.1 Dehalococcoidia bacterium
TCCCTTTGAAACTCTTCTGGAGGCTCCATCACCGGGTTGCCCAGGGACAGGTCGAACACGTTATCGGCCCCACGCTGGGCCTTCATGACCAGGCCCACCTCAAACATCCGGCGGATCCAGCCGCCCTCCCCCATGTTCTTGCGGATGTGGCTCGCGATGGCCATATGACCTCCGTGGCGGGTGTCCCTGCCGTGGGTTTGTTGCCGGTATTGTAGCCGGGGAGGCGCGGGAAGGATAGCCATGAGCCGCTACGTCCGCTGGGTATCCCCTAGCTTAACGTCGGTGTAGCTGGTCCAGGTGGGGCAGGAGCACCACGCTTTCTTGCTCGTTGGGGTCGGTGCGGGCGACCACCGCTACGGACGGTTCCGTCTGGCTCAGGTTGTAGGGCAGGTGAGGCATGTTGGCGGGGATGTAAAGAAAGTCTCCAGCGCCCACCGTAAGATGCTCCTGGAGCTGGTCGCCGTGCCACACTCCAACCCGGCCACTGAGGACGTACAAGCTGGTCTCGTGGTCCTGGTGCAGATGGGCTTTGGCCCGGCCGCCGGCCGGGATGGTCACCAGGTGCATGCAGATCCCCCGGGCTCCCACGCTCTGGGCCGCGATGGCCACCGAGGTAATGGTGTTCTGGCGTCCCCGTTGGGTTTCCAGCGGGTGGACGACCCGGCAGGTGGGTCGAGGGGGTTGGTTCATTAGCTGCACTCCTTGGGGGATTCGCTGGCCCGCTCGCCCGTGGAGGGTGTCAGCTGCATGCCTGGTGAGTCGGTGCAAGCACACCCGCCGGCTTCTGGGAGAGGCTGTTACAATATTCTACGCGCGGGCTCCGTCTTTTGCGGCTGTGAGGGCGCGCCGGTATTACGTACAAATTTCGGGGTCCGCCAGGTGTTGTACATACACACCCACCCGAGAGGCCTGGGAGGAGGTTTCAAAATGAAACCCCATGGCGCTTCACCCGCATTGATTCACGTAGTATATTTTGAACACGCCCGCATTGCGGTGGTTTCTCCGGAGGGTGGGCACAATGTGGCAAGGAAACGAGGCTGCGTGGATTGGCGTTGGCGGTGCCTTCGCCTCCGCCGTAGTGGGTGCCCTTATTACTGTGTTGTGGCGCAACAAGCAGCGCCAGCCGGAGGCTGAACCGAACCTCGCCAACCCTGTCTCTCCGAATGGTGAACCGCACTGGGCCGGCCCTCTGCAGGTTGACCCCGGCAGTTTCAAGGGGCGGGAGGCGCAGCTCAAGGCACTGGCAGAAGCATTCAAAACCCACCGGGCCGTGGTGATCTCCGGCGGTGCTGGCTACGGCAAGACTAGACTTGCTGCTGAGTATATTGCCAACGCCAATGCCCAGGGCTATTGGACCACTGCTGGCGCCAGCCCGACCCAGACGCTGTCGGCCCTGGCGCCACTACTGGAAGTTGCCACCACGGACCGAAATGATGACGACATTGCCGGAGAAGTACGCCGCAGGTTAGCCGCTCTCCCGTCAGAGTTCCTTTGGGCGATTGACAATCTGGATAATTTGGACCAGCTTAACGCCCTGCTGGGCGGTACAGCCTCTTTCCATCTCCTGGCCACCACTCGGGATGGGCGGAGAGCCATTTTGCCCAACACCGCTTACTTTCTGCCCATCGGAGTTCTGGATACCGGACCGGCCGTTGAACTCCTGTGCTCCCGCTCCTTCTGCAAGTTTAACGCCAGCGACCGGGCCTGGAGGGACACCATGGAGTACATCGTGGACATGGTGGGTCGGCTCCCCCTGGCGGTGGAGATGCTGGCGGTTCACCTGGGTGACCCAGGACAAGACCCGGGTAAGCTGCATGCCGAGCTGCTGCGGGCGCCCAGTCCTTTGGAGCTGACCAAGTTCCGGGACGCGGCGGAGGGCGCCATCATACCCAGGGACGCCGGGGTCTTCGCCACTATCGCCGGCACCTTGGCTCGGCTGTCTGGAGATCTAAGGCAGCTCCTTTCCCCCCTGGGCTACCTGGCCGACGCCCCCGTCCCGCCGGCGCTCCTAGCGGCCGTGGCAGGGGTGCCCGAGGAGGCGCTAGCTCGGCTATTTTCGGAGTGCGGACGCCAGTCGGTACTGGCGCTGGTGGATGACCGGGTGAGGGTCCACTCCCTGACTACGGCGGCCATTGCCGCCACTAACCGGGATGGAGCGCTGGCCGCCACCCTTGAGGGTGCGGTGGTCCGGCTTGACTCGGTGGCCCAGAATGACCCGGTAGCCCTAAGGGGGGAGCTAGCTCATTATCAACGGATGCACGGCAATGCCAGGAGCGCACTGGGGGCTGAGGCCCTGTCAGTGCTCCGACTTAGCAACAGCCTGGGCGTAGCCTACCGTGCTCTGGGGCGTTTCCAGGAAGCCCTTAGCCTGAATGAAGAGACCCTGGAGATAAGGCAGCGGGTGCTGGGGCCGGAGCACCCAGACACATTGACCAGCCGCAACAGCCTGGGCGCCAGCTACAGCTACCTTGGGCGCTATCAGGAGGCCGCCAGTCTGGATGAAGAGACCCTGAAAATCCGGGAGCGGGTGCTGGGGCCGGAGCACCCGGACACCCTGACCAGCCGCAGCGGCCTGGCCGCCAGCTACCGGTACTTGGGGCGGCGCCAGGAGGCCGCCGGGTTGGAGGAAGAAATCCTGAAGATCAGGGAGCGGGTGCTGGGCCCGGAGCACCCGGACACCCTGTGGAGCCGCAGCAGCCTGGCCGTCGGCTACTGGTACTTGGGGCGGCGCCAGGAGGCCGCTGGGTTGGAGGAAGAAATCCTGAAGATCAGGGAGCGGGTGCTGGGCCCGGAGCACCCGGACACCCTGACCAGCCGCAGCA
>JBGPJN010000324.1:0-2807 GCA_041485445.1 Dehalococcoidia bacterium
CTGATCACCGACATCTGCGCCGAGTACCAGGTGGACGGCCTGCGGGGCGACATCGTGATGTACAAGACCGCCAGCACCATTGCCGCCTACGAAGGCCGCACCCAGGTGACGCCGGAGGACGTGCGCGAGGCGGCCCAGATGGCCCTGCTCCACCGCCAGCGCCGCCAGCCCTTCCAGCAGCCCCACCTGGTCACCGAGCAGCTGGACCAGATGATTGACGAGTTCCAGAGCCGCTCCCACGACCGGGAGCCCCAGGACTCCACCGCCCGCGACGACCAGGGGGACGACGACCCCTCGGACTTAGACAACAACGAATCGCCGCCCGAAGACCCGCCTAAAGGGGGTTCCGGTCCCCAGGACCAGTGGTTTGAGACCGGCGACCCCTTCTCGGTGCGGGCCCTCCAGCTTCAGCCCCCGGACCGCCGGGCCCGGCAGAGCAGCGGGCGGCGGGCCAAGACCATCAGCGGCACCTCCGCGGGCCGGTACGTGGGCGCCAAGGTCCCACAAGGGCCGGTCACCGACCTAGCCCTGGACGCCACCTTGCGCGCCGCCGCGCCCTACCAGGAGCGACGGAAATCCCCCCAACCCCCCTTTGCAAAGGGGGGACAAGGGGGGATTTCGTCCCCAACTCCAGCCCTGCTGTTGGAACCCTGGGACCTGCGGGAAAAGGTGCGGGAGACCCGCACCGGCAGCCTGATCCTCTTCGTTGTGGACGCCAGCGGCTCCATGGGCGCCCAGCGGCGCATGGTGGCGGTGAAGGGCGCCATCCTGTCGCTGCTGCTGGACGCCTACCAGCGCCGCGACCGGGTGGGCCTGGTGTGCTTCCGGGGCGCCGGCGCCGCGCTGTTGCTGCCCCCCACGGGCAGCGTGGACCTGGCCCAGGTGCAACTCCAGGAGATGCCCACCGGCGGTCGCACGCCCCTGGCCCACGGTCTGCACCTGGCCCTGGAGGTGCTGGAGCAGGAGCGGCTCAAGGACCGGCAGGTGCTGCCCCTGCTGGTGCTGCTGTCCGACGGCCGGGCCAACGTGGGCCTGAGCGGCGGCGCAGTGGCGCCGGGGAAGGACGAGGAGACCCGGGGCCTGGCCTCCCTGGTGCGGGAGCAGCGCATCCCGGCCCTGGTCATTGACACGGAGCTGGACTTCATCAAGCTGGGGCTGGCCCGGCCCATTGCCGACGCCATGGGCGCGGCGTACCTGAAGCTGGACGACCTGCGGTCGGAGAGCCTGGCCCAGGCGGTCCTTCGGCACAAGGACGCGCCCGGCGGTGAGCCGGCGGCGGCCCTCAGCGCCGGCCAGATGCTGGCCCTGGCGCGGCAGGTTACCGGCGGATAGGCTGGGGGTGTATGATGTAGACACCTAAGTGCCCACATAGGAGCATAACATGGTTGAGGTCGGCGTCCGAGAGCTGAAGCAGCACACCAGCAGCATCCTGCGTCAGGTGCATGAAGGCAGGGAGACCATCACCATTACCCACCGGGGCCGGGCGATAGCCAAGCTGGTGCCGGTGTTGGACGCCGAGAGCCAGCAAGAAGATTTCTGGAAGGTTTGGGCGGAGATGGATGAGTTAGCCAAGGAGATCGGCGCGCTCTGGCAAGGGAGTCCCTCTGCGGTGGAGGCGGTCGACGAGCAGCGCCGGGAACTGTAAATGTACGTGGTGGACGCCAGTGTGTGGGTGAGCCGCTTCCTCCCATATGATGCCTACCACATGCTGAGCCTTCGGTGGCTGGAGGAGAGAGGGATTGCAGGGGAGATGGTAGTGGCACCGACCCTGCTGTTGGTGGAGGTGGCGGGGGCCGTGGCCCGCCGGACTGGAAGTCCTCAAGTTGGCTTTAACGCAGTTCAACTCGTGCAGAACCTTACCAACTCCCGTCTGGTGCCCATCAATGGCCCGCTGGTACGGCTCGGCATTCAACGCGCCGCGGAAGGCCGCCTTCGCGGGGCTGATGCCTTCTACGTGGCCCTGGCCCACCGGCTGGGCCTTCCGCTGGTCACCTGGGACCGGCAGCAACTACGGCAAGACGGGGATGGTATCAGAGCCCTGACTCCGCAGGAAGCTCTTACAGGCCCGCCTTAGTGGCTGGCATTGCGCAACGTAATGGGCGCTCAGGGGGACGCTCCCTCACCCCGGCCCTCGCCCAGGGGGAGAGGGAGCAACGGCGGGAGTTCCCCCCTCTCCCTCCGGGAGAGGGGGCCAGGGGTGGGACGGGGCGCCTTACCTGACCTGGGATCCTGTCGTACAATGGCCACAAGTAGCTATGGGAGGTTGACCAGTGGCCCGCCCCCGTGTCTCCGTGGAGGTGATTTGAAGTGGCTAAAGAACAACCAAGCTACCGGGACCGCATTGTGGTTGATCCAGAGATCATGGTAGGCAAACCGGTGGTGAAGGGGACCCGGATTCCCGTAGAGCGCGTGCTGGGGCACCTGGCAGGAACCCTGGATCTGGAAGACCTCTTTGCCGCCTATCCTCGGCTTACCGTGGATGATGTCAAAGCATGTCTCGCTTATGCCCAGAAGCTGGTGGAAGAGAAGCATAAGCAAAGGCGGGCTGTTGCCTGACGCGCCTTTTCCCCATGAGATTTCTCCTGGATGAAAGTGCTGACTACCGTTTGGCTCCATATCTAACAGACCATGGACATGACGTCACAGTTATCGCTCGGGATTATCCACAGGCGCTGTCAGATCAAGCTGTCCTCGCCATCGCCCAACAAGAGGGCCGAATCCTTATTGCCAACGACTTGGACTTCGGCGAGCTGGTATTCCGGCGGGGACTGCCCCACCATGGCGTTTTCTTCCTTCGCCTGGGCGGC
>JBGPJN010000325.1:0-2782 GCA_041485445.1 Dehalococcoidia bacterium
CCAACGTCATTCCGGCACCATCGACATCGAGAGCGAAGTGGGCAAGGGCACCCGGTTTGTTATTACACTGCCGGTCAAGGACGACGTGGAAGGTGAACGGATGGGGCCGGAAGCTGTCCGAGAGTTGGACCACGCAGGAGCGGACCTGCTGAAGCCTGGACGTTAGCGGTGAGGCATGGACTTTTGATGTGCGACCAATGGCGCATGGAAGACCCTAATCCGTGAGTGAACCTCGGTAAGTGGGAACCGTGTGTCAGCGCCCCGTAAGTCACCGCCCCCACCCACGCCTGCCGGCACAGTACCACCCACAGCCCCACCCCGGCAAAGCGGTGCTCTCCTCCCTAAACCCCCCACGTACTCCAAACCCGGCAGGCTGCGCCTTCGGCTCATGCTGCCCCTCCGGGGTGATCGCCTGCAACGCTCACCTGGCTGTGGCTGCCCACGCATTGGGGCTCCCCAGGGCCTTTTCATTTTAGGCCTGCTTGTAGGGGCGTCCCGACTGTGTCGGGATGCGCCCCGGCCTGACCCTCCAGCCGAAGGGCAGACACATAGGTCTGCCCCTACCTACGGGGAGAATGAAAAGGCCCCGCCGCTTCTTGCGAACCCCTGGCCGGCTTGCTATACTGCTGCCACACCGCCTCCCGCGTCACTCCAGCGTAACTCCAGTTTCCTCCGCCCCTCAGGGCATGGACTATCCGTGAAGCCGGCACCGGAGCAGATCACTCCATTGCGAGTCCTAGCGCCCGCCACCACCGCCAACCTGGGGCCAGGGTTCGACTGCCTGGGCATGGCCCTGGACTTGTGGAACGAGCTGGAGGTGCTGCCCATGTCCCCCGGCGGGCCCGCCGGGCCTCAAGTGGAGGTGCTGGGCGAGGGCGCGGGCGAGTTGGCGTCGGACGGGGAGAACCTGGTGCACCGGGCCATGGCCTTTCTGTTCAATGAGGCCGGCCGGGAGCTGCCGCCGCTGCGCCTGCGCTGCCACAACCGGATTCCGCTGAAGCGGGGCCTGGGCAGCAGCGCCGCCGCCATCGCCGGCGGGCTGGTGGCGGCCAACGCCCTGTGCGGCCAGGCCTTTGACGGCAAGGCGCTGCTGGAGATGGCGGCCACCATCGAGGGCCACCCGGACAACGTGGCCGCCGCGGTGCTGGGCGGCTTCCAGTTGGTGGTGTCGGAGGAGCGGCGCCTGTATACCGCGCCCATCCCCATTCCGGCGGACCTGCACGCGGTGTTGTTCATCCCCGAGTTCCGCATGGCGACCTCCGAGGCCCGCGCCGTGCTGCCCGCCTCCTACAGCCGGGAGGATGCGGTGTTCAACATGGGGCGGGCGGCCCTGCTGGTGGCGGGGCTGGCCACCAACCACCTGGAGTACCTGACCATTGACACCCAGGACCGGCTGCACCAGCCTTACCGCCAGCGGCTGTTCCCCGCCATGAAGCTGCTGTTCCAGGCCGCCCGGGACGCCGGCGCGCTGGGGGTGTTTCTCTCGGGCAGCGGCTCCACGGTGCTGGCGCTGACCAAAGGCAGGGAGATGACGGTGGCCTACGAGATGGCCGAGGCGGCCCGCCAGGCGGGGGTGGCCGGCCAGGTGAAGATCACCCAGCCCACGGCTCAAGGCGCGCATGTGGCGTAAAATTGTTAGTCGTCAGCCTATCAGATACTCAGATTCGGAGAATCGTGATGGGAAACTGCTGGCCCTTGCTACAGTGTTCTTGGGCCAGGTCTGATGACCACCGGGCGCGGAACCAAGTTCCTGGTGTTTGTAAGCCATGCCTCAAGGGACCGGGAGTTGGCATTGAGGCTTGCCGCGATTCTAGATTCTCTGGGCATTCCTACATTTGTGTATGAGAAATATCAGGTGGGTGGCCAGAACCGATTCGAAGTCATCAGGGACCGGATTACTGAGTGTCCTTACTTTGTGGTTCTGTGGACACGGAGAGGGCGAGCGCGGGAATGGGTGAACCAGGAAATTGGGTTTGCCACAGCGAAAGACAAGCAAATCATCCCTCTCGTAGAGACCTCACCCATCTTGAAGCGCCGTATCCCACATCTCGGTTTCGCAGAGCTAAATGATCCCCTGAACTTGTCGCCGGACCAGCCAGAGGAGTGCATCGGAGAGCTCTTGCGCACACTGATGACATACACTGGTCAGACCGAATACAATTGAGTTGCCAATGTGGTTGGAGAGGGAGGCAAGAAGTGCTTGACCTTACGCGGTATGACTGGGATTGTCCAGCCTGTCAGCGCAAGATTGCGGTCTCGCAAGTCACCTTCGAGCCTGTGACGCAAGAGTCTTAGCCTAGCCATGCAGGGGGTCGCATTATGATGTTACCGTCGGTCAAGGATGTCGAGCAAAATATAAGGCGTGGTCTCAGAGTGAAGGTTGACCATGTTTACTTTCGGGACTATGAATGGCAACCGCATCTTGAAGTAGTAATCAGTGTTGAGTCGGTGCGACAGGTGCCCGTTCGTATATCCTCCGTAGACCTGTCCCTGCACTACATGTCAAAGGAAGTCGGCCCTCTACAGCCTCTGAATCGGCCATATGAGATCACTGAGACTGATAGGTCGATAACAATTCGGATGCGGAAAGACCTTTATCCGACCCTTGCTGAGGCATTGAAAGAGGCAATTAAAGACCGTCGAGACCGGTATTTTCGGATCAGCGGTGTGATAATTGTAGAATCACCGGACTACGCGGGATTCGTTCAGTTTCCAGTTGACCAAACCTACGCCGACAAGTCATGACCCTGCTGGTGCACAAGTACGGCGGCAGCTCGGTGGC
>JBGPJN010000326.1:0-2735 GCA_041485445.1 Dehalococcoidia bacterium
CCTGAAGGGGGTGCTCAAAGGGACGATTTGAGGAGCTGGCCAAACACCTCCCATTCCCTAAGGGGAAAAGCCGATGTTTCCCACAACCTGGCGCGGTTGACACCTCCGTGGGTGCAGAGGCCCCCTCTTCCGCCGAGGGCGGACTCGTGATACACTCCGGCCCGCCGTTCCTTCGGCCGCCTTCGGCTGAGGAATTGGGGGCGTTCCCCACAGAGTCACAGATCCCCCAAGGTAATCACTGGAGATTCTCCCGCCATGGGCGGGACATACTGCCTACACTTTTCTGAGGAGCTAACACCATGTACCACGGCGTCGGGTCCAAGTCCTATATCCTAATCTCGATGGCATCAACCCTGGTGGGGGTGGGATTGCTGCTGGCCACCGCCTGCGGCCCCAGCGCCCCGGCAAACACCCCTACTCCTGGGGCGGGCAAGCCTGGGATGACGGCCATGCCTGGGATGCCCGGCATGGTGGGGCCGTCCATGATGGACCTTGGCGGCGGGTCCACCACCGCCTTCGCCAAGGTGTTTGCCGACGCCTTGGCCGGCAGCAAGTCTCCTCCGGCCTCGGCCTACGCCGACGCCGCCAAGCCCCGCACCTCCGGCCAGAAGCTAAAGGTGGGCTTCATCTTCGTGGGCTCCCAGGCGGACCTGGGTTACAACCAGGCGGCCTTCGAAGGCAGCCAGTGGCTGGAACGCGCCCAGCCCGACGTGGATGTGCTCCGCGCCGAGAACGTGCCCGAGACTGCCGAGGTGCAGCGGGTGGCGGAGCAGATGATCCGCCAGGGCGCCACCATCATCTTCCCCACCAGCTTCGGCTACTCCGGCCCCATCAAGCAGATCGCCAGCAAGTACCCCGGCGTGGTCTTCCTGCATCAGGGCGACCTGGAGACCCGCGAGAACTACGGCGCCTACTTCGGCAACATCTGGCAGCTGGAGTATGCCGCCGGGCAGGTGGCGGGCAAGATGACGAAGAGCAACAAGCTGGGCTTCATCGCCGCCTTCCCCATCCCCCAGACCCTGCTCAACGTCAACGCTTACCACCTGGGGGCCAGGTCGGTGAACCCCAAGGCGGAGACCACCTTTGTGCTCACCAGCGACTGGTGCGACCCGGCCAAGCAGACCACCGCGGTGCGGACTCTGATTGACAGCGGCATTGACGTGCTGACTGAGCACCAGGACTGCACCAAGACCATCGTGGAGGCCGCCGAACGCTCCAACATTTACGTCACCGGGTACCACCAAGACGCCAGCTCCGCCGCGCCCCGGGCCTGGCTCACCGGCGCGTCCTGGAACTGGGGCCCCATCTACTCGGAGCTGGTGGCGGAGATCAAGGCGGGCACCTATAAGACCTCCGTTATCTTCGGCGGCCTGGACGCCGGCTTCGTGAAGCTGGCGCCTCTGGGCAAGTCGGTGCCCCCCGAGGTGCAAAAGGAGACGCTGGCCACGGTGGAAGGGCTGCGCAACGGCACCGTCAAGCCCTTTACCGGTCCCATCAAGGACCAGACGGGGGCCGTGCGCATCGCCGCGGGGGTGGTCCCCTCGGATGCCGAGCTTCAGACCATTAACTGGCTGGTGGAGGGCATCACCGGCAACCTGAAGTAGGCGCCGGTTTAGTAAGGTCCCAGCTTGCTGCGGTAGGAAAATGGTTAGTCTCCGTCTCACTGGCGAAGGCCGGTGTCCAAATAGAAGCGTGTTTGAGTTTGAAATGCTCTGATGGATTCCGGCCTGCGCCGGAATGACGAGGACCTGGGCGATCCTCAACCGCCCGTTGGGAAGACTTGATTATGAAGGGCATTGTAGACGCGGACCCCTACCCCTGGCCCTACGACGGCAAGCTGGACCCGGCCCGCACCGCTCTGCTGCTGGTGGACTGGCAGCAGGACTTCTGCGGGCCGGGCGGCTACGTGGACCGGATGGGCTACGACATCTCCCTGACCCGCCGCGGCGTGGCCCCCTCGCGGGTGGTGCTGGACGCTTGCCGGGAGACCCCCGGGCTCACCGTCGTGCACACCCGGGAGGGCCACAAGCCCGACCTGTCCGACTGCCCGCCCAACAAGCTGTGGCGGTCCCGCCAGATTGGCGCGGGCATCGGCGACCCCGGCCCCTGCGGCCGCATCCTGGTGCGCGGCGAGCCGGGCTGGGAGATCATCCCGGAGCTTGCCCCCGTGGCCGGGGAGCCGGTGATTGACAAGCCCACCAAGGGGGCCTTCGGCGCCACCGACATCGACCTGGTGCTGCGCAACCGTGGCGTCACCCACCTGGTGCTAACCGGCATCACCACCGACGTGTGCGTGCACACCATCATGCGGGAGGCCAACGACCTGGGCTACGAGTGCCTGCTGCTTTCGGATTGTACCGGCGCCACCGACCAGGGGAACTACGAGGCGGCGCTGAAGATGATCAAGATGCAGGGCGGCGTGTTTGGCGCGGTGGCCACCTCGGCCCAGTTCCTGGCGGCGCTTGAGGGGTGACGGCGAGTCAAAATGAATGCCACGTTGCCCACGCGTATAGCCCCCGCGTATCATAGAAAGGCAACCCGCCAGACTGTGTTGTATTAGTCTGCCAGACTGTGTTGTATTAGTCTGATGGAGGAACACGATGAGAGATCGCCTCAAAGATGTTGGCGACCACTTGGGATATGATTATTCAGTCAATGGTCACTATGAAGCCACTGTTGACGATGGTGATAAGGTGACCATCACAACCATTTTTAATGTGGCGAACCAGCCCCAC
>JBGPJN010000327.1:0-2717 GCA_041485445.1 Dehalococcoidia bacterium
CCCATCCCCTGACGCTAGGCCAACTCGACGCCACTTACTCTTACGGGAAAGGCCAACTACCCGCAACCTTCCTTCGTGAGCCACTTACCGGGAGATCGTATTACCCGGAGTCCAGCACTACATTCACCTGGGAGTCAGGCGTGGACCCCTACACCCTTGACCCGAACACCCCTAGGAGCAATTCGGCCGCTCCCAAGAGCATCGTTACCAAGTCCAGAGTTGTGCCTTGGACCACCGTGAGCACGTGGCGCCTATCAGGTGCGACTTTTGAGGTCAAGGCAGACATCTCTCCAATTATCAAGCAACTCGGTCCTGGCGTTTACACAATCATGATATGGGGGAACGCCCAGAGGGAATCCGTGCCTTTGACTAACTACTCTGTTTTCCTGAAATGAGGATGCGCAATGTGCCAGGCAGTACCAAGGAGGAGATCAGGTGAGTACTCAGGCTAAAGCAGAAACCACCAAGCCCACGCGGGTGGTCATCATGGGCGCCGCCGGGCGGGACTTCCACAACTTCAACGTGGTGTTTCGGGAGGACGCCCGGTATCAGGTGGTGGCCTTCACCGCCGCCCAGATACCGGACATCGCCGGGCGAACCTACCCGCCGTCCCTCAGCGGGCCGCGGTACCCCCAGGGCATCCCCATCTTCGACGAGTCGGAGCTGGCGGACCTGGTGCGCCGCGAGAAGGTGCAGTGGGTCTACCTGGCCTACAGCGACCTGTCCCACCTGGACGTGATGCACAAGGCGTCCATCGCCCTGGCGGCGGGGGCCAGCTTCGGCCTGCTGGGGCCGGCGCAGACCTGCATCGCCTCCACCAAGCCGGTGGTCAGCATCGGCGCGGTGCGCACCGGCGTGGGCAAAAGCTCCCTCAGCCGCCGGGTGGCCCAGTTCTTCCTCCAGCGGGGCCGGCGCGTGGTGGCGGTGCGTCACCCCATGCCCTACGGCGACCTGGAAGCGCAGACCGTGCAGCGGTTCGCCCGGTACGAGGACCTGGCCCAGCAGCATGTGACCATCGAGGAGCGGGAGGAGTACGAGCCGTGGATCAAGCAGGGCATCGTGGTCTACGCCGGGGTGGACTACCGGAAGATTCTGCGCCAGGCCGAGACGGAGGCCGACCTGATCCTGTGGGACGGCGGCAACAACGACTTTCCGTTTTATCGCTCTGATCTGCACCTGGTGCTGGTGGACCCCCACCGGCCCGGCCACGAGCTGGCCTACCACCCCGGCGAGACCAATTTGCGCATGGCCGATGCGGTGATCATCAACAAGGTGGACAGCGCCTTGCCGGAGAACCTGGCCCTGGTGCAGGCCAACATCGCCAGTGCCAACCCCAGGGCGCCGGTAATTCTGGCCGACTCGGTGGTGACGGTGGCCCACCCCGAGCTGGTGCGAGGCAAGCGAGTGGTGGTGGTGGGCGACGGCCCCACGCTGACCCACGGCGGCATGGCCTTCGGCGCGGGCACCATCGCCGCGCGGCAATGCGGGGCGGCCTCCATTGTGGCCGGAAGCGACTACGCGGTGGGCAGCATCAAAGCGGCCTACCGGGCCTATCCCCACCTCAAGACCGAGGTGCCCGCCCTGGGGTACAGCCCCCAGCAGGTGGCCGACCTGGCCGCCACCCTCAACGCCACACCGGCCGACGCGGTGGTCTACGCCACGCCGGTGGACCTGTCCCGGCTGGTGAAAGTGAACAAGCCCATGGCGGCGGTGGAGTACGAGCTGCGGGAGCGGGGCCCGGAGCTAGAGGCGCTGCTGGGCAGGTTGGACACGCGGTTCTTCCAAGGGGGGTAGGCTGTGCCGCTGCTGGCTCCGGAGTGCTCGCCCGAACATCCTAATCGGTGTAGAACTCCTGGCGTAGCTGGTCTTCGGGGATGAAGCGGCAAGCCTGGCGAAACAATGCTTGAAGAGTCCCTACGTCCAGTTCCCGGTGCCTGGGCACAGTAAGGGTCTGCGCTGAGCCAGAAGCAGTTGTTCTCCTGAGCTTCGTATGGCTGCCCCGCTGTGAGTAGACGCCGAACCCGTACCTCGCCAGGACTGCGACTACTTCGTTTCCCGAGAGTCGCTTAAGCCTGGGCACCTGCTGGCTCCAGCTCCATAGTCACCAGGATGGTGGGATTGGGCGCAAGGCCAAAGCTGGCAAGGTCTTCCCCTTCCAGGTGAAGGGCCACCGCCTCCTGCAGGTTAGCCAAAGTCTCGTCCAGGGTCTTCCCCTGAGTTATCACCGCAATCTCCAGGCACTCCGCCACGTAGTATCTCTCACCCTTCCGCACCAGGGCCTTGATCGTGTGTTGTAACGTCATAACTGCACTTCACCTGCCAGGCTCCTCCGACCATCATAGCATCCCCGCAACACACCTACCGTCCCCTCACCCCCGCCGCAGCGCCCGGCCCGCCAGCGCCCCGGTGTGGGCGCCGCCGTCAATGACCAGCCGGCCGTTGACCAGCACGTAGTCGATGCCCTCCGGGTACTGCCGGGGCTCCTCAAAGGTGGCCGTGGCCCGCACCCGCTCCGGGTCAAAGAGCACCAGGTCAGCCTTCATGCCGTCCCGCAGGATGCCCCGGTCCTTCAGCCCCAGGCGCTGGGCGGGGATGGCGGTCATCTTGCGCACCGCCTCCTCCAAGGGCAGCAGCTTCTCCTCCCGCACCAACTGCCCCAGCACGTAGGGGAAGGTGCCGTAGCTGCGCGGGTTGGGCATGCCGCCGGTGAGCAGGCC
>JBGPJN010000328.1:0-2716 GCA_041485445.1 Dehalococcoidia bacterium
ATCGGCCAGCGCCTGGTCTTCCGGCAGATCGAACAGGATATTCATGTTCTGCACCGCCTGCCCCGCCGCACCCTTGACCAGGTTATCAATGCAGCTGATGACGATGAGCCGGCCGGTGCGGGTGTCCACCACCGGGTGCAGCAGGCACCAGTTGTTGCCCAGGGTCTGCTTGGTCTGGGGCGGCTGGCTCGTCACCGTGACAAATGGGTGGTCGGCGTAGAACTCCCGGTACAGCTCCCCCAGCCGCTGGCTGGTCTGGGCGCCGTTCCCACTGTCCCGCAGCTTGGCGTAGCAGGTGCTGAGGATGCCCCGGGTCATGGGGACCAGGTGGGTCAGGAAGGTGACGGTCAGGGCATCCCCGGTGAGGTCGCCCAGCTCCTGGGTGATCTCCGGCAGGTGGCGGTGGCCCTCCAGGGAGTAGGCCATCACGTTCTCGTTGACCTCGGAGTAGTGGGTGCCCAGGCTCAGGCCGCGCCCAGCCCCGGACACGCCCGACTTGCTGTCGATGATGATGTCCGGCTCGATGAGGCCCAGCTTCACCGCCGGGGCCAGGGCCAGGATAGCGCTGGTGGGGTAGCAGCCGGGGTTGGCCACCAGTCGGGCCGGCCGGATCTCCTGCCGGTGCAGCTCGGTGAGGCCGTACACCGCCTCTTCCAGGTACGACGGGTCGGGGTGCTGGACCCCGTACCACTGTTGGTACTCGGCGGCCTGCTTCAGGCGAAAGTCGGCGCTGATGTCCACCACCTTCACCCCCTGCTCCAGCACCGGGATCACCGCCTCGGCGCTGGCCTTGTGAGGCAGGGCGGAGAACACCAGGTCCAGGCTGCCCACCAGCTCCGGCGTGATGGTCAGGCCCAGGGGCGCCAGGTGGGGGAACACGTCGCCCAGCCGCTGGCCGGCGGCGCTGCGCCCGGTGACCGAGGCGATCTCCACCTCGGGGTGCTGGTACAGGATGCGGGCCAGCTCGGAGCCCGCGTATCCGGTCACGTTGATGATGCCAACCTTCATGCCGTCTCCTCGGTCTGGAAAATCTCCTTAGCCCCCCTTTCGTAAAGGGGGGTTGGGGGGATTTCTGTCACATCCACAAACTGGTCCCGGGAGGGGCACCCTCCGGCCACCACGCACTGGTGGCACAGGGGCCGCTGGGCCTTGCAGGTCTGCCGCCCGTGGGTAATCAGGCTCACGTGGAACTGGTACACTTGCTCCGGGGCCACCGCCGCCTCCAGTATATCGTGCGCCTTATCCGCCGTCACCTTGGGGCCGATGAACCCCAGCCGCCGGCACACCCGGAAGATGTGGGTGTCCACGGCCATGGCGGGCATCCCCAGGGAGAAGCTGAGGATGATCCCCGCCGTTTTTGGTCCGACGCCGGGAAGCTGCCGCAGCCACGCCTTGGCCTCGGCCAGGGGCATCTCCCGGAGAAAGGTGAGGTCCAGGGAGCCGTTCAGCTCCAGCACCCGGTTCAGCACCGTTTTTATGCGCGGCGCCTTGATCTTGGCCAGTCCGCCGGTTGCGATGGCCGTCTCAATGTCCCCAACGTCCGCCTGGGCCACCGCTTCCATGGTGCCGAATCGCTCCTGGAGCCGCTGAAAGGCGCGGGCGGAGTTGATGTCCGAGGTGTGCTGGGACAGGATGGTGAACACCAGCTCCTGGGCCGGCTCCAGCCGCCCCTCGTGGGGGAGGGGTTCGTAGGCGCTGGACAGCAGGCGGATGGCGTCGGGGATGCTGACGCTGGGAGGCGGTGGCGCGGCGACCTTCTTCCGGCGAGCCGTCTTGACTTTTGCTACCATGCTGCCCTGCCTTTGAATGGGGACCACCCCCTCTGTATTTCTCCCTTGGTAAGATGCCTGATGCTAGTCAGACTCTCAAAGTCTGAGGAGCAATCCATATCCACGAAACTGTCATTCTGAGCCGCAGCGCAGCGAAGGCGAAGAATCTAAAGAATCTGTGACAGTGCTGTGCCCACTACTTTAGATTCTTCGCTGCGGCTCAGAATGACATCGGTAAGATTTGGATGTCGGACAACTAGCATCAGGCATCTTGGTAAGGGGGAGAGGGACGGCGCAACCGGTCCAGGTCCTTGTCCCCCCTAACCAAGGGGGAGATACCCCATCCCCGTGCCGCCTGTAGTGGTAGCCGCCCGGCCCTGGGAGATACCTGGGCCAATTATAGGCCCGGCCCCGGCCCGCCTCAAGGGCTGGCTTATCCAGCGACCTGTTCGGCAATCCGTCTCTTGTCCCCGTCAGGGCCCTTTCATTTTCCTCCACTCGCTGGTCGAGTAGTCCCGATAAAATCGGGACGTATCGAGACCAACGGGGAGACGGGTTTCGATACGTCCCGACTGCGGTCGGGCCTACTCAACCAGCGGGGGCAAGGCCCTTGCGGCGACAGTGAAAAGGCCCTGTTGTCCCTGTGGGAGGCCGTAGCCGATCCGACGCCATCAGGTCTATACTGTTACGACTCGCTGGAACAGTCAAGAATCCAACTCACACTGGGAGCGGTTCATGTCGCTATATTTTCTGATGGGCACCCTGACCTCCGAAGGACAGCGGATGCTCCATGCCAATCCCCGCCTGGTGATTGAGGCGGTCCAGGAGGTCCGCAAACGGGGCGCCACCATCCTGGCCCAATACGGTGTCCTGGGCGAATTCGATTTTGTCATGATGGCCGAGGCCGACGACAACGAGGCGGTGGCCCAGTTGTCCCTGGAGATCGG
>JBGPJN010000329.1:0-2713 GCA_041485445.1 Dehalococcoidia bacterium
ACCCTGCAGAACGACATCCTCAAGGAGTACATCGCCCGGGGCACCTACGCCTACCCGCCCCGGCCCTCCATGCGGCTGGTGGTGGACGTGCTCAAGTACTGCGCCAAGCACACGCCCCGCTGGAACACCATCAGCATCAGCGGCTACCACATGCGGGAGGCCGGCGCCACCGCAGTCCAGGAGCTGGCCTTCACCTTCGCCAACGCCATCGCCTACGTGCAGGCCGCCCTGGACGCGGGCCTGCCGGTGGACGACTTCGCGCCTCGCCTCTCCTTCTTCTTCGTGGCCCAGAACAACCTATTTGAGGAGGTGGCCAAGTTTCGGGCCGCCCGGCGCATCTGGGCGCGCATCATGAAGGAGCGGTTCGGCGCCCAAGACCCCCGGTCCATGATGCTGCGCTTCCACACCCAGACCGCCGGCGTCACCCTTACCGCCCAGCAGCCGGACAACAACCTCATCCGCTGCACGGTGCAGGCCCTGGCCGCGGTGCTGGGGGGCACCCAGTCGCTGCACGTCAACTCCCGGGACGAGGCGCTGGCCCTGCCCACCGAGGAGTCGGCCCAGCTCTCCCTGCGCACCCAGCAGATCCTGGCCCACGAGAGCGGCGTGGCCGACGTGGTGGACCCCCTGGGCGGCTCCTACTATATAGAAAGCCTCACCAACCGGCTGGAGGCGGCGGCCCTGGACTACATCCGGCGCATTGACGACCTGGGCGGCGCGGTGGCGGCCATTGAGCAGGGCTTCCAGGTGCGGGAGATTGGCGAGGCGGCGTACCAGCACCAGCGGGAGGTGGACTCGGGCCAGCGGGTGGTGGTGGGGGTGAACCAGTACGTTACCGAGACGCCGCCTCTGGACAACCTGCTGCGGGTGGATGCCGGCGCCGCCGGGCAGCAGGTGGCGCGCCTCCAGCGGTTTCGCCAGCGGCGCGACGGGCGCCGGGTCAAGGCGGCGCTGGCGGAGCTGGCGGCCACCGCCCAGGGCGAAGACAACACCGTGCCGGCCATCCTGGAGTGCGTGGAGCATGGCGCCACCCTGGGGGAGATCTGCCAGGTGTTCCGCGACGCCTTCGGGGAGCAGCAGGGGATGGCGGGGCTGTAGCGAGAAAGCCTTCTCCCCCTTGGCAAGGGGGAGATTGAGAGGGGGTGGTCTCTGCACCGCGCGGAGGACGACCCCTCCTGACCTCCCCTTGGTAAGGGGAGGGACTTTGCACACATAATGCGTGGAACTGAAAAATGAAGATCACCTATGACCCGAAAACGAACACCCTTACCATACGCCTCAAAGATGTCCACATTTCAGAAAGCGACGAACTTCAGCCAGGCTTCATCGCCGACTACGACGCCAATGGCAACATAGTGGGCTTGGAGATTCTTGACGCTTCAGAGCGGGTGACCGCGCCCCAAAACCTGATTTTCGAGTCTATGGGCCATCCGGTGGCCGGGGCATAGGCCACGTGAATGAAACCGTATACACTGAGCTCCAGCGCGTTGCCCGCAGCGGCGGCGTCACTCACTACTCCAGTCTGGCGACGATGCTGGGCGTGAGCAT
This sequence comes from Dehalococcoidia bacterium, assembly GCA_041485445.1. Lineage (GTDB taxonomy): Bacteria > Chloroflexota > Dehalococcoidia > Lucifugimonadales > UBA3495 > SHYG01. The sequence continues at coordinate 1,549 of JBGPJN010000329.1, forward strand.
CGGCGACCCGGCGGGTCGGCTGCGGGTGGCGGAGCTGCTCAAGGAGATCAGCACCGCGGAGCACGCGGCAGGCCGGCCCCTGCTGTCGGCGGTGGTGGTGATGAAGGGCAAGAAGCTGCCCGGCGCGGGGTTCTTTGGCCTGGCCCAGCGCGTGGGCCTGTATGACGGCACCGACCCCCAGGCCTTCTGGCGGCGGGAGGTCCAGCGGGTGTGGGACTACTGGCGGGCGCGATAAGGTTAGTGCACATGACGTGGCTCAAGAAAGTACCGAAGATTTTATGGGGAGGTTGGCAACTATGGGGGTTTCTCGCTTCGGTGGGAATCACCACCATGGTGGAAATCCTTGCCTTCCTCTTACTTCCCTTCCTCTCGGATATCGCAACGTGGATGAAGGTCTTGTACGGCTTAGGGTTTTGTCTCGCCAGCCTCGTAGTCGTGACAGTGGGGATCAAAGTCGTCTACACGCTACTTGGGGACACGGATAGGAATACTGCCCCACAAATGAATCAGAGTGTGGCAGCGGACGGCGGGTCCAGCCCAGTCAGTGCCATACAGTCAGGGCGGGATACCATTGTCAACTTGGCCAGGGGCACTCCACCCCAAGCGGCATTAGCTTATTTGGCGACATTGTTTGCAGAGGGAGACGATCTCTTCCAGAGACAATTTGTTGATGACGAGGCACTAGAACAATGGGTGTCGGATGCCAACAAATGGCTAATCAAAGTTACCGACAAACTCAAATCAGATTTTTCTGCTGCGGATGCGGTCCTCTTTGAACGCATCAATGATAAACAGGGTATGAGGTTTCGGTACCACCACTCCTACAACAGTAACCACGATGGGAAACTAGGTGCTCTGAAATTACACTTGGGAAATTTACGGCAGATAATAGACCGCTACTCAGGTAACCCCTGATTCTCTATGCGATCGGCCGTGATTAACTGAACTTCAACCGGATCGAAATCACGCTGTCCCATCTCTTTCGGAATCCCAGCGCACTGATCAGTGGCTCGACGTATGGAGCGGCGCTTCATCGGTTCTTTGCGTTGAACGACTTGTTGCGCGACGAGATCATCGAGATCGGCGGCGGCCTCGGCCACGTGATGCGCCGCATCCTGCAGACCGACGCCAGCCGGTGCATCAGCGCCTGCCGCATGGTCGATAT
>JBGPJN010000330.1:0-2679 GCA_041485445.1 Dehalococcoidia bacterium
CGATCATGCGGGAGGCCGCCTCGGGGTCGGCGCAGCGCACCGGCGACTCCTCCACCGCCTCCCAGTTGATGGGCTCCACCGGCTTGGCCCACACGCCGCCAATGGAGACCACGTGGCTGTGCAGTGCGACGCCGAACTCCTCCAGCAGCCGGCGGGCCACCGCGCCGGCGGCCACCCGCGCCGCGGTCTCCCGAGCGCTGGCCCGCTCCAGTACGTTGCGCACGTCCTCAAAGCCGTACTTCATGGCCCCCGGCAGGTCGGCGTGGCCGGGGCGGATGCGGGTAACCCGCCGGTTGCGCCCCTCCTGGGACATGTTCTCCACCGGCGCCACCGCCATGGCCTCCTGCCAGTTCACCCAGTCTTTGTTCTCCAGGGTCATGCCGATGGGGCTGCCCAGGGTCAGCCCGTGGCGCACGCCGGACATAACGTGGGCCCAGTCCTGCTCAATGAGCATGCGCCCGCCGCGGCCATAGCCCCGCTGCCGCCGGGCCAACTGGGCGCCGATGTAGTCCTCGCTGATGGCTAGGCCCGCCGGCACCCCCTCCAGGATGACCATCAACCCCTGGCCGTGGGACTCCCCCGCAGTGAACCACCGGAACATCTAACCTGCCCTCCGCGCGGCCATCGCCTGCTCGGCCGCTCTCAGCATCACGTCCACCGGCGCCGGGCGGTCCGTCCACATCTCAAAGGCCGCCGCGCCCTGGTACACCAGCATGTACAACCCGCCCAGGGTCTTGGCCCCGGACCGGGCCGCCTCCCGCAGCAGGGGCGTTTCGGCAGGATTATACACCAGGTCGTAGACCAGGGCGGCGGCGGGTATCTGCCGCCAGGATAGGGGCGACTGGTCTTCCGCCGGGCCGTGGTGCATCCCCAGGGAGGTGCAGTTGACGATCAGCTCGGCCCGCCCTGCCTCCGCCGTCAGTTCCGGGCCGGCCAGGGGGATGGCCAGGCTGGGCACACCGCGCCGCTGGGCCACCTCCGCCAGCGCCTGGGCCCGCTGGGTGGTGCGGTTGGCCACGGCCAGTCGCCCCACGCCGTCCCGCGCCAGGGCCAGCACCACCGCCCGGGCCGAGCCGCCGGCCCCCAGCACCAGCGCCCGGCATCCCCGGGGGCTGAACCCCCGCGCCTCCTTCAGCGCCTGCAGGAAGCCGTAGCCGTCGGTGTTGTGTCCGGTGAGCCTGCCGTGGCGGTGGACAATGGTGTTCACCGCGCCGGCTTCCGTTGCCCAGTCGTCCACCTGGTCCAGGTGGGGGATTACCGCCTCTTTATGCGGCACCGTCACGTTGATGCCCAGCACCTCAGGGCGGCGCAGGCCGCCGATGAAGCCGGGTATCTGCTCCGGGGACACCTCCCAGGCGGAATAGGTGGCGTCTATGCCGCAGGCATCCAGCGCCGCCTGCTGAAAGGCGGGGGAGATGGAGTGCCCGATGGGATATCCGATGATGCCCAGTACGGCGGTCATGATGGGGTGGCTCTCAGATTGGACCAGATGATGTTTGTTCGTTCTGTCAACCACTTGCCGCATTCACCTTTGGAACAACTCAGACAGTTACTCTGGTACGTCGCGCGTTGACATACACTACTACTACTACTACTATAGTAATTGGGCATAGGCTGACTCCGAACTGTCCCCTTTATGGGCCGCGTGCCTGGCGTCACTGCTGAGGAGACCAAGTGCCCCCGCCGCAGAACACCAGGATAGGAGTCAGCCTTCACATTTGGGGCCAGACCTGGCTGGTCAGTTCATGGCTGACGAGATAGCGATGAAGCTCAGCCCCGTCCGGCCTCTCGCATAGCATCCGATTCTGCACCCCAGCCGCGTAGTCTGCTAGCTGCAGAAGGTTATTCTGGCGTGATGGCTGGACGCTAACGCTTCTGACTAACCCCCTCCCCTCGCGAGTCCTAACCTCCCTACGCAAGGAAGTGGCCAGCCTATCTCTAAACCCTCTATCACTTCTTTGACCGTCAATGACTACTTTTGCATTCTCGAGGTACAACGCGGCGCGCTGGCAGACCTGGCTTATCACGTAGGTGAACATCTCCTCTTTACGGTCAAGTTGAAGTCTCTTCAAAACATCCGGGTCTTTGTCTAGAGCGTAGGTGTGATAGGAGAATTCGCAGGAAGATACTTCTTTCAGAAATTCGTGTCTTATCCTGGCCGAATTGTCGGAAAAATGAAACTCAAAGTCAGATGGCAACCCCAAGGTGTCGCGGAGTCCGGTGATGCGCCTATCGCAGTCGGATGCGTGCTGCTCGTCCAGTGTAACCAGGGCTAGGATGAAATAGCGACTGGACCGGTTCAGGATTTGGCGGCCTGGGTCTCCCGAGGCATCCACAAATGCCAGCATGGCAGCATTGTAGCACCACCTTTGGAGATTGAAGGGCAGCGACAGCCGCTCAGCTACTGCGCCCCCACCAGGTGCGCTTGACACCCCAGGTCGCGGGTGGCAGACTACGCACATTGCCCGCCCGGAGACCCTCCGGAGGGCGCATGCCAGTAATACGACCGCAGGAGGGAGATACCATGGCCGACAAAGTTGAAGTCCGACTGAATGGACCCTACCGGGTGTACGGGCCCCTGAACCTGGTGGATGCCGACGGCAAGGCGTTTAAGCTGCCTTCGGGCGAGTGGGTGTCCCTGTGCCGCTGCGGCGCCTCCGCCACCAAGCCCTTCTGCGA
>JBGPJN010000331.1:0-2663 GCA_041485445.1 Dehalococcoidia bacterium
ACCTTTGCCAGCGCCTGCGGGATGTTCCGGGTACAATGGCAGTCCGCTAGGGACGCAGGGGAGCTGGAGCGAGGGTTGCAGTTGGTGGATACCGTCAACCCGGCCAGTGCCAATCTGAAAGAAGAAAAGCGCGGAGATGGAGCTAGGGCGGATCCGCTCCACTGGCAGGTGGAGACCATTCAGCAGCGGGCGAGGCACGCCCGCCTTAGGGTGCAAGAGGTCTCCGGAGACCTGGACGCTTTGGTGGCGGCCCTTGACGCGTTGCATTCGGGGACAGCCCAATCTTACATGGTCGGGGCAGCCCAGCTAGCTCAGGAAACTGCGGATATCTTTGGGAACATGCAGGCCCGGTCGGGCCGCCCGTCGGGATAGTTCTTCACACCCTGAGAGGCCGTGAATCATTTGAGTTTTGGGAACGGTACAGTGTTAAACGCACCGCGGTCCGGGGTCAGGCCAGGTGTCATCGGTTCCCTTGGAAGGGGCCTCCTGGGGCGGGCCCGTCTTGGTATGCTGCCTGGTGGCTCCTCCCCTTTTCGATTAGTGGATTCAGGCAGTCAATGCCGACCACCGCATCAAGTTATGGGCGATGACCACCAGCAACACGACGCTCAGCACCTTGTTCAGACCACGCACGGTGAAGGGAAGAAGGCCATGACTGCGTGCCTGGGCATTGGCCCATTCGGCGGTGGACGCCCTCAGCCGGTACACGGCTTTGGCCGCATCGGTGGACATGCGCTGCCGCCACCCCAACACCTGGGGGCTGTCGCCATAGTGGGGCTGGTAGCGTGCTTCCTCCGGTTTGTTGCGCGGCAGCTTGACCGGGGCGTACACCGTGATACCCAGCTTCTCCAGGGCGGTGACATCCTCGCACGTGGCAAAGCCCCCGTCCATCAGGTAGGCTCCGGGGTGTTCGCCCGTCCGCTGAGCTACCTGCGCCTCCATGGGCGGTCCTTGGCCCACGTCGCTCCCCTGGTTCACCACGGCGGCGGCCACTATAACCCCACTGCCCACCTCCGTCACCAGTTGCACATTGTAGGCTGGCCGGTAGCCCCCGTCGGCCAGCTTCATCACCCGAGCCTCGGCGTCGGTAGTGGAGACCTGGGCCTCCGTGACCTTCTTCCCGTCGGCCTTAGACTTGGTGCGCCGCTGCCGCGCCTTGGCCGCCTCCACCTCGGGCAACTGGCGCAGGGCCTCCTGTACTCGTTCCGCTCGCTCCTCAGCCGCGCGCTGCCGGGCTGCCTGCTCCCGTCGGCTAACTCCTGGCTCGGGATGCTCTCGTTCCTGGGCCAGCCGCTGCACCTGGGCCTCCGCCTCCGCCAGGAACTGCCCCAGGCGATCCCGCCGACGGAAAGAGCCCGCTCCAGCGCTGGTCCGTACCCTCACTCCATCCTGGGCCACCTGGTTAAGCTGCACCAGGTCCTGGGCCATCATGGTAGCCACGATCTTGGTGAGCAGCTTGTCCAGCGCCCCTTGGTGGGCCACACGGAAGTCCGACAGCAGATGATAGTCCACCGGTACGGTCCCGCAGAGCCAACAGTAGACGTCGTGCTCATGGCACAACCGATCCAGACGCCGGGCGCTGCCCACTCCATCTACCGTGGCGTAGACCCACAAGGCCAGGAGCACCTGGGGATCACTGGCCGGTCGCCCGGGCTGGTCCAACACGGCTTTGATGGGAGCATAGAAGTCCGACAGGTCCAGCCCCTCCAAGAAGGCCCAGATGGCGCGCACCGGATGCTCCGCCGTTACCAGACTGTCCAAGTCCCGCACCATCATCTCCGCCTGGTTCCGAATCGGCCGGAGCACCCGCGCTTGGCTAGGCTGGGTTGGCAGCCTCGTCACAGGTTCTTGGACCGGCGGCAGGTCTATGGGCAGGGGTGGTTGGTTCATAAATACCTCAGTTTGGCTATCCTCCCCATTGTCTTACCATGAACTGGGGAAAAACGGAATTGTTCACAAGCTCTGAGGCAAGTGGCCCTTTAGGTCGCCGCCCGTAAGATCAACGACAGGAGCGAAACCACTTGCCGAGAGCGGTAGCCTACATCCGGGTCAGCGACGTCTCGCAAATCGAAGGCCACAGCCTGGACGCCCAGGAGCGCCTCTTCTATGAGCTGTGTAAAGCTAGAGGCTGGGAGGCGGTGGGGGTCTACCGGGAGGAGGGGAAAAGCGCCCACAGCGACTCCCTAGCCAAACGCCCGCGCATTCGGGCCCTGTTGGACGACGCCGGCCAGGACCGGTTCGACATCGTGGTGGTGCACACCCTGGACCGGTGGGCGCGGAACACGCGGGTGGCCTTGGAGACCTTGGGAGCCCTGGCCAAGGACAACGTGGGACTGGTGAGCATCACCGAGAACCTGGACTGGACTACCGCCGAGGGCCGCCTGGTCGCCCGCACCCTGGGCAGCTTCGGCGAGTTCTTCTCCGACATGCTGGCCACCCACGTGAAGAAGGGCATCAACGAAAGGGCACTGAAGGGGTTGCACCTGGGGGGATTCCCTTCGGCTACCAGTCCTGCTGGGAGGAGGTGAACAAGCTACGCCAGCCCCTCTGCCAGCCCGAGCACCCCGGCGCGGTGCATACCCACCCCCAGGAAGGCCCCGTGGTGCTGGAGCTGTTCCAGAAGTACGCCACCGGCCAGACCACCCTGGCCACCCTGGCGGGCT
>JBGPJN010000332.1:0-2636 GCA_041485445.1 Dehalococcoidia bacterium
ACATCGCGGCATTGAAGGGGCTGCAACCGTTCCAAGGATGCGATTGGACTCGTATCCTGAGAGACAAGTCAAATCCAGACAAACACAGGCACCTCACCTACGTCGCTCCCGAAATCAATGTTCCGCTTCTTCCAGGTGCAAAAGAAGCGTTTCTCGCCGACCAAATAGTGGAAGTGCAAGACGGCCTCACCGCCTATATTTCGTTCGACGATGCAACGTCGGTGATAGCAACTCTTGAGCAACTGAAGTCGAAGGTTGCTGAGACGCTTGATGCGTTCAAGCCTGAGTTCAAGTGAATCAGCCATTTGCCCTCCCCTTATACAGTGAAGGGGTAGTCGCTATTTTTAAACACGTCCTACACCCGCAGCACCAGCTTGCCGAAGAAGTTGTGCTCCTCCATGGCCTGGTGCGCCGCGGCGGCCTGGGACAGGGGGAACACCCGGTCCACCACGGGCCGGATGGTGCCCCGGTTCAGCATGGCCACAATCTCCCCCATGTCGCCCTTGCTGCCCATGAACACGCCAAAGACCTGGTTCTGGCGGGTGAACAGCAGGCCCAGCTGCAGCTCCACCCGCAGGCCGGTGGTGGCGCCGCAGATGCCGTAGCGACCGCCGGGCCGCAGGGCGCTGAAGGCCTTGGGGAAAAACTCGCCGCCCACGTGGTCCACCACCACGTCCACGCCCTGGCCGCCGGTGAGGGCCTTGGCCCGCTCGGTGATGTCCTCCAAGGTGTAGTTGATCACCTCGTCGGCGCCCAGCTCCGCGGCCTTGGCCGCCTTCTCCGGCGTGCTGGTGGTGGCGATCACCCGCGCGCCGATGACCCGCTTGGCCACCTGGATGGCGGCGGTGCCCACCCCGGCGGAGGCGGAGAGCACCAGCACCGTCTCCCAGGGCTTGAGCTGGGCCTTGCGCATGAGCATGTTCCACACCGGCAGGAAGGTGGTAGGCAGGGCCGCGGCCTCCTCGTAAGACACCCCGCCGGCGATGGCGTGGGCGTTCACCGCGGGCACCGCCACGTACTCGGCGTAGCTACCTTCGATGGCGCTGCCCATGAACTGGGAGCCCGGGCACAGGTCGTCGTGCCCGGACAGACACTCGGGGCACTGGCCGCAGCTCTGGCGCGGGTTCACCACCACCCGGTCGCCGGGCTTCAGCCCCCGCACCTGGGCGCCCGCCTCCACCACGTCGCCGGCGCAGTCGCCGCCCAGGATGTGGGGCGGCGGAAAGCTGCGGCGCAGCCCTCGTCCGCCGACGCGGGTGTACAGGTCCAGGCGGTTCAGGGCCGCGGCCCGGACGCGAATTTTCACCTGGTGCGGCTGGCACGACGGCTCCGGGCGCTCCCCGTAGACCAGCACCTCCGGCCCGCCGTGGGCCTCAATGTAAACCGCTTCCATTGCTAAAACCTCGCTACAGCCTCTCCCCAAGATAGCAGTCGTTGCACAGGAACACCAGGGCCAGCGCCTCCTCATGGCTGCCGATGTGCCCGCACTGGGGGACAACACCGTCCCGGCGCCAGGGCTGGTGGAACTTGCCGCCGCACATCTGGCAGGCGGTCTCGTGGACCCCGTCCAGGGCCTCGCCGCAGATGACGCAGATCTCCAGCTCCGTATCCTCAACCATTTTCTGCAGGTCCTCCGTCCGAAGTAAGCCCGGAAGTGAGCCATTGGCGGACCAGCTCCTGCTCCTCCGCCTTCGAGGCCGTGCGGCCATCCAGCCGGGCGTCGCGCAGTTGGAGCAACAGCTGCCCCAGCTGCGGGCCGGCGGGCACGCCCAGGGCCAGCAGGTCGTTGCCGTCCAGGGTGGGCGTCACCTGAGCCAGCCGGCGCAGGTGCTCCTCCAGCCGCTGGGCCACCAGCGAAGAGGTGGTCAACCTGGATACGGCGCACACCGCATCGGCGACGCGGCCTTCCGCCAGCCGGTACACGCCGGAGGGCGTCAGGCCCGGCGCCGCCAGGGGCCCTTCCAGGGACTTCAGCGCCACGGTGTCCTGCACCACCCGCGCCCAGGTTGCCGGCATCATCAGGCGGCGCACCACGCCGGACTCCTGCCCAGGGCTCAGCGGGTAGGCCAGGGCGGCCAGGCAGGCCAGGGGACTGGCGGGGTTCAACCCATCCGAGGCCAGCCTCTGCAGCGACTGGCCGTCCTTCAGCGCCGGATGGATGCCGGCCAGCACGCCCAGGTCCGCGGCCCGCCCCAGGGCCAGGGCCGGCCGGCGTTCCTCCAGCAGCCGCTCCAGCTCACGGCGCAGGCGGTCGCCGCTGACCGTGTCCAGGCACCCGTCACGGATGGCCGCCTGCATCCGGCGCCAGGTCTCCGGCTCCAGCCGGAACCCCAGCCGCTGCTCGTACCGCAGCGCCCGCAGAATGCGGGTGGGGTCGTCGGCGAAGCTGTTGGCGTGCAGGATGCGGATCACGCCCTGGGCCAGGTCCGCCATGCCCCCCTGGGGGTCCAGCAGCGCCGGGCGGCGTTGCGCCAGGGGCAAGGCCAAGGCATTGATGGAGAAGTCGCGGCGGGCCAGGTCGTCCAGGATGGCGCCGGGCGTCACCTCGGGCAGTGCGCCGGGGCGCGGGTAGGTCTCGCGGCGGGCGGTCACCACGTCCACCCGGCAGTCCCGCAGCACCACCGTGGCGGTGCCAA
>JBGPJN010000333.1:0-2623 GCA_041485445.1 Dehalococcoidia bacterium
CATTTTCTGCCTGCAGCGCCCCAATGAGCTGCCTTCTGGGGTTGGTTTCCTGCCCATGGAGGAGATGGTCTGCCTGGAGGAGGCCAATCTGGTGATGGTGGCTACCACCGGCGCCGCCGGCCTGGTGCCTACCCTCAACGCCCTCCAGCATGGCAAGGCGGTGGCCCTTTCCAACAAGGAGCCCATTGTCATGGCGGGGGCCATCATCAAGGACTACGAGCGGCGCTACGGCGGCGCGGTGTTGCCGGTGGACAGCGAGCCCAGCGCCATCTGGCAGTGTCTTCAGGGCGAGGACAACGACATCCAGCGTCTAATCATCACCGCCTCCGGCGGGCCCTTTCGCACCACGCCTCTGGAGGAACTGGCTTCGGTGACGCCGGCCCAGGCGCTGAAGCACCCCACCTGGCAGATGGGCCGCAAAATAACCATTGATTCCGCCACCCTCATGAATAAAGCCTTTGAAGTCATCGAATCGCACTGGTTATTCGGCGTGCCGTGGGATAAGATTGAAGTGGTGGTACACCCGCAGAGCACGATCCACTCCATGGTGGAGTTCGCCGACGGCTCGGTCAAGGCCCAGTTGGGCCCCCCGGACATGCGCCTTCCCATTCAGTATGCCCTCTTCCATCCCCAGCGCCGTGCCAACACCGTGACGCCTCGCCTGAACACCCGAGTGCCGCTGTCGCTGACCTTTCAGCCGCTGGAGGAGGGCCGTTATCCTTGCTTCGGCCTGGCGCTGAACGCCGCGCGGCAGGGCGGCACCTTCCCCACCGTGCTCAGCGCCGCCGATGAAGTGGCCGTCACCGCCTTTCTGGAGGAGCGGATCGGGTTCACGGATATTTATCGGGTGGTGGAGCAGGTGCTGGCGGCGCACGATTCCCTCCCTGGACAGGAGTTGGGCGAGCTGCTGGAGGCGGATGCCTGGGCCACCCAGCGCGCCGCCCACATCATCGGAGCCCTAAAAGACTGCTGACGGCGGATGCCTGGGCCTTCCGGCGCGCCGCCCGGACGATTGGGACGTAGAAAACTATGGATGCTCTTTTTATTAGCCTTGTTTCCTTCATCCCCATGCTTACCATGCTGGTGGTGATCCACGAAATGGGCCACTTCTTCACCGCCAAATGGTTTCGCATTAAGGTCCTGGAGTTTGGCGTCGGTTACCCGCCCCGCGCCTTCGGCATCTACACCGGCCGGACCCGCGTGCTGCTGGACGGAAATACCCAGTATGTTAACGTGGGGGGAGCGGCCGAGCTCCGGCCCGGGCAGGTGATCAAGGTCAGCTCCGCCGACGGGCCCGACGGGAACCTGGTGGCCAGAGTCATTGAAGTGCCCCTGAAGGGTTTCCGTCGCAAGGGCAATAAGTCTCCCGAGGCCAAGGGCGGCGACGAGCTCCTGAGGCACGACGGCAAGATTCGGGCCATCGGCAACGACTCCATGGTCCTGGCGGACATGCAGTACACCGTCAACTGGACACCCTTGGGCGGGTTTGTGCGTCTGGCGGGGGAGAGCAACCCCAAGGTGCCCCGCAGCCTGGCCAGCAAGGGCGTGCTCACCCGAACCGTGGTGCTAGCCGCCGGCTCGGCGATGAACGCCATGCTCCCCGTGGTCATCATGGCGGCCATGTTCATGACCCCTCAGGAAACGTCGGTGGGCGACGTGGTGGTAAAGGAGGTGCTCCCGGCCTCACCGGCGGCGGCGGCCGGGATTCGGGCGGGAGACGTGGTGCGGGAAGCCGGCGGCCGTACGGTAGAAACTCAGGGCGATTTGATCCGCGCGGTCAGCTTGAACCTGGGCTCGGAGATGGAGTGGGTGGTGCAGCGCAACGCGGCCCAGCAGGTGTTCCGGGTCACTCCCCGATACAATCCGCCGGAAGGCCAGGGCGCCACTGGGGTGCGCCTTTCCCTGGAGAACGCGCAGGTGGTGACCCGCTCCGACCCGCCGTGGGTGGCCATACCCAAGGGGGTGACTGGCACCTGGGACCTATTGGTGTTGCTCAAGCAGGAGATCTTCAGCTGGGTGGTGGGCGGGCGTTCGCCCGAGTTCTCCGGCCCCATTGGCATCGCCCAGGTGACGGGTGAGGTCACCCGGGAGGGCGGCTTGAGCGGCTGGCTAGTGCTGGCCGTCCTGTTCAGCGTCAACCTGGCCATCCTGAACATCCTGCCCATTCCCATGCTGGACGGCGGCCGGTTGCTGTTCGTGGTCATCGAGTGGGTGCGCCGGGGCAAGCGCATCCCGCCGGAGAAAGAGGGGCTGGTGCACCTGGTCGGCTTCGTAGTGCTCATCCTCTTTGTGCTGCTGATCAGCGCCAAAGACATCGAGCGGCTCATCCAGGGCCGGACCTTCCTGGGCGGGTAGCGCGCCATGACAGTTGGCCCTTGACACCGCGTCAGCACGTTGGCTTATCCTGTTAGCCAGCCATTCGTGTATTAGAGAGTGCAAAGCATGACACGGTTACCTTCGCCTATATACCTTGACGGGGAGGGCGTTAAGGCTGACCGTGACATCATCTTGCCCCGCCCTCGCAAGCTGATCGCCTTCGGTTGGTACGGCGGGAAATTTAGCCATCTTGACTGGCTATTACCATTGTTGCCCACATGCCACCACTATTGTGAACCCTTCGGCG
>JBGPJN010000334.1:0-2621 GCA_041485445.1 Dehalococcoidia bacterium
GCCCCTGGTGCTGGTCCTGGACGACCTGCACTGGGCCGACCAGCCTTCCCTGCTGCTGCTCCAGTTTGTGGCCCGGGAGTTGGGGAATGTCCCGGTGCTGCTGCTGGGCGCCTACCGGGACGTGGAGCTTTCCCGCCAGCACCCTCTGTCGGAGACCTTGGCCCAGCTTTCCCGCGAGTCAACATTCCAGCGCATACCGCTGCGGGGCTTGAGCCGTGAAGAGGCCCAGCCATTCATCCAGGCGACCGCCGGTATCATAACCCCGCTCGCACTGGCGGAAGCTATTCATGACCGGACCGAGGGCAACCCCTTTTTCATGGCCGAGGTAGTACAGCTGCTGTCAGACGAGGGTGGGCTGGCGGGTCAGGGAGCGGCAGGCCCCCAGGTCGTCCGAATACCGGAAGGTGTGCGAGAGGCTATCGGACAGCGTCTGAACCGGCTCACGGAGCAGTGCAACCAGGTTCTGACCACCGCCGCCATCATTGGCCGGGAGTTCAGCCTGGTCCAGCTCGCCCGGCTCAGCAAAGACCTCTCTGAAGACCGGTTGCTGCAGGTATTGGAGGAAGGGCTGGCTGCCGGGATGATTCAAGAGTTGCCTGGGTCCGCAGAGGACTATCAATTTGCCCATGCATTGATTCAGGAGACCCTGGCCAGCGAGCTATCGGCCGCCCGGCGGGTAAGGCTGCATGCGCGCATCGCCCAGGCCCTGGAGGAGTTGTACGGCCCCCAAGCTGAGGCCCACGCCGCCGAGCTGGCGCACCACTTTGCCGAGGCGGAGCCGGTGCTGGGGCCCGAGAAGGTGGTCAAGTACTCTCTGCTGGCCGGGGAGATGGCGCTGGCCAGCTACGGGTGGGAAGAGGCCATCGGACATTACCAGACCGGGTTGGAGCTGCTGGAGGAGCTGGGGGCGGACCCCAGCCAGCAGGCAGAGGTGCTCCGGAAGCTGGCCCTGGCTACCGGGGTGAGCAAAGCTAAGGGGTCTGTGGGCTACCTGGAGAGGGCGTTATCAATCTATGAGACCATTGGGGACAACAAGAAGGCTGGTGAGGTGCACTCTAGCCTGGCTAACCACTATCGCTTGTTTGAGCCAAACGCGGCCAGAGCCTACTCCCATGCTTTAAAGGCCGTTGCGCTGTTGGAGCCTGAGGGGGAAAGCTCCCAGTTGGCACGGGCATACGCAAGATCGGGCTACGGGGCTGCCCACCTGCCGGGGCCGATTTCCGCTGGGATCCTGCATCTAGAAAAGGGCCTGGCCTTAGCAGAACGTCAGGGCAACCCCGCACTGGTTAGCGATGTGGCTCACTCTCTGGCCCATGTGCTGCTGGTCCATACCGGCGAAATCCGGCGGGGTCTGGGGCTGGCCCACCAGGCCTACGAGGCTGCCCAGAGAAGCGGCGACGCTGTTTGGCTCAGTGAAGCAGTATGGTTACTGGCCGCCTCTTCCACCTTGCTACGGGACACCGAGAGCGCTCTGCGGTGGGCTAATCAGGCCGTAGAGTCTACCAGGCAGTCGGGAGTATTCCGCACGCACCTAAATTCCCACGTTGCCCTAGCGTGGGCCTTCACCCTGCGAGGCGATGTCCCTCAGGCCCTCGCCAGCCTGGAGATGGCACAGCAGATGGCCAGCAAAGGCAACGTTGATTTGAGCGGACATCTTGGACCGTTGAGCAACGTCTCGGGTCTGGTGCCCTTTTTCCTGGGCGACTGGAATAAGGCCGAGGCAGAGCTGGTCCAATGTTTGGAGCAAGCTAAAGAGGGCCACAGGCCAATTATCCAGCAGGCAACATCCTGGGCCCTGGGGTGGCTTTACCTGGAGAGAGGTGACCTCGCTGGGGCCAAAGCCCGCATTCAAGAAGCGGTATCCATCTCCCAAGCTCGAGGAGAAAAGCCTCTGGGGGTCTTCCCCCTCGCTCTCGCCGCCGAGGTAGCCGCCAAAGCTGGGGAGCTGGAGGAAGCAGCCTCCCACCTGCGGCAGGTCCAGGAAATCGTCGCCAACGGCGAGGACTGGCGCGGCCTGGCGGCGGAGGTGCATCACGCCGAAGGCATTCTGGCCACTGCCCAGCATCGCTGGCCCGAGGCTGAGGCGGCTTTCCAGAAAGCCGTGGAGATCAACCGTCAATACCACCTGCCCTACTTCGAGGCCCGGTCGCTCTTGGAGTGGGGCGAGATGCACCTGGCCCGTAACGCCGCCGATGACCGGCAGAAGGGGTTGCAGCTACTGGACCACGCGCTGGCCATCTTCCAGCGCGTGCAGGCCAAGAAGATGGTGGAGCGAGTGCTCGACCGCCAGCAGGGAATAGGCTCGGCGCTTCTTGCGGTTCCCGCACTTCCCGACGGGCTAACCCAGCGTGAGCTGGAGGTGCTGCGTCTCATAGCTCTGGGCCGCAGCAACCGGCAGATTGCTGATGAGTTGATCATTAGCCTGAACACCGTGGGACACCACGTGAGCAACATCCTGTCCAAAACCGGCATTCCCAACCGCGCTGGAGTGGGCACCTACGCCGCGCGGCACGCCCTGTTGTCCTGACTAGCGCCGCATTCTTTCTCAGTCCCACCATTAGGAGAGAAGAGTTGGTCACCACAAGCAGCGTGTTCGTCGGGCGCCAGCGGGAGATGGCGGA
>JBGPJN010000335.1:0-2589 GCA_041485445.1 Dehalococcoidia bacterium
GCTTGGGGCGCTGCCATGGGACAATGAGGCCGGGGCCCCTCCTTCAGGAGTGCCGCCCCGGCCTCGCTGCTTCGCCGGTTACCGGCAGGAGCGGTAGAAGCCCTTGATGGACCGCACTGAGGCTATCCGGGCTTCCGCCAGGCGGTCCGCGGCCTGGGCGGTGGGTATCTCCTCTCGCTTGGCCATGTCAATGACCCGGCCCATGATCTCGTAGATGCGTTCCGTCTTCTCCCGGGCCCGGTCGGCATTGTAGGTGGCGCCGATCTCCGTGGATATGTTGATGACCCCGCCGGCGTTGATGATGTAGTCCGGCGCGTACAGGATCCCACGGCGGTGCAGCTCCAGCCCGTCGGCCTCGGTCAGCAGCTGGTTGTTGGCCCCGCCCGCCACAATGCGGCAGTGCAGCCGGGGGATGGTGTCCCCGGAGAGGACCCCGCCCAGGGCGCAGGGGGAGAAAATATCGCATCGCTCGTCGTAGATCCGCTCCGGCGGCACCACCTTCAGCCCCAGCTCCCGCGCCTTGTCCAGGGCGCTGTCGTAAACGTCGGAGACCACCAGTTGGGCGTCCTCTTTCATCAAATGATGGGCGGTGTGCGCCGCCACCTTGCCGAACCCCTGCATGGCCACCCGCTTGCCGCGCAGGGAGTCGGAGCCCCACGCCTCCTTGGCGCAGGCCTTCATCCCCATGTACACCCCCAGCCCGGTCATGATGGAGGTATCGCCGCTGCCGCCCAGGGTGGTGGAAAGCCCCACCACGTGCCGCGTCTCGTGGCGGATGTACTCCAGGTCCCGCCCCGTGGTGCCCACGTCGGTGGTAGTGATGTACCGGCCGCCCAGGGTGTCCACAAACCGCCCATAGGCCCGCAGCAGCGCCTCGGACTTCTGGGTGTGGGGGTCGGCAATAACCACCGCCTTGCCGCCGCCCAGGGGCAGGTCCGCCGCCGCGGACTTGTAGGTCATGCCCCGGGACAGACGCAGGACATCCACCAGCGCCGCCTCCTCGGTGGCGTAAGGCCAGATGCGGACGCCGCCGCAGGCCGGGCCCAGGGTGGTGTCATGGATCACGATGATGGCCTTCAGCCCCACCGCTGGGTCCGAGCACATGACCAACTGCTCATAGCCGTAACGGCCCATCTGTTCAAACAGTTCCATGGGGTGACCTCCCTCCTGCCCTTGCCTGGAGTGTGTCGCGTCGCGAAAGCGTAATGTCACAATTATAGCCTGGGATAGCGCTTCGCGGAACGGCGGCCCCTTGACGAATTGCCATCAGATGCACCACGCCCGGCGGGCTTGGCGTCGGTGAGGTGCAGCCAGCGTCCGAAAGGGGTATAATGCGCCCAGCGACCATGGGGGTCGCAGTGGTTGCCCAATACAGTCCCAATACAGTCTAGGAGGTGGAGGACCATGGCTACTCAGCAAGTGATGCATGCCCAGATGGGCGGGGAGACCGGGGGGAAGGAAGAACTGATCAAGGCCGGGGCGGTCACCTTCGGGGTGGAATACCGCAAGAACGTGGGCGGTCGTGACCAGGGCGTGTGCATTCACGTCTACGGCAACGATCTTCCCGGCGCCGACAAGGAGTTGTTGCGGTTGGACTGCTTCGATCTGAACCCCCACTACCATTATCGGAACGCTACGATCAAGCAGAACATCCGGCTGGAGTTGGACTTCACCTCGGAAGGCAGGCCGATCCCTTGGGCCTTGGACAAGATCCGCAACCGCCTGCCCATGATGCTGGTCAAGTGCGGCGCTGAGGACATCGCCCGCAAGGTTGACCAGCGGGACATCAACGCGGCGCTGCCCAAGATCATCGCCTGGGCCGAGACCCTGACCAACCAGGCCCGTGAGGAGAGCGCCCCGCCCAAGATGGAGCGAGCCGAACGCCCCATGCGGGCCCATTAGTTAAGTATTTGCACACGGTCGGTTGCAGGCGGGGCGCCCCGGGAAAGCGGGGCGCCCCGCTTTTTGCGCCGGTCGCCGCGCTTCACCTAGATACCACCTGGCGTGATCCGCTAACGCGGGGCGCGCAGCCGAATCACCCTGTCCACCGCCCGTAACTGTTCAGACTAGGTGGGGGACGCGCAGGGTTGCTGTCCCTTGCGCAGCTTGTACCGGGCGTAGCAGGTTTGGCGACCAAGGGGTGTGCAGAGGGGTGAAACCCCTCGCCGGGGGTCTGGGGGTGTCCCTCAGACCTGTCCAGAGCCTGCCGAAGGATACATTGCTTCTCTTCCCCCTTCCTGGCCAGGACGGGGGCATGGGGGATGGTCGAAAGGCTGCTCGGCGGCCGCTGCTCCATAGCTTTGGAACGCTGGTGGGGAGCCTAACACCCTCTGAACAGTTACAATTACCACACGCCAGTACCATTCTCTCCGGCGGTGTGGTATCCTTACCCGCAGTTTGTTGCAATTAGGATTGGGCGCCGCTGAGAACTATGGATGCTCTAGAGCTTCTTAAATTGGAAAGCAACGCCGAGATTAGCCCGTTCATCCCTGGCGATACGGTCAAGGTCAACGTCCGCATCCGCGAAGGTGACCGGGAGCGGGTGCAGCCCTTCCAGGGCGTAGTAATCCGCTGCCGTCACGGCAACAC
>JBGPJN010000336.1:0-2562 GCA_041485445.1 Dehalococcoidia bacterium
ATAGACAGGCGCCTGGGCGAGGCAAGCCTCGCCCCTACAGACCTCGCCTGGCGCGCTGGCTATGAAGGGCCAGCGCAAGTTTAAATATTAACGCAAGGGCCTGTATGAACTTTGTGCAAGGCTGTATAAGAGCTTTGTGCAAGGGTCTATAAGGGGCCACTGTTGAAACTAGCCAGCCTCTTTCAGCCTCACCCTGCCCTCTCCCAGCAGGAGACTGCTCGCGGGCTGCGGCTCAGCATCCGGCAGGTGATGGCCGGGGCCGGCCTGGACGGGCTGACCTCCGGCGGTTTCCTGGCGGCCTTTGCGCTGGCCCTGGGCGCGTCCAACCTCCAGATCGGCGTCCTGACCGCGCTCCCCTTCATCGGCCAGACCTTCCAGATACCGGCTGTGCTGCTGGTGGAGCGGCTGGGACGGCGCAAGGTGGTGGCCATACCGGCCTACTTCCTGGCCCAGTCGGTATGGATTCCCATCGCCCTGGTCCCGGTATTCCTCCGGGTCCCCAGCGGGGCGGCGGTATCCGCGCTGCTGGGCCTGATGGCGTTGCGGGGCATGGCCACCGCCTTCATCAACGCCAGCTGGTTCACCTGGCTCCGGGACCTGGTGCCCCAGCCTGCCTTGGGCCGGTACTTCTCTCGCCGCCAGGCCCTGGCCACCCTGGCCACCGCCGTGGTGGCGATGTCGGGGGCGTTGTACCTGGATGTATGGAAGGGGCAGGTCCCGGAAGAGCGGGTGGTGCTGGGCTACACCCTGGCCTTCCTCCTGGGCAGCGTGCTCCTGGGCTGGACCAGCGTGGGGTTTATGGCCCGGATGCCGGAGCCGCAGATGCAGCTCCCCACCGGTCCGCGGCCCTCCTTCGGGGCGCTGCTGGCGGCCCCGGTGCGGGACCGCAACTTCCGGCAGCTCCTCAACTTCCTGTTCTTTTGGAACTTCGCCATCCACCTGGCCATCCCTTTTTTCGCGGTCTACATGCTCCAGAAGCTACACGTACCGCTGTCCATTGTCATCGCCTTGAGTGTGCTGAGCCAGCTGTGCAGCATCCTGTTTGCCCGAGTCTGGGGGCCCTTCGCCGACAAGTTCGGCAGCAAGGTCGTCCTCTCCCTATGTTCCTCGCTGTACCTGCTGGTCATCGTGGGCTGGGCCTTCACCGGCCGGCCGGACCCCCATCTGCTGACCCTGCCGCTCCTGGTGGTCCTGCACGTCTTCGCCGGAGTAGCGTCAGGAGGAGTTAGCCTGACGGACATGACCCTGCGCATGAAGCTCGCCCCGCCGGAACGCGCCGCCGCCTACCTCAGCGGAGCGTCCCTGGCCATCAGCCTGGGAGCTGGTCTAAGCCCGCTGCTGGGCGGGTTCCTGGCGGACTTCTTCAGCCTCCGCGAGCTGAGCCTCAGCCTGCATTGGACCGACCTCACCTGGACCGCCCAGTTGCCAGTGCTGAGGTTGGCGGGCTTCGATTTCCTCTTCATCCTGGCTTTCGTGCTGGGACTGATCACCATGAACACCCTGACCACCATCCGCGAAGAGGGCGAGGTGGACCGGAAGGTGGTGCTGGACCAGCTCATGGCCGAAGCCCGGGATGGGTTCCGATCCCTATCGTCGGTGCCTGGGGTCGGCGCGATGGCCCATCTGCCCTACGATTTCCTGCGCCGGGTGCCCGGCATGGACGTCGCGATGGGAGTCACCGCCTACCAGGTGGCAGCCTCCATCAAGACGGCGGCGGCGGCCGCGGCACGCGGTGGGGAGGTGATGGAGGATATTGCCGGGCACGTGGGCCAGGCCCTCTCCCACGTGGCAGGAGAAGCCGAAGAGCTGGGCGAGGCGGGCGCCGACCTGGCCCACCAGGCCGCTAGAGAGGTCATGAAGGCAGTCAACGAAGTTACGGACGACGTGGGGGAATTGTCCCGGCGGGCGGTGGTAAACGTATTGAACGACCTGGACCGGACAGCTGGGGATATCCAGGATGCGGTCAGCGCCGCCGCCTACGGGGCGGTGCTGGGCGCCGGCGACATGGGGGCAGATGTGGTGCAGGCGGCCACCCACGCCATCGCCGGGGCCAAAGAGGCAGCTCTGCGGCTCGGCCTGTCGGAGGAGGACGCCGCCGCCCAGGCCGTCCAGGGCGCCCTTCTGGCGGCGGAGATCCTGGACCCCCAGGCCGCGGCGCGACTCAAGGGAGCCCTCGGGGCGCCGCCACCCGGTGAGGCCAATGCCCCGGACGCGCCGTTGAGGGATGCCATTGAATGAAACGCGGGCCAGCCACCCCTTGCCACCCCTTGATGGTAGTATCGATAGTAGTATCGATGGTAGTATCGCTAGACTTTCCGGCAGTCCTTGCCCATTGGCGCGACCGAGTGTAAATGTGCAGACTCGAAGGGACGGGCAGTGGTCGCTCACTTTGGCCTAGCTTGTACCGGACGTAGCAGGTTTGGCGACCAAGGGGTGTGCAGAGGGGTGGAACCCCTCGCCGGTCCTTCCGCGGAAGGATGGGGGTGTCCCCCAGACCTGTCCTGAGCCTGCCGAAGGATACATTTCTTCTCTTCCCCCTTCCTGGCCAGGAAGGGGGCTAGG
>JBGPJN010000337.1:0-2549 GCA_041485445.1 Dehalococcoidia bacterium
CTTCCCTTAGCTCAATCCCGGAGCAATATTGCGTTACCTGGAGAGAGTGCCGAGTTGACACCCAATACCTACAGAGCGTCCGGGGTTGACCTGGACGACATGGAGGGCCTGAAAGAGCGCATCCGCGCTTTTGCAGCCATTACCCACGGCCCCCAGGTGCTGAAGGGCGGCAACAGCTTCGCCGGGCTGTACCAGCTCTCCGGTTACCGCCAGCCGGTGCTGGTGGCCAGCACCGACGGGGTGGGCACCAAACTCAAGATCGCGGCCCAGCTGGGTCACTACGAGTCCATCGGCCAGGACCTGGTGACCCTCAACGTCAACGACATCCTGACCAAGGGCGCCCGTCCGCTATTTTTCCTGGACTACATCTCCTTCAGCCAGCCGGACGCGCAGCGCATGGAGACCTTGCTGCGGGGCATCGTGTGGGGCTGCCGGGAGGTGGGCTGCGCCCTCATCGGCGGCGAGACCGCCCAGATGCCCGGCCTGTATACCGGCGACGATTTTGACCTGGCCGGTTTTGTGGTGGGCGCGGTGGAGCGGGACCGGGTGATCGACGGCAGCGGCATCCAGCCGGGGGACTGGCTGCTGGGGATTCCCTCCAGCGGCCTGCACACCAACGGGTTCTCCCTGGTGCGCCGGGTGTTTGACACCGACGCCCAGCCCTCGGTGTTGTTCCGCCAGTACGACGAGCTGCAGCACGGTCTGGGGGAGGAGCTGCTGGTGCGGCACCGCTGCTACTATCCGCTGCTGGCGCCGGTGCTGGGCCTGGGCATTGTAAGGGGCTTGGCCCACATCACCGGCGGCGGAATACCCGGCAAGATGCCGGCCATCCTGCCCCCGGAAGTTGCGGCCAGCTTCCAGGCGGGCTCTTGGCCCGTGCCTCCTATCTTCTCCATCATCCAGCGGGAGGGCAAGGTGGGCTTGGACGAGATGTACCGGGTGTTCAACATGGGCCTGGGCATGGTGGCGGTCTGCCGGGAGGCCGACATCCCCCAGTTCCAGGCGGCGGTGCCCGGGGCCCTGGTGGTGGGCCGCATTGTGCCCCGGGCGGGCGACGGGCAGGTGGTGATTGAATAGCCGCGGGCGGGCGAGTGAGCAGTCCTTTCCTTCAGGTGAGGGGAGAATCGAGTTTCCACACACGCTAGCAGATATCCGGGGATACCGTGTTGAGGGGCAAGCAAGTTGAAGGCGTTAATCAGCGTATACGACAAAACGGGCGTTGTTGAGTTCGGGCGGCGCCTGGTGGCCCTGGGCGCGGAGCTCATCAGCACCGGAGGCACCCACCGCACCCTGTCCCAGGAGGGCGGTCTGCCGGTGCGCCAGGTATCCCAGGTCACCGGCTCGCCGGAGATCCTGGACGGCCGGGTCAAGACCCTGCACCCAGTGATCCACGCCGGGTTGCTGGCTCGCCGGGACCTGCCCGCCCACGTGGCGGAGCTGGCCCAGCACGGCATAGACCCCATAGACCTGGTGGTGGTGAACCTGTACCCCTTCGTCGCCACCATCAGCCGGCCCAACGTGACCCTGGACGACGCCCTGGAGAACATTGACATCGGCGGTCCCGCCATGCTGCGGGCCGCGGCCAAGAACTTCCCCTTTGTCACCGTGGTGGTGGACCCGGCGGACTACGACTGGGTGGCCACCAAGCTGGCGGAGGGGGGCCTGTCTTCCGAGGAGCGGCGGAGCCTGGCCGCCAAGGCGTTCCAGCACGTCTCCCTGTACGACACCGCCGTGGCCGCCTACCTGACCGGCCCGGCCTCCGCCGGCAGCCTGCCGGAGCGCCTGACCATCTCCCTGACCCGCCTGGCCGAGCTGCGCTACGGCGAGAACCCCCACCAGCTGGGGGGTCTGTACTCCGCCGCCGGGGACGCGGGCGGCATCGCCCACGCCCTGCAGCTCCACGGCCGGGAGCTGTCCTTCAACAACTTGCTGGATGCCGACGCCGCCTGGAGCACCGCCAACGACTTTGCCGACCCCACGGTGACGGTGATCAAGCACACTAACCCCTGCGGCCTGGCCAGTCACCGGGACCAGGCCGAGGCCTACCGCCGGGCCTTCGACGGCGACACCACCTCGGCCTTCGGCGGCATTGTGGGCTACAACCGCACGGTGACCGCCGCCGCCGCCGAGGCCATGGGCCCGGTGTTCTACGAGGTGGTGGTGGCCCCCGGCTACGAGCCGGAGGCCCTGGCAGTTCTACAGAAGAAGCGCAATCTGCGCATCCTGGCGGTGGACCAGGCGCCGGCCAATGCCAAGGGACTGGGCTACGACCTGAGACCCATCACCGGCGGCATCCTGGTGCAGACGCCCGACGTCATTCAGGAAGACCCCGCTTCCTGGAAGACGGTCACGGAGCGCGCTCCCACCCCGGCGGAGCTGTCGGACCTGGCCTTTGCCTGGAAGGCGGCCAAGCACATCAAGTCCAACGCCATTGTCATGGTCAAGGACCGCACCCTGGTAGGCATGGGCGCCGGCCAGCCCAACCGGGTGGTCAGCGTGCACCTGTCCCAGCGCACCGCCGGGGATAAGGCCAAGGGCTGCGTGCTGGC
>JBGPJN010000338.1:0-2524 GCA_041485445.1 Dehalococcoidia bacterium
CTTCTCTTCCCCCTTCCTGGCCAGGAAGGGGGCAAGGGGGATGGTCGAAAGGCTGCTTAGCAGCAGTTGCTCCATGGTTTTGAAACGCTGCTGGGGAGCCCAACACCCGACTGTGCACAGTTACGGCCTGGAAAATTTTCCGGGGTGTATAATACCGGCGTCATGGGCCTGAAGGTAATTATCGCCCCCCAGAGCTTCAAAGGCAGCGTATCCGGGCTGCTGGCCGCCCGGGCCATTGCCCGCGGCGTGCTGGCCGCCGAGCCCGCAGCGGAGACGGTGCTGGTGCCGGTGGCCGACGGCGGCGACGGCACCCTGGACGCCCTGGTGGAGGGCACCGGCGGTCAGACCTTCCGCAGCGTGGTGACGGGCCCGCTGGGACAGCAGGTGGAGGCCAGCTGGGGGGTGATGCGCGACGGCCAGACCGCGGTGATCGAGATGGCCCGCGCCTCCGGGCTGGCGCTGGTGCCGCCACGGAAGCGCAACCCTCGGGTGACCACCACCAGAGGCACCGGTGAGCTGATCCGGGAGGCCCTGGACAAGGGCTTCACCCGTATTCTAGTGGGACTGGGGGGCAGCGCCACCAACGACGGGGGCGCTGGCATGGCCAGCGTCCTGGGGTTCCAGTTTCTGGATGGCCGGGGACACCCCCTGCCCGCCGGCGGAGCGGCGCTGGCCAAGCTGAGCCGCATCGTCGCCGCCCGGCGGCATCCCGGGCTGGCCCAGGCCACGGTGGTGGGCGTCACCGACGTGACCAACCCCCTGTGCGGCCCCACGGGGGCTTCGGCGATTTACGGCCCGCAGAAGGGGGCGTCGCCGGAGGTGGTGGCGGAGCTGGACGCGGCGCTGCGGAACTTTGCTCAGGTGGTGCAGCGGGACCTGGGGCAAGCGGTGCTGGACCGGCCCCGGACCGGCGCCGCCGGCGGCCTGGGCGCCGGGCTGGTGGCTTTCGCCGGCGCGGAGCTACGGTCGGGGATCGACATGGTGTGCGAGGCCGTGGGCTTTGACCAGCACCTGGAAGGGGCCAGTCTGGTGATTACCGGCGAGGGCCGGGCGGACCACTCCAGCATCTACGACAAGGCCCCGGTGGGCGTGGCGCGCCGCGCCCAGGCCAGGGGAGTGCCCACCATCCTGCTGGCGGGGAGCCTGGGTCAGGGCTACGAGCAGCTATACCAGCACGGCATCGGCGGCATCATGTGCATCGCCGACCGGCCCATGAGCTTTGAGCAGAGCCTGGGCCGCACCGAGGAACTGCTGGCGGGCGCCGCCGAGCGGGCGCTGCGCCTGATGCGGGTGGGGAAGGCTGTGGGGAGCTAGGGGGAAGCGCGACACCTGGCCTGCTATTGCCGGTACGCCTGGTCCCTGGGCAGGACGCGCAGAATCGCAATTACTTGGCTGCCGGAGTCTGGCAGAAACCGCACCCGGTAGTCGCCTACCCTGAGTCGCCATTCCTCTCGGCTGCCGTGCAACTTTTGAAGGTCTCCCCGCCTGGGGAAGACGGTCAAGTCGTCCAGGGCAGCCTTCATGCGAGCCTGTTCTCGCGGAGGCAGGCGCTTCAGTTCACGTTCTGCTCTGGGGGTAACCACGATGCGCCAGGGCACAGACGCCTACTCTTCCGCCAGTTCATTACGCACCGCTTCCCAGGGGCGGGCTTCCCCCCGCAGGTACTCCTGCCAGGCTTCCGCGGCGCCCTTGTCCTCTTCCGGGGTAGTCGGCTCGTCGTCGTAGGGCGCGGCCATGAGGGCCTGCAGCAGGGGGTCACCCATGTTCCGCAGGTACTCCAGGTAGCGTTTGGCGGCGTGCCACTCGCCCTCAGGGAGCTCGTCCACTAGGCGGTAAAGCTCGTCTTTGATGGTCATGGCATGCACTGCTCCTCACCCACGGTACGCATCGCTGCGGTGGCTAATCTGGAAGACGCGTATCGTACTGGTGTCTGTTTCCAACACGAGCCGGACGCGCCAGTCCCCGACCCGAAGGCGCAACTCCTCGCCAGCTCCTTGAAGGCGTCTGAGGTCACCTTGACCCATCTCGGCCAGGCGGTCAAGAGCTTGGAGCGCCCGGCGGGCCACTGGTGGGTCCAGAGCACGCAGGTCTCGGCGGGCTCGGTTGGAGTGAACGATGCGCCAGGTCACAGACCGAACTCACGCTTCAACTCCTCGTGGGTCACCACCTCTCCAGCCTCGAAGTTCCGCCGGGCTTCGGCCATCGCGGCTCGCTCCTCCGGTGTCTCCGGCTCGTCGTCGTAGGGCGCGGCCATGAGAGCCTGCAACAGGGGGTCACCCATGTTCCGCAGGAATTCCAGGTAGCGTTTGGCGGCGTGCCACTCGCCCTCGGGCAGCTCGTCCACCAGGCGGTACAGCTCATCTTTGATGGTCATGGCGTGTACGCTCCTGGGCTCCTTTGACTCCTCTTAGCGCCAATGAAACACCCTCACCGCACCCGCTCCCGCACGAACTCCACCACCACGCCGGCCAGCTCCAGGGCCCGGTCGGCGTCCTCCCGCGCAAAGGCCTCCGACGGAATCCCC
>JBGPJN010000339.1:0-2519 GCA_041485445.1 Dehalococcoidia bacterium
GAATTTGGAGGTGAAGGTCATGGCCGTAGATTACCAGACGTGGGACTTCTCCGCCGCCGAGAAGCAAAAGTTCCAGGACTGGATGAGCCGCATCATGGTGATACACACCGGCACCAAAGACCGGCGCAACCAGATTATCCGCTGGACTCCCCTGACCAAGCCCTTGTCCCAGTGCTTGGTGACCCTGTTCACTACCGGCGGGATCCACCGGAAATCCGACCAAGCTTTCGACGTGGCCAATTCCCACGGGGACCCGTCCTTCCGCGAGATTCCCACCAGCGTTGATACCTTCCAGCTAACCGTCACCCACACCCACTACAGCCACGTGGACGCCGACCGGGACATTAACTGCATGTTCCCCCTGGACCGGTTGCGGGAGCTATGCGACGCTGGCGTGTTGGGCGGAATTGCCCCCATGGCTTACAGCATCATGGGCTTCAACCCCGACCCAACACATCTGGCGGAGGCGACTGCCCCGGAGCTGGCCCGGCGCATCAAGGCCAGCGGTGCCGACCTGGCGCTGATGACCTGCGGTTGACCGGTCTGTCACCGGTCCGTGGGGCTGGTGCAGAACCAGGTGGAAGAGGCCGGAGTAGCCACCGTGTCCATGACGGTGCAGCCTCATATAACCGCCAGTGTGGGTGTGCCCCGCGCAGTGTACCTGCGCTTCCCGGCGGGCAACCAGATGGGCGAGGCGGGCAAGCCACAGCAGCAGCGGGCCATCCTCATCGCAGCATTGGAGGCGGCCTGGCATATCCAGTCTCCGGGCGGCATCGTGGAGTTGCCCTACCGCTGGCGCCGGTTCCCCATCGAGGAGGTGCCGGTGTTTATGGGCGCGTCCCAG
Source organism: Dehalococcoidia bacterium (assembly GCA_041485445.1). Taxonomy (GTDB): domain Bacteria; phylum Chloroflexota; class Dehalococcoidia; order Lucifugimonadales; family UBA3495; genus SHYG01. The sequence goes on from JBGPJN010000339.1 coordinate 845, forward strand.
GGGCCACGTCACCTCCAGGCGGAGGCCATTGGCCTGGGCCTGGACGCGGTGGTGCGCCAGGCCAGGGAGTACCGGGTCTATCTGGAGGGACGTCTGGCCCAGGAGGAAGCCAATCCCGCTCCCATCAAGGGGCTGGCTGGACTGGCGGGTGCCCTGCGGGCGCAAATCAGCCGGGTGGATCATCTCATCGAGGTGCTGGACACTCAGGGCCTGGACGCTCTGCGGGAGGTGATGAACACCATTGTCACCCTGGAGCTGCGTGCCGGCGGCAAGTTTGTGTAGCCCTGAGATGCCTCGCCACCTCCCCCTTCCCCCCGACGACCTGGGCCTGTTCACCGACCTGTACGAGCTGACCATGGCCCAGGCCTTCTTTCAGCACGGCATGTTCGCCCCGGCCACCTTCAGCCTGTTCATCCGCCGGTACCCGCCGGACCGGGGCTACCTGGTCTCTGCCGGGCTGGAGGACGTGCTGGACTACCTGGAAAACCTCCGCTTCAGCCCAGCCAGCCTTGAATACCTGCGCGCCACCGGTATCTTCACCGAGGACCTGCTGAAGCACCTGAGCAAGCTGCACTTCACCGGCAGCGTGCGGGCCATCCCGGAGGGCCGCCTGTTCTTCGTCAACGAGCCGGTGCTGGAGGTGACTGCGCCCATCATCCAGGCGCAACTGGCGGAGACCTTCATCATCAACCAGGTCAACTTCCAGGTGCTGCTGGCCACCAAGGCCGCCCGCTGCTGCTGGGCCGCGCCGGGCCGGGTCGTCACCGACTTTGCCTCCCGCCGCACCCACGGCGTGGACGCCGCCCTCAAGATGGCCCGCTGCAGCTACATCGCCGGCTTCCAGTCCACCAGCAATGTGCTGGCCGCCCAGCGCTACGGCATCCCGCCCTCAGGCACCATGGCCCACTCCTTCATCTCCAGCTTTCCCTCGGAGAGCGACGCCTTCCGCGCCTACGCCGCCACCTTCCCCGACCGCACGGTGCTGCTGCTGGACACCTACGACACCGTTGATGGCGCCTGGCGGGCGGTGCCGGTGGCCAAGGAGCTGGAGGCCGCCGGGCACCGGCTGCTGGCGGTGCGGCTGGACTCGGGGGACTTTGCCGACCTGAGCCGCCGGGTGCGCCGCATCCTGGACGACGCCGGCCTGGGGTACGTGCAAATCCTGGCCAGCGGCGGCCTGGACGAGTACGAGCTGGACGCCCTGGTGCGCGGCGGCGCGCCCATCGACATCTTCGGCGTGGGCACCAAGGTGGGCGTGTCCGCCGACGCCCCCTACTCGGACATGGCCTACAAGCTGGTGGCCTACGACGGCCGCCCGGTGATGAAGCTCAGCACCGGCAAGGTGTCGCTGCCGGGGGCCAAGCAGGTGTACCGCCTGCGCGACCAGGCGGGGAAGTTCCTGCGGGACATCATCGCCCGCGAAGATGAGCGCTTGCCCGGCGGGGAGCCGCTGCTGGAGCCGGTGATGGTGGGTGGCCGCCGCACCGGTCCGCGCCCGACTTTGGGCGAGATACGGGGGCGATTCCTCCAGGATTTCCAGCAGTTGGACGACCACCACAAGCGCCTGCGCAACCCGCCCCACTACCCGGTGGCCACCAGCCCCGCCCTGGAGCGTCTGACCGTTCAGGTGCAGGAAAAGATTGTCCAGGCGGAATGACCCGGGTTCAATTACCGC
>JBGPJN010000340.1:0-2507 GCA_041485445.1 Dehalococcoidia bacterium
AAGCATCCCATTCCTCGCCGGTAGGGCAGACCTGTGCGGCTGCCCTGGGCGCGCCAAGGAGCGCCCCTACGTGACACCTTCAGCTAATGTCACATCTCCCGCCGTGAGGGTCACCAGCCCCGACTTGTCGGGGCGCCCCTGCGGGACGATACGCTCACCGGCGTGGCGGAGGCGGTGGACGACCTGGGCAATCTGATGCTCCGCCTGGACGATGGCCGCCTGGTGACCCTCACGTCGGGGGACGTGACACTGGCTAATAGCGTAACGTAGGGGCGCTCCTTGGCGCGCCCAGGGCAGACACACAGGTCTGCCCCTACCGGCGAGGAATAGGATGCTCAACCGCCTGAACCTGGATGGCAAGGTGGTGCTCATCACCGGCGGCGGCACCGGGCTGGGCCGGGCCATGACCCGCGCCCTGGCCCGCGCCGGGGCCAGCCTGGTCATCGCTGCGCGGCGGGCCGGGCCCATCGAAGAGGCGGCCCAGGAGGTGCGGGACCTGGGTCAAGAAGCCCTGGCCGTCACCGCCGACGTCACCGACTCGGCCCAGGTCAACCGCATGGTGTCCGCCGCCCTGGAACGGTTCGGTCGCATTGACGTTCTGGTCAACAACGCCGGCGCGGTGCGGGAGAACGTGGTCCAGCCCATCTGGGAGATCACCGACCAGCAGTGGCATCAGGTGATGGACGTGAACCTCACCGGCGCCTTCTACTGCGCCCGGGCGGTGGCCAAGCCCATGGCCGACCGGGGCAAGGGCAAGATCATCAACGTGGCCTCGGGCCTGGGGCTGCGGGCCGGCCGCGACCTCTACATGTACTGCATCTCCAAGGGCGGCCTGCTCCAGCTCACCCGCACCCTGTCCTTCAGCCTGGCCCGTCACGGCATCACCGCCAACACCATCGTGCCGGGGCTGATCCCCACCGAGGCCACCCAGTCGGACATCGGCGGCAGCCTGCCGCGCTCCGGGGCCTTCCTGCCCATCGGCAAGCTGGGCCGCCCCGAGGACCTGGGGCCGGTGGCGGTGTTCCTGGCGTCCGACGCCTCGGACTACATGACCGGCGAGATGTTCATCCTGGACGGCGGCGGCCTGGCCGGGGGTTTGGCCCCCACGGGCTACGCGCCCCTGGCGGAGCTGGAGCCGTGATTCTCACCGCAGAGAGCGCGGAGGACGCAGAGATGGACGAGGAAAAGGACGGGCATCACTTGTCACCCAACTGGCCAAGTTCTCCGCGTGCTCTGTGCGCTCAGCGGTGAAATATGCCCATCCTGCCTGAATACAGCCTGGCCGGCCGCCGGGCCATCCTGTCCATCCTTCGGGGGAAGGACGATGACGCGCCCTTCCTGGGCCAGGCCCTGGCGGAGGCCGGCGCCAGCGTGCTGGTGGCTGCCCGGCGGCGGGAGCAGGTGGATGCGGTGCTGGCGGCGGTGGCGGGGACCACCCCCTCTGTATCTCCCCCTTACCAAGGGGGAGAAGGACGGCCCGTCCCCCCTTACCATGGGGGGACTACAGGGGGGTCGTCGTCCCACGCCGGCATAGTGGCCGACGTGACCACCCCGGAAGGCGTGGCCCGGGTGCTGGCTACCCTGGACAGGGGCGTTGGCGGCCCCATGGACATCCTGGTCAACGACGCCCGCAGCTTCTTCGCCAAGCCCTTCGCCGAGACATCCCTCCAGGAGTGGGAGGCGGTGCAGGCCCGCAACGCCCGCGCCGTGTTCCTGCTGTGCCAGGCGGTGGGCGGGCGAATGGTGCAGCAGGGGTATGGCCGCATCGTCAACATCATCTCGGGGCTGGCGGAGCGCGGCATGGTCAACGCCGCGGCCTTCAGCGCCAGCCAGGCGGCGGTGCTGTCGCTGACCCGCTCCCTGGCGGTGGAGTGGGGGCCGCACAACATCCGGGTCAACGCCCTGGGCCTGGGCTGGCTCAGCGCCGATGATGCGCCCCCAGAGGCGCAGCAGCAGGAGCAGCTGGTGCGCTACATCCCCCTGCGGCGGCGGGGCCACCCGCGGGATATTGCCCCCCTGCTGGTGTACCTGTGCTCGGAGAGCTGCGACTACAGCACCGGCCAGCCGGTGTACGTGGACGGCGGCCTGAACGCGCGGGCGTAAGGGGCGGGACCATTTTCACCGCAGAGGGCGCAGAGAACGCGGAGGGAGTTTCCGTAGCCCCCCTTTCGCAAAGGGGGGTTGGGGGGATTTCGTTGAAGGAGCGCCATGAGCGACTACACCACCGACCAGGTTCTGGAAAAGCTGGAGGAGTGGGCCGAGGACAACCCCGGCAGACCGCCGTTTCTGCGCTTCGAGGGATTTTCTGGGCTGCTGGGGGCCGGCCTCTTCGATATTGACCTGAGCGACGTGACCATCCGGCAGAAGGCCCAGGAGTACCGGCAGCAGCACGAAGGGGATGACCCCCAATGGCTGGCTCGCCCAGCGATCCTGAGTCTGGGAGTGAGACCCGGACTGAATCTTTCCGGCGCGTTACTGTCGGAGGATGCCGATGGGAAGCGGACGAG
>JBGPJN010000341.1:0-2505 GCA_041485445.1 Dehalococcoidia bacterium
AGGGGCACATCGGCAGGCTGCGACTCCCGATTCGACACGCCCTTTGACGCTGCGGCCGCCCGGGCCACCGCCAGGGAGACCGCCAGCACGGCGTTGGCCCCCAGCCGGCCCTTGTTGCTGGTGCCGTCCAGGTGGTTCATCTGCCGGTCCACCGCCGCTTGGTCAAAGGGAGAGCGGCCGGTGAGCGCCGGGCCGATGCTCCGCTCCAGGTTGGCCACGGCCTGCAGCACACCCTTCTTGTCGTAGCGCAGGGGGTCGCCGTCCCGCAGCTCCACGGCCTCGTGGCTGCCGGTGCTGGCGCCTGAGGGCACCATGGCGCGGGCGCGGGTCCCATCGGAGAGCCACACCTCGGCCTCCACCGTGGGGTTGCCGCGGGAGTCCAGTACCTCCCGGCCCTTGAGGCCGGCGATGGTGACGGTCGCCCTATGGCCGGTCACGTTTCCATCCGTTCGGCGACACCGCGGCGGGCGGCCGCCGCCAGCGCCTTCTCCACGGCGTCCACCGGGTCGGTGGCCCGGATGATGGCCCCATCCACCAGCTCCCCCTGGCCGTTGCGATCGAGGCGCCAGGTATGCAGGCCGATAACCGGGATTCGGTCGCCCAGGGCGTAGGCGATCTCCGACAGCGTGCCAAAGGCGCCGCCGATGGCGATGACCGCCTGGCCGCTGTGGGCGACGATGACGTTGCGGGCATACCCCATGGTGGTGATGATGGGAATGTCCACGTAGCGGTTGGCCTCGGACACGGTGTGCCCCGGCAAGATGCCCACGGTGGTGCCGCCCTCGGCCTTGGCGCCGCGGCACACCGCCTCCATGACGCCGCCCAGGCCGCCGCACACCACCAACACCCCTCTTCGGCCCAGCTCCCGACCCACGGCTTCCGCCATCTCCACCAGGTCGGGCGTCGCCTTGCTGCTGCCAATAACCGATATAATCTTAAGTGCCATGAAACATGATCACCTTGGGCGCGGCTTGCGCACGGCTGAACGGGCTAGAACGCGCCCACAGCTACTGATTATAGCAGACTCAGGCGTAACCGAAAGCCGCGAGGCATCCTGGGTGCCGCCGGCGGGGCAACACCCTCACCCCGGCCCTCTACCAGAGGGAGAGGGGGCAACGCCCTCACCCCGGCCCTCTCCCAGAAGGAGAGGGAGCCATTTGACCAGCAATAACATGCTAAGGGGCCGTCCCGTCCCCCCTTACGAAGGGGGGACTACAGGGGGGTCGTGCCCTTACGCCGCCGCCGCGCGGCACGGGACGCAAACCACCCCCTCTGTATCTCCCCCTTCGTAAGGGGGAGAAGGTGGCTTTTTAAACACCTTCTTCTAAGGAAAATGTTGACCAAGGGTTACCCGCCGGGCAGGATGGCCCGGCTGGCGCCCCCGATGATGGCCACCAAGGGCCCGGGGTACACCCCCAGCCATAACACGCCCGCCAGCCCCACCACCAGGGCCACTGTCAGCAGCCAGCCGGGAAAGGGGAGGGCCGAGGCCGGCGGCGCGGCGTGCTCCGGCGCGGCGCCATGGGCGCTGGCGGCGGGTGTCCCGGCGTGCCCGTGGCCCGCATCAGGGGCCGCGCCGAGCGCCGGCTGGATGTACATCTGCCGGATGACCTGCAGGTAGTAGTACAGGGAGATGAAGCTGGCCAGCACCGCCACGCCGGCCAGCCACAGGAAGCCGGCCCGGGCCACCGCGGTGAACAGGTAGAACTTGATGGTGAACCCGGCGAAGATGGGCAGTCCGCTGAGGGAGAACAGGCCGATGGCCAGGGCCGCCGCCAGGAAGGGCTGCCGGTCGGCCAGCCCGGCCAGGTCGCCAATCTCCTCCTGGCCGGTGTGGTTGAAGAAGGCGATGATGGCGCCGAACACCACGATGCTGGTAACCGCGTAGCCCACCAGGTAGAAGATAATGCCGTTGGCCACCAGGGTGTCGCCCGGCGCCAGGGCGGCAATGCCCGCCAGCAGGAACCCCACGTGCCCAATGCTGGAGTAGGCCAGCAGCCGCTTGAGGTTGTGCTGGGCCAAAGCCACCAGGTTGCCCACCAGCATGGTGACGGCGGCCATCACCGCCACAATGATCTGCCACCGGCCCCAGAACTCGGTGGCCGGGACAATCCCCTCGGCGAAGAGCCGCAGCACCAGGGCGAAGGCCGCGGCCTTGGAGCCGATGGCCAGGTAGGCGGTGACCGGCAGGGGAGCGCCTTCGTAGACGTCGGGCGCCCACAGGTGGAAGGGCACCGCCGCCAGCTTGAAACCCAGGCCGGCCACCAGCAGGGCCAAACCCACCCAGAGGGTTGGGCCGGCCCCCACGCCGGAGGACAGGGCATCCCGGACGGCGGCGAACTGGGTCGCCCCCAGGGAGCTGTAGACCATGCTGAGGCCATAGAGCAGCAGGGCCGAGGAGAATGCGCCGATGATGATGTATTTCAGCCCCGCCTCGTTGGACCTCGGGTTGGATCGGGCGTAGGCAGTCAGGACGTAAAGGCTGAAGCTGAGCAGCTCCAGGGC
>JBGPJN010000342.1:0-2500 GCA_041485445.1 Dehalococcoidia bacterium
AGCCGTAGGGCAGACACACAGGTCCGCCCCTCCAGCCGTAGGGCAGACACACAGGTCCGCCCCTCCAGCCGTAGGGGCAGACACACAGGTCCGCCCCTCCAGCCGTAGGGGCAGACACACAGGTCTGCCCCTACGTTCGGCGAAAATGAAACGGCCCTGTCCACCCCTCCCCCACGGACTCTACCCAGACTGCCGCCCTTGATGTACACTCGCCAGGGCTGGGGGACGGCCTGCCCGCCAGCCATTCCGCCGCGAGGGGTATCAACCATGCGCAACCACTGGTCGGACAGCCACACCCGCAACATGGACGACCTGGACAAGCTGGTGTACATGAGCCGGCTCATCGGCCAGGACCCCTCGCTGGTGCTGTGGGGCGGGGGCAACACCTCCATCAAGGTGGTGGAAAAGGACTTCATGGCCCGGCCCGTGCAGGCCATGCGCATCAAGGGCTCCGGGTCGGACATGAAGTCCATCGAGCGCCGCCACTTCCCCCGCCTGCGCCTGGAGGACGTGCTGCCCCTGTTCCAGCGCGACGACATGCCCGACGAGCAGATGGTGGCGTACCTGGAGAACTGCCTCATGGACCCCAACGCCTTGCGGCCTTCCATTGAAACCCTGCTGCACGCCTTCCTGCCCTTCAAGTGCGTGGCCCACTCCCACGCCGACGCGGTGGTGGCGTTGACCAACAACCAGGGAAGCCAGGCGCTGCTGGACCGGGTGTATGGGCAGGACGTGGCGGTGGTGGAGTACCTCCGCCCCGGCTTCCGCCTCTCCAAGATGGTGGGGGAGGCGGTCCGCCGCGCGCCCGACATTAAGGGGGTGGTGCTGATGAACCACGGCCTGTTCACCTGGGGAGACACCCCGGAGCAGGCCTACCAGGAGCACGTGGGCCTGGTCACCCGGGCGGAGCAGCATATCGAAACATCCGCTAAGGGCCGCGCCAGGGGCGTCTTCGGCGGCTGGAGCCGGACCCCCCTGGACCCGGCGGAGCGGCGCCGCATCGCCGCCGCAGTGGCCCCGGCCCTGCGGGGACTGGTCAGCCAGCGGCAGCGCATGGTGCTGCGGTTCGACGACTCGCCCGACGTGCTGGACTTCATCGGCAGCGATGATGGCCGGCGGCTGAGCGGCATCGGGCCCGCCACGCCCGACCACCTGATCCAGACCAAGCAGAAGCCTTTATGGATTGATATGGGGGTGGACGCCGGCGACCCCGCCGATGTGCCCGCCCTGCTGGACTCCCTGAAGCAAGGTGTGGCCGTCTACGCCCAGGAGTACGCCCAATGGTACCAGGCGCAGCGCCAGCGCTCCGGCCCCCAGCCGCCGCCCATGCTGGACCCCTACCCGCGCGTGGTCCTGCTGCCGGGCGTAGGCATGTGGACCACGGGCCGCCACGTCCAGGCCGCCCAGATTACCGCCGATATCTACCACCACACCATCAGCGTCATCGGGTCGGCCCAGGCGGCGGGGGAGTACACGTCGCTCTCCAATGAGGACGCCTACGACGCCGAGTACTGGCCCCTGGAGCTTTACAAGCTGACCCTGGCCCCAAAGGAGAAGGAGCTGGACCGCAGGGTGGCCCTGGTCACGGGGGCAGCCAACGGCATCGGCCGGGCCATCGCCCTGCGGCTGGCCCAGGAGGGCGCCCACGTGGTGGTGACCGACATCGACGCCGAGGGCGCCAAGGCGGTGGCCAGCGAAATCGACCAGAGCCAGGGCCGGGGCCGCGCGGCGGCCTTCCCCATGAACGTGGCTGACGAGGACCAGGTGGCCCAGGCCTTCCAGGAGCTGCGCCTCGCCTACGGCGGGCTGGACATCCTGGTGTCCAACGCCGGCATCGCCACGCCGGGGGCGGTGGACCAGCTGTCCCTGGCGGAGTGGCGGCGGTCGCTGGACGTCAACACCACCGGGCACTTCCTGGTGGCGGCCCAGGCGGTGCGGCTGATGAAGGAACAGGGCGCCGGCGGCAGCCTGGTGTTCATCGGCACCAAGAACGTGCCCGCCCCCGGCGCCCGGTTCGGCGCGTACAGCGTGTCCAAGGCCGCCGAGGTGCAGCTGGCCCGCGTGCTGGCGCTGGAGAACGGGCAGTTCGGCATCCGGTCCAACGTGCTGAACCCCGACGCCATCTTCCAGGGCTCCCGGCTCTGGTCCCAGGAGGTGCGGCAGGAGCGGGCCGCCGCCCACCGGGTCCCCCTGGACAAGCTGGAGGAGTTCTACCAGCAGCGCAACCTGCTGCACACCCAGGTCCGGGCGGAGGACGTGGCGGAGGCGGCGCTGTTCCTGGCCTCGGACCGGTCGTCCCGCACCACCGGGGCAATGATTCCGGTGGACGGCGGCGTGGGCGAGGCCTTCCCCAGGTAGGTCAACCGCCGGCGACGAGGCCCCGTCCTCGCCCAGGTCTGGGTGGGCGGAAACCGCCCCGGAGCGCTCCGTGGTAACTGTTCAGAGCCGATGGGATTGACTCTCCACCGGTGTACCCAGACCAGGCCGCTAGCCGGTGCTG